>ONSD01000068.1 GCA_900320385.1 uncultured Bacteroidales bacterium
TCACGTGCATGCCTATGCCCGAGCCGCCCATGGGGACCACGGGGGTTATCTTTTCGAGAGGCAGGAAGGTCATGCGCTCGAAGAACATTCCGAGTTCGGGGTGTTTCTTCATAAGCGCCTCGTTCATGTTGGTGTATTCCGCACTGCCGGGCACGAACATCGGGACCCAATAAACGCGGTCCTTCCGTTCATAGGTGGTGCCGGGGACGGGACCGTCCGGGGTGTATTTATCGCCGTAATCGTACTCCATTACGCCCAGGCGCGCCATCAGGTCCAGCAGCTCGTCGAAGGACTCGTCGTCCTTGGTGTAATGCTTCTGCGCGTTCATTTCGTGCAGCAGGGCATAACTGTGGTGCTTGCGCACCCGGAAGAAGTTGCCGGGCAGCATGTCCAGCATCAGGTCAAGCGCGGCCTCGCGTGTCACCGGATCCATCTCATCCTCGAAAATACAGGCAAGGCCCCAGTATTCCGGGGCGTCGGTGTCCATCTTGATCTTGCCGGGAATCCGGTCGGTGACATGGCGTACCAACTTGAGGAGCTTGGGATTCGGATTCTTGTCGCCCTTGTGTTTCGGGACGAACTTGGTTGACATCTCAGGCATAATTATGTGGTTTTGTTATCGTTTCAGTTCCTTGACCTTCTGCAGGAGCCATTCTGCGAACTTATCGACGCCTTCTCCAGTCTTGGCGCAAATGGGGATGATTTGCGCCTTGGGGTTGCGCATATGCACGTACTCTTCGCATTTGCCCAGGTCGAAGTCGAAATAGGGCATTACATCGGTCTTGTTCACCAGGACCAGGTTGCATACCGAGAACATGAGCGGGTATTTGAGCGGTTTGTCATGACCTTCGGGAACGGAAAGTATCATTGCGTTGGCGCTGCTTCCGGTGTCGAATTCGGCAGGGCATACCAGATTCCCCACATTCTCAAGGATTATCAGGTCTGTATTGTCCAGGTCGAGGTTGCCGATGCCCTGGCGCGTCATTTCCGCGTCGAGGTGGCACATTCCTCCGGTATGCAGCTGGATGGTCTGTATCCCGGTGGCCTCGCTGATTTTCACTGCATCCACGTCGCCGTCTATGTCGGCCTCCATCACTGCGATGTTCAACTTGTCCTTCAGCAGTTTTATAGTCTTGATGAGAGTGGTGGTCTTTCCGCTTCCGGGGGATGACATGAGGTTTAGGAGAAAGACTCCGCGGCCAGCCAGCTCGCGCCTGAGTTCATCCGCATCTCTGTCATTGTCCGCGAATACGCTCTTCTTGATTTCGATTATTTTCATCCTGTTCAGGTCTTAGTGCTATGTGGTCTAATCTCCTCCAAGATAATGACTTTTTTCCGCTTCTCCAAAAATCGGTCATGACTTGACGGCCATACATACGTTGAAGACGGCCGGATTCCGGATCCGGCCGTCTTCACGTGCTTTGCCCGCGGGAATCTATGCCATGATGGCTCCTACGAGTCCGAGGATAGCGTAGAACTCAGGAAGGGCGGCGTATATCAGCGTGTTGGCGAATACGTTATGGCCCTGGCTGATGCCCACGATACCGTTACCGCAGACCTGTCCCTGGCGCACCGCTGAAAGGAGGCATACCAGACCTACGAAAAGGCCGATGCCGAAGGTCTTGAGGCCAAGTGCCGGATTGGCGTTGAACTTTCCGAGCATGATGAGGAAGGCTACGAATCCATAGATACCCTGCGTTGCGGGAACGGCCGAGAGCACCATGTAGTTGCCCGATCCTTCCGGTCTTTTCTTGAGGGCACCTTCGGCCGCATTGCCGGCGATGGTGGTTCCATAGGCGCTGCCGATACCGGCAAGGGCAAGGACGGCGCCGAGTCCGAGATAACCTAATGTTTGAACTGTTTCTGGTGACATGATTGTTTATTGTTTTGAGTTTTGACTTGTTCTGGAAAGGGGAGCATAGCTGCGGCCTGAGCCTTCGTAACCCGCATTCTTGAAGAATTCGAGGAAGTTGAGTCGCAGCGGATGCACAAAGGCGCTGAGGCCGGACATCGCAATGTTGAGCACGTGGCCGATGACCAGCAGCAGTACGAAGGGTATCCAGCCGAAGCCACCGTCGCCGCGCACCATCAGGGCAAGGTCGTTGAAGGCACCGCCGAGAAGGCTGCCGGCAAGGGCGAGGGCATAGAGACGGAGATAGCTCAGCACGTCGGAAAGGAGGCCGGTGGCGGTATTGTAGGTTTCCCAGAGGCCGTTCCCGAAGTTGATGAGAGGATTCTTGTGGATGTCGCGGAGGAAGAAGATGAACAGTGCGGACACTATCCCAATGGCGATTATGGCTATCTTAGTGATGGACGAATCGAACACTTTGAGAAGTGCCAGCACGCCTACCGTCACTCCGCCCACGATCAGCAGCGTCCAGCCCCATACCCCGAGACTTTTGACGAAACCGTCGTTGCGGGTCGCCACGACAGCCTTGGTGAATTGGGCCAGGGAGATATGGAGCACGCCGCAGGCAAGGGCCAGCACCATGTTCCAATCATAGCTGCCCAGGCCGGGCACCACGCATTGGCTGTCCGAAGGCATCATTACCTTGTTCAGCCCGAGGCTGCGAATGAAGCCCCACTTGCTGATGTCCATGCTGAAGAAACTGTGGAAGAAGAAGCCGATCACGACGGTTGCGGCTCCCAGAACCATCACGAGCGATGCGGTTTTCCCGAGTTTCTTGCGCAGGAGGAAACCAAGCAGAAGGATGACGAGGCCATAGCCCGAATCGCCCATGCAGAATGCGAAGAACAGGGTGAAGAAGATGCTGATGAACGGTGTGGGGTCGAATCCCTTGTAACCGGGGCGCCCGTACATATCGGTGAGCACCTCGAACATGCCTGCGAACTTCTTGTTCTTCAGCCTGATGGGGGGATTGTCCTCTTCCTGTGCCTTCTCGGCTATCCAGAAGGCTTCCATGGAATCGAAAGCCTTCTCGAGTGCGGGTGCATCGGCTTCGGGGGCGAAGCCCTCGAAAACCACGAGGCTGTTCTCCGCTGCGGCTTCACCCGTGACGTTGGCCAGATACAGGTTAAGGTCGTCCTGCAGGGAGGCAACCTGGTTGCGGAGGGCAGGGAGCTCGCTCCTGCGGCCTTCCAATGCCTTGGCGTACGATTCGGCTTCCGCCTTCTTCTGCTCAAGTTCCTTTTCGGCGGCAGAAAGGTCTTTCTGCGGCGCAGGCAGTTCCTTGAGCGGGAAACCTTCGGCAGATCCCGCTATGACGAAGTATGCCTGTCCCTTGAGTTCCGCCACTCTCAAAAGCGGGTACTGCTGCTCCCATTCCGGATCGAACTTCTTGGCAGGGGTCTTGTAAAAATGCAGCGTGACCCCCGTGGCTGCCAGCTTTTCGCTGTCCCAGCTGCCCCAGACGCGTATTTCGTCGGCGGCTGCCTGAAGTTGCGAAACCTGCGACCTGAGGGCGGACAGATGCTCGTCGCTCCCGGACTCGATGTGACGTATCAGGCTCTTGGCCCTGCCGATCTTTTCGAAGATGGAGGCGGATGCCGCATCGATGGGCTTCGAGGAACGGGTGATGTCCACCAGCCCGAGCGCTTGGAGCTTTTCCATGAATCCGTCGCGCTCGCGGTCGAGCAGCACGAAGGAGTATTTGGTCATCCTGTCGATCATAGGGCGCCCTCCTCCTCTTCAGCCGCATGACGGCTCTTGACTATCTTGGAAGAGGCCTTGCTGAGGTTCTCTTCGTCTTCCATGTAGCGTTTTATCTTGCGGATCGCTTCCTGATAGCCGGGTATCTGGACCTTTTCGTAGAGGTTCACCTTCTGGGTGGTCTTCTTCCTTTGGAAGTCCAGTATCCGCCGCTTCTGCTCGAAAACTTCGCTTTCCAGTCCGAGACGGGTGAGCTCCTGCAGTATGCGGACGCCGTCGGCGTACCAGGCCGGCTTGACGAATGCGTTGAATGGCTTCAGCTCGTAGTGGACTTCACCCAGCTGCGGACATTTGACGCCCGCCACCTTCACCGTCTGCAGGTCGACGTCGGTGATTCTGATGAGTCCCGGCTCGAACTCGTTCCACAGGGCGGAGAGGTAATCATAGTTCTCCATCGCCTCTTCCAGTTCGCGCGCCAGCCTTTCGGAATCCTTCTTTGCCGCAAGAACGCTCATGCGCAGCGCCGACTCCTTGTTCTTGAGAGTCGGCAACGCTTTCTGGCGGACCTTGAGCTGTTTGCCCAGTTCCGTCAGAGAGGTCTTGTTGTATTGGAACTTAATCGGCATTCTTGGGCCAGTATTTGTCTATCAGGGTTTGGCGTATGCCGGTCTCGGCCGGCGAGAAATACTTTGCGAACAACTGCCATGCAGTGTCGAGCATCTCTTCGATGCGGATGTTTACGTCGATGCTGAGAAGCCTTGTGGCATATTCAACAGCGTAATCGAGGCACCTGCGGTCGTAGTCGGAGAGGTCGAAGCCGTTTTCCTGCTTGGTCTTGGCGTTCTGGGCGTCCGCGTAGAGACGCACGCCTGCGTTCATTACCTGGCTGTGGTCTTCGCGGGTCTTCTTGTTCTGTACGTTCTGCTTGAGTCGGCTCAGGGAACGGAAGGGGTCGATGATGACCTTGCCCGAATCGGAATCCGCCCTCAGGAAGAGCTGACCTTCGGTGATGTAACCGGTGTTGTCCGGGATCGCATGGGTGATATCGCCGTCGTTGAGGGTGGTTACCGCTATGATGGTGATGGAACCGCCTGTAGGGAGCTGGACAGCTTTCTCATAGATCTTGGCGAGGTCAGAATACAGGGAACCCGGCATGGAGTCCTTCGAGGGGATCTGGTCCATACGGTTGCTCACGATGCTGAGCGCATCCGCGTAGAGTGTCATGTCGGTGAGGAGCACCAGCACCTTCTCGTTCTTGTCCACGGCGAAGTATTCGGCGGCGGCGAGCACCATGTCCGGTACCAGCAGGCGTTCTACCGGCGGGTCTTCGGTGGTGTTCACGAACGATACTATCCTGTCGAGCGCACCTGCGCTTTCGAATGCGTGGCGGAAGAAAAGGTAGTCGTCGTTGGTAAGGCCCATGCCACCGAGTATGATCTTGTCGACGTCCGCCCTCATGGCCACGTCGGCCATCACCTGGTTGTAGGGCTGGTCTGGATCGGCGAAGAAGGGGATCTTCTGACCGGAAACGATGGTGTTGTTGAGGTCGATGCCGGCGATGCCGGTAGGGATGAGCTCCGAGGGCTGGCGCCTCTTGTACGGGTTGACCGAGGGGCCGCCCACCTCGCGCTCCTCGCCTTCAACTTCAGGACCTCCGTCGATGGGCTTTCCGTATGCGTTGAAGAAGCGGCCTGCAAGCTGGTCGCTGACCTTGAGCGTGGGAGGTGCGCCGAGGAAGCTCACTTCCGCGTCCGTCGGGATGTTCTCCGTCCCGGCGAACACCTGCAGGGTGACGAGGTCGCCCTTGGTCTTCACAACCTGAGCCAGACGGCCTGCCACGGTGGCAAGCTCGTCGTTGGCCACGCCCGTGGCATGCAGCGAGACCGTCGCCTTCGTGATGGACTCGAGCTTGGTGTATATCTTCTGGAATGCCTTAGTTGCCATTTTCTTGAATCAGTTTGGTGAGTTGTCCGCGGTAGGAGTTGAATTGTCCGTCCTCAAAGGTGGAATAGTTCATCTGGCGCAGGATGTTGATCATCTTCTTGAAGTATGCCGAACATTCTTCGTAATTGTCGAATTCGAAGTGGTGCCCGCAGATGTCCAGGATGAGGTCGAGCATGTATTTCTGCCTTTCCATGGGGGAGAGGGAGTCGATGTCGTCGAAGGCGTCCTGCTGCAGGAAGGCGAAGTCGATGAGTTCGCTCTTCCAGAATGCTTCGTGGTAGCTCATCGGCACGCCGTCGTCGCCGAGGATGTTGATCTGGTCGGCCATTTCCTTGCCGCGGCGCACTATCATCTTGGCATGAATGATCTTGTCGACCCAGCCCTTCTCCACCTTCTTGTCGAGATAGTCGACGATCTCGGGATACTCGAGGTACTTGGAATAGGAATCGATGGGATTCACAGCCGGGTAGCGCTTCTGGTCGGCACGGTTCTGCTCGAGCGAATAGAAGCAGCGCGCGGCCTTCTTGGTACTTTCGGTCACAGGCTCCTTGAGGTTGCCGCCTGCGGGGGACACGGTACCGATGAATGTCACTGCACCTCTCTGACCGTTATTGAGTATCACCATGCCGGCGCGGGCGTAGAAGTTGCTTATGATGGAGGAAAGGTCCACCGGGAACGCATCTGCTCCCGGAAGCTCTTCCATACGGTTGCTCATCTCGCGCAGGGCCTGTGCCCATCGGGAGGTGGAGTCGGCCAGAAGCAGGCACCTCAGGCCCATGGCCCTATAGTATTCGCATATGGTCATTGCCGTGTAAACCGATGCTTCACGGGCGGCTACCGGCATGTTGGAGGTATTGCATATTATGGTGGTCCGCTCCATCAGGTGCCGGCCTGTATGCGGGTCGATGAGTTCGGGGAACTCGGTGAAGATCTCCACCACTTCATTGGCGCGCTCCCCGCAGGCCGCCATGACGATGACGTCGGCTTCGCCCTGCTTGGCGATGGCATGCTGGAGAACGGTCTTGCCGCAGCCGAAAGGACCGGGGATGAAACCGGTTCCGCCCTCGGCTATCGGGTTGAAGGAGTCTATTACACGGACTCCCGTTTCCATTATCCTGTCCGGACGGGGTTTCTCCCTGTATGCCCGGACCGCTACCTTGACGGGCCACTTCTGGGTCATGGTCACTTCCACGTCCTCTCCGTTTTCGGATTCCAGCACCGCGATAACCTTGTCGATGTTGTATTCTCCTTCGGGAGCCACCGACTTTACGGTGTACTCGCCCTTGAAGGAGAAGGGAACCATGATCTTGTGGGGCAGCCAGCCTTCGGTGACTTCACCGAGCCAGTCGGCGGCCATGACCTTGTCGCCCGGCTTGGCGACAGGCTTGAAAGGCCAGAGCTTGACATGGTCCAGCGGATTGGTGTATTCACCTCTCTTGAGGAAGATGTCCTTCATGGTGGTGAGGTCGTTCTGCAGACCGTCGTATACGCTGCCAAGGAGACCCGGACCCAGGGTTACCTCCAGCATCTTGCCGAGGAAGGTCACCGAGTCCCCGTCACGCAGGCCGCGCGTGCTTTCGAATACCTGGACGGAGGCTTTGTCGCCGTTCACCTTGATGACCTCGGCAAGGAGGTTGGTGCCTTTCAGGTTGATGTAGCAGAGTTCGTTCTCGGCCACAGGTCCGTCGGTGAGCACCGTCACAAGGTTGGATACGATTCCGATAACTTTACCAGTTGTCATATGTTGTAGTTTTCTTTGATTTCCTTTACCAGTTTATGGAAGAGTTCATGGCCGGTGCCTTCGTCCAGCTGCAGCCAGCGGTCGACGATCTTCAGCTTCGCAATGAAACCCAGGATGACATCCAGGTCGAAGACGTCCATCACGGTCAGTGAGTCTATCTTGTCCCACATGGCATCGTCCAGGCCGCGTTCGCGTGCGAGGATGTCGGAAGTCCCGAGTATCTTTTCGATCGCCGGCTTCTCGTCGTAATCCTCGCTCCCTCCGGGCATGATATCCATGTCTTCGGGACGGCCGAGGTTACGGTTGAGCCAGGCCACCTTGGTGTTGCGGACGTGCAGGTCGAAATCGAAGTACTCCCTGATGAAGCGGCTTCCCGAACGGGATGCGGCCTCATAGAAAGCTTCGTTCAGTTTCCCGGAGTCCCAGCCGTCGGTGAGCAGGCTGACCGCTGCATTGTCCCTGGCGTCCAGCTGGGAGCGTATCTCCGCGAGGATGCCGGCGGCATCGATTTTTCCGCTTCCGTCCTGGCTGAGTGCGGGAAGGCCTGCGATTATGTATTCGTAATTATGCATCGGCCTACTCTCCGAACAGGAGCTTGCGGGTTACCGGCCGCAGATATTCGGCAATCAGCTTGGAGAAGCTTTCGTCCGTGAAGCTTACGAACCATCCGCCGTCCTTGGGACCGATGGTGAATCCACCCGCCACTTTTTTGCTGAACTGGGCGCTGAGACCGTTCTTGAGGCTCTTTGCGAGTTCGCCTTCCACCCAGGGCTGGAGCTCTTTCTTGAGGTTCTCGGGCAGGACAAGTTCAAGGTCGGCGGCTTCGCCGGTGTCGAATTTGGCGGCCACAGCCTTGATGATCTCCTTGATGAACCCGGCATCCTTGAGCGTTTCCGCCGTCTTTTCGCCGGCAAGTTTGCCCGTCACCAGATTCTCTATATCCTTCTTGGTAGCCTGGAGCGTCTGTGCGGATGCCATCTTCAGGTCGGATGCCACCTTGGCCTTCAGGTCGTCGGCGTCCTTTTCTGCCTTCGCGACGATGGCTGCGGCATCTTCTTTCGCCTTGGCTACTATCCCGGCAGCTTCCTCCCGGGCGCGGGCAAGCAGGGCTTCACCCTCTTCCTTGCCCTTGGACAGGCCCTCGTTGTAGAGTTTGTCGGTCAGTTCCTGTAATTTGTTCTGCATATTCTGTTGGGGTTATTCGTTGCTGTTATTTAATCGACAAATATAATAAAAAAAACCTGCCCGGACTATTGCTCGTCGACCGAATCGTCATCGTTCCTGTAGTAATAGGTGTAGTCGCGTCCATAGTTGTCTTCGTGCCGTTTGTCCAGGTAGAAATCCGAGTGCTCGCGGTAAAAGGCGGAGTCCTGGGCGTTGAGCGCTGCCTCTTTGATTATGCGGTTGCGCGTGAATTTGAAAAGGCGGAAGCAGAAGACGAGCAGGACGAAAGTGAGTATGACCGAAAGCGTTTCGCTGACAGCGCTCACGAAGCATATGGTGTCGTAAGTGCCATGGAGCAGCACCGGAACCAGGAGCATCTTCCATGCCGCCCCTCTCTTGTCTTTCGCATTCCAGGAAAAGTGCCAGCGGGAATAGTAGTAGCCCATGGCCACCGCGAAGGCGAAGTGGCCCGGAACGGCCAGGAAAGCCCTGGATATGGCTACCTGGATGAAACCGAAACCGGAACTTGCCAGGTACAGGATATTCTCGAGGGTTGCAAAACCGAGCCCTACTGCCGTGGCGTAGACTATTGCATCGTACCTCTCGTCGAAGTCACTGCATTTGCGCAGCAACAGCCAGAGCATCAGCAATTTGGCACATTCTTCAGGGATGGCAGCGCCCAGGAAGGCGGTAGAGATGGACTCCAGGACCGTTCCGGGATTCTCGGTGAAAAGGCCCATGGCCATGAGAGGGCCTGAGATCATGGTTGAAACCACAGTGGACAGGACCCCGAACAGGAAAGCCTTCATCACCACCCTGCCGGGTTCGGGAGTCACGTCCCTGGAATAGACATACCAGAAGAGGATTGCGGCGGGCAGTACCGCGGCCAGCAGAAAGAACAGCATATTATCTCCAGTCCCGGCGCTGGTTTTCAATCGCCTCTTCCACGTCGTCGGGCAGGCCGGGGAAGAGATCGAAGCCTATCAGGGCTTCCAGTTCATTTACGGAAACCACGCTTCTGGCGTTGTCCTGGGTGAAGATATAGGCGACGGAGGAGTTGTCGGGCGTGCCGTCTTCGAGGGTGCCGTAGCGCAGCAGGGCCTTGAAGAAGCGGTAGGGGGCGGTGATGCCCCGGCCGATTTCGCTGAGTTCCTCAGGGTTGGAGAGGACGGGGCCGCACACGATAAAGATGCGCCCGTAGCGCCGGGCATAGACGTGGCAGCGCTGTTCCAGGCTGTTCCATGAACCTTCGTTGAGGGCTTCGGTCTGCGGGCACATGTTGCTCATGTAGAAACACTCAGTAAGTGCCTGCAGGTCACCATGGTTGTCCATTGCGGGACACATGTGTCCGCGGGTGTAGCCATACTTGCTGAACTGGTAGTCGCTCCTCCCCGGGCAATTCTTGATTCTCGGGTCCCAATCGTAATTTGCGTCATTCCTACCGTACGGGCCTTCGCAGCGTTCGGGAGTGAGTTCCCATGCCACCCAGTTGGGAATGCGGGCCTCATGGTTGAAGGACAGGGAGAAAGCCTTGTGGTGGACTATTTGCTCCCCGGAACCCGGTCTCGGGGCGGGGAGTTCGGCCCCGGGCAGGTTTGCAGGCACACTCTCCGACAGGCACGAAGCCGCTAAGAGGACGATGGCCGGAAGTATCAGGATGCTTATCAGCCTTATGGGTTTCATTTGCTCAACTCTTTAAGAGCCAGACGCATGTTCTCCTTGATGGCATTGGAACTCCATGTGGCTCCGGACACCGCATCCACTTCGAGCCTGGAAGCCTGCTTGACGGTCAGCCCTATCCACTTGGGAAGAAGGCCGTCAGCCGCTTTGTTGAGAAATCTGGGAGTTTCGTTATTGTCGAGGATCTTGATGTCGCTGATCCTCCCGCCGGTGACGCTTACCACCATCGGGACCGGACCCCTGAAGCCTTTGACATCCTTTCCCAGGACGACAGTGCTGACTTTGAGGGTGTCTCCGGAAACTTCGACGTAGGGAGAACGGGTTTTATGCGAAGAAGAACAGGCGGACAGCAGGAGCGCGGCCGCGAGAATCAGTACGAGGTGTGGCTTCATGATGCAAATATACAAAAAACACAGCCCTAATCATAGAGGGCGCCGGCCTTCATCGCGGCGTCGGATGCGAAGCTGGGATCGTCGGCATATGCGTCAATCACAATCCTCTGTCCTTCCATCACATTGCGTTCCAGGAAGTTGCGTATCAATCCCCAGGATTCGACGAAGGCGCTTGCGACGTCGTGCGCATGGCCCTTGAAACGGATGAACTGGTAGTTGGCCTTGGCCTCTTCGAAGATACGCGACAGTTTGACGGAGCCGAAGAGCCCCCAGTTGAAGATACGGATGCCCTTGTACATCACTATGGCATCACGGTCACCGTGAAGGAGCATGGTAGGTGACGCCCCGCGCGGGTATGCCGGTTTTCCGTGGTCGGAGATGATTGCGCCTGAAAGCGAGATCACGCCCTTGTAGCGGAACCCTTCGGGGAGGGTGGAGGAGAGTGAGGTCCTGTTGCTTAAGTACCAGTCTGCCGACAGGGCCGTCAGGGCGCCTGCCGAGGAGCCCATGATCACCAGGTTGCCCGGGTCTATGCCGAGCGCCTG
Organism: uncultured Bacteroidales bacterium; assembly: GCA_900320385.1. GTDB lineage: Bacteria > Bacteroidota > Bacteroidia > Bacteroidales > UBA932 > Cryptobacteroides. Next base: position 11,077 of record ONSD01000068.1, read on the forward strand.
GCCGTTCTCTATGAGATAGTAAGTCGCAGAGTACAGGTCTTCGACGGCCACGTCCACGGCGTTCAGGAAGGTCGCCCTGTCCTTGGGTATGCGGAGTTTCTTCCCCTTGAGCGCAAGGCGGTAGTCGATCGAGACAACCCGGTAGCCGTTTTCGGTGAGTATGCGGAACCAGGAATCATAGAAAGGGGAGTTCCTGGAACCCAGGAAGAACCCTCCGCCGAAGATGAAGACCACGGTAGGCTTTTCGAGGGCGGGGCCGTCGCTGCCGTCACGTTTCACAGGGACATACGATGCAGAGCCCGGAGCGGGTTCATAGATGTCGAGGTAGAGGTCACAGGTGTCACGGCTGGCGTATTTGAGTGTCCTGTCGGGCGACAGCACGTCACCGGCGAAGGCCGTAAAGGAGATACCTGCCGTAAGCAGCAGCAAAGTCAATGCGAGTCTCTTCATATGTTTGTCTTTGTTGTTTTATCCCAGTGCGACGTCGAGGACCATCATCAGGGCGAAACCTATGGCCACTCCTATGGTGGCGACGTTGCTGTGGCGGCCCGACTGCGACTCGGGGATGAGCTCTTCGACCACCACATAGATCATTGCGCCTGCCGCAAAGGCGAGCAATTGGGGCATGATGCTGATTACCAGCGATGTCAACAACACTGTTATGATACCTGCCACCGGTTCGACGGCTCCCGAGAGGGTGCCGAGCAGGAAGGACTTACGCTTGGAACGCCCGGCCGTCTCCAAAGGCATTGCCACTATGGCCCCCTCGGGGAAATTCTGGATGGCTATTCCCAGTGAAAGCGCCAGGGCCCCGGCCATGGTAAGTCCGCCGGCCCCGTTCAGCGCTCCCGCCAGGGTGATGCCGACGGCCATGCCTTCCGGGATGTTGTGCAGGGTTACCGCCAGCACGAGCATGGTGGTTTTCTTCCATCCGGATTTCAGGCCTTCCGGCTCCGAAGAATCGAGGTGCATGTGGGGGAGCAGGCTGTCGAGCAGGAGCAGGAATCCCATCCCTGCCAGGAATCCCGCGCAGGCGGGCAGCCAGGGGACCTTAGCTCCCGAACTCATCTCGAGCGACGGGATCAGCAGCGACCACACCGACGCGGCGACCATCACCCCGGCGGCGAAACCCATGAGCAGTTTTTCCACCCACGGGGGCATATTCTTATGCATGAAGAATACCATCGCGGCACCCAGGGTGGTACCGATGAACGGTATGATGAGTCCCCAGAACAGTTCCATATCCTGTTACTCCAGTTTGGATGCCGCCTCCTGAAGGAGGGAAATGACGGGCAGATGCTGCGGGCAGGCTTCCTCGCACTGTCCGCACTGTATGCACTCGCTGGCGAGCGGGCCTTCCGGACGCCAGGAATAGTCGTGCCTTGCCAGGTCGAGGTCACCGTAAGTGCGGTAGACGTTCATTACCGAGAAGATCTCGGGAATATGCATGCCCACCGGGCAGCCCGGAGTGCAGTAATGGCATGCCGTGCATCCGATGCGGTCGATTCCGAGCAGGGCGCTGCGGGCCTTTACGATCACTTCCTTCTCCGCTTCGGAAAGCGGCTTGAAATCCTTCATGAAACTGAGGTTGTCGGCCATCTGTCCTTCGGAGGACATGCCGCTCAACACTACCATCACCTGCGGAAGCGAGGCCGCGAAGCGTATGGCCCAGGATGCGCAGGAGGCGTCGGGATCAGCAGCCTTGAATATGTCTTCGACCTGCTTGGGTGGATTGGCGAGAGTGCCTCCCTTCACCGGCTCCATCACCACTACGGGGACATCGTGCTTGCTTGCCACCTCGTAGTTGGCGCGGGAGCGGACTGTGCCGTCTTCCCAGTCGGAATAGTTCAGCTGGAGCTGCACGAACTCCGTATCGGGATGCTTGGTGAGCACTTCGTCGAGGAGTTCCGGACCGTCGTGGAACGAGAAGCCCCAGTGCTTCACCAGTCCCTGCGCCTTCATTTCCTTGACATAATCCCAAATACGGTATTCGTCATAGAACGGGAGGCTGCTCTTCTTTACGTCGTGCAGAAGGTAGAAATCGAAGTATCCTGCTCCCGTACGTTCCAGGCTCGTCTTCAGCTCGCCCCTGGCTCCCTCGCAGCTGCGGGTTACCCATGCGGCGGCGTTGAGCTTGCTGGCAAGGTAATAACTCCCGCGGGGATATCGCTCTACGAGTGCCTGCCTCGCTGCTTCTTCGGACCCTTCATAAATGAAAGCCGTGTCGAAGTACCTGCCGCCTGCGGCAAAGAATGCGTCCACCATGGCTTTTGTCTTTTCGATGTCTATGGGGCCTTCGGAGTTGCCGCCGCCTATGCGCGGCAGCCGCATTAGCCCGAAACCGAGTTTCAGGCTTTCTTCGGAAATCAGACTTTTCATACGGCGAATATAATAAAAAAAGCCGTAAGGCCTATTGTCTGGAGCGGTAAAGTTCTTCGGTTGCGAGAGCCATTTTCGTAACCGAAAAATCCTTTATTTCGGGATAGGTGTACCAGGTGTCTTCCAGGGTGTTGAGATCGACGCAATCGCCGTATCTGCCCAAGTAATCGTATTCGATGTGGCACGAATACATCGATGCCACGGGCTTGTCCATTTCGAAATGGCCGTAAGGGCCGTCGACACTGACGTGGAAGCCGTCCATTCCGTGTGTCATCGTGCCCTTGCCGAGATGGATGTATCCCTTCGAGTTCGGCAGCGACTCCACATGCACGGGACAGGTGATGCCGTAGGTCCCGCTTTCGACTTCCTTCCGCACATTCTGCCGCTCCCATTCGTACCAATCGGGGATATGGGCGAACTCCGTATCGCCGTTCTCGGCCGCCAGCGACCCGTCCGTGCCCATCTTCCAGCGTTTCCCGCATTCCGAGCAGAAGAGTGTGTCGCCCTCGCTGCCCATACGGTATTCCTTTCCGCAGTGCGGACATTGGTAAAGCACTTTGTGCAGCCCTTCGGCGCGGGTGGGCGTGTCTATTATCTGGCCGCTCTGCTCCAGCCAGCGGAAGTCGTCATAAGTGAAGCGTGCGTCGAGTCCGCGGTTTATTTCTTCCACGCTTATCTCCTTGAGCTGATCAGGGGTGGCGAAGAGCGAGAATTCGGCCTCGGTAGGCTTGACGCCGCGGTTGCCTACATGCCAGAATGGGGAATTGACATGGTGCCCGTGGCAGATGAGGGTAACGACCGGAACCTTGAGCAGTTTGCAGAGTTTGCCGAGGGATTCGGGCAGGACGGCATCGGTGCCGCAGAGGGAATAGCGGGCCTCGGGATACAATATAGGAACATCACCGTTGTCTATGATTTTCATGAGATTGCGTACAAGGGTGGTGTCGCTTGTGAATTTGCGCTTACAGATGCATCCGGCCAGGCGCATGATGGTTTCGCGGCTGGTGAATCCGTTCTTGCCGCTGGGGGTGGTGAATCCGTCTATGGCCACCACGAAATTGGCCCTGGCGGGCCATACGCATGTGCTTGCGACGAAGAAGTCGAAGAATGCGTTGTGGTTGCAGAGGAGAAGGTATGGGGGCTTGATGCCGTCTACCCCGGTGCGCCGGATGCTGGTCTTGTGTATCCTGAGTTTGAACCAGCTAACGGCCTTGATAAAGTCGCGCAGTATAAGCCATTGGCGTACAGGCTCCTTTGCCATGTCGAAGCGTTTGAAACTGTCGGTCATAGGTTTTACGTCTGTCTTTGCAAATATATGTAAAAAAGATATATTTGTATTTTAATGACACTTTGTATACCAAGTATTCCTTCCGATGTACCTTCTAGGCTATGATGTAGGCAGTTCTTCGGTCAAGGCGTCCCTCGTGGATGCGGCGACCGGCTCTTGCGTTGCTTCGGCGTTCTGCCCGAAGAGCGAAGCTCCCATTATCTCCCTCAATCCGGGATGGGCCGAGCAGGAACCGGCCACGTGGTGGGAGAATCTCAAATCGGCGACGGCTGAGGTCCTTGCGGGACGGAACGGTGCCGATGTGGAAGCGATAGGCATCTCATACCAGATGCACGGGCTGGTGTGCGTGGGAAAGGACATGGAGCCCCTGCGTCCCGCCATAATATGGTGCGATTCAAGGGCGGTGCCCTATGGCCGGCAGGCCTTCGCCTCCCTTGGCGAAGAGTGGTGCCTTGGGCATCTGCTCAATTCGCCGGGAAACTTTACAGCGGCCAAGCTTGCCTGGGTGAAGGAGAATGAACCCGTAGTCTACGGAAAGATACACAAGATCATGCTCCCCGGCGACTACATCGCCCTCAAGTTCAGCGGCGAGGCCGTCACCACCGTCTGCGGGCTTTCCGAAGGCATTTTCTGGGATTTCAAGGAAAACCGCCCCTCCCGCAGACTCATGGATTTCTTCGGCTTCGACGAAGCCCTTCTTCCCAAGGTCAGGCCCACCTTCGGCGAGCAGTGCCGCGTATCGGCCGCAGCTGCCGCAGAACTAGGTCTGAAAGCCGGGACACCCATCAGCTACAGGGCAGGAGACCAGCCTAACAATGCTTTGAGCCTCAATGTGTTCGAACCGGGCGAAGTTGCCTCCACCGCAGGCACGTCGGGAGTAGTGTACGGGGTGAACGGAAGTGTGGACTACGACCGGCAGTCGCGCGTGAACAGTTTCGCCCATGTCAACCACAGCCCATTGCAGGACAGGATAGGAGTGCTCCTGTGCATCAACGGCACAGGCATACTCAATTCGTGGGTGCGCCGGAACATCGTGCCGCAGGGCCTATCCTATGACGATTTGAACGCCATCGCCGCTTCGGTCCCCCTGGGCAGCGGAGGGGTAAGCGTACTGCCCTTCGGGAATGGCGCTGAACGCATGCTCGGCAACAGGGAGGCGGGATGCACCGTGGCCGGTCTCGACTTCAACCATCACAGCTGGAAGAACCTTGTGCGGGCGGCGCAGGAGGGCATAGTGTTCTCGTTCCGCTACGGAATGGAAATCATGCAGGACATGGGCATGGATCTCGGCACCATTCACGCCGGTCACGCCAACATGTTCCTGAGCCCTGTGTTCCGCGAAGCGCTTGCAGGAGTGAGCGGTGCAACCATAGAACTGTACGACACCGACGGCAGCGCCGGAGCCGCCAGGGGCGCCGGTATAGGCGCAGGAATATACAAGGACCATAACGAAGCCTTCGCAAGCCTGAAGCGCATCGCCGTCGTCGAGCCTGTGCACATGCAGGAATATGCCGAGGCCTACGGCAGATGGAAAGAAACACTTATCAAAAACAATTCATAACGATCATGGCAAAAGAGTATTTCCCGCAAATCGGAAAGATCCCGTTCGAGGGCAAGGAAAGCAAGAACCCCCTCGCATTTCATTACTACGAGCCCGAAAGGGTGGTTCTTGGCAGGAAAATGAAGGACTGGCTGAAGTTCGCGATGGCCTGGTGGCACACGCTGGGTGCCGCATCCGGCGACCAGTTCGGCGGTCAGACCCGCAGCTATGAATGGGACAAGGCCTCCTCTCCCATGCAGAGGGCCCGGGACAAGGCCGATGCAGGATTCGAGATCATGGAGAAACTCGGCATCGAGTATTACTGCTTCCATGACATAGACCTCATCGAGGATACCGAAGACATAGCTGAATACGAGAAGAGATTGGCCGAGATCACCGACTATCTCAAGGAGAAGATGGATGCCTCCGGCATCAAGCTCCTGTGGGGCACCGCCAACGTATTCGGCAACAAGCGTTACATGAACGGCGCCGCCACCAATCCCGACTTCGACGTGGTCGCACGCGCCTGCGTCCAGATCAAGAACGCCATCGACGCTACCATCAAGCTGGGCGGCACCAATTATGTGTTCTGGGGCGGCCGCGAAGGCTACATGAGTGTCCTCAATACCGATATGAAAAGGGAGAAGGAACATCTCGCCACCATGCTCCGCGCAGCCCGCGACTACGCCCGTGCACACGGCTTCACCGGCACCTTCCTCATCGAACCCAAGCCGATGGAACCCACCAAGCACCAGTACGACCAGGACGTCGAGACCGTAGCCGGTTTCCTCCGCGCAAACGGACTCGACAAGGACTTCAAGGTGAACATCGAGGTCAACCACGCCACCCTCGCAGGCCACAGCTTTGACGAAGAACTCGCCGTTGCGGTGGACATGGGCATGCTGGGCAGCATCGACGCCAACCGTGGCGACGCCCAGAACGGATGGGACACCGACCAGTTCCCGGTAGACGGCTACGAACTCACCCTGGCCATGCTGCAGATCATCCGCAACGGCGGTCTCGGCAACGGCGGCAGCAACTTCGACGCGAAGCTCCGTCGCAATTCCACCGACCCCGAAGATATCTTCATCGCCCATATCAGCGGCATGGACGCCATGGCGAGGGCTCTGCTCAATGCCGCCCGCATCGTAGAGGAATCCCCGCTTCCCAAGATGCTCAGGGAGCGTTACGCTTCGTTCGACAAGGGCGAAGGCAAGGCTTTCGAAGAAGGCCGGATGAGCCTCGAGGATATCGTGGCCTATGCCAGGAAGGCAGGCGAGCCCAGGCAGATTTCCGGGAAGCAGGAGCTCTACGAGACCCTCATCAATCTCTATTCCGAATAGGAACAAGGATACTTGCCGGTCATGAGAGTACTCGTCCAACTGGTTTCACGCGCATCTGTCGAAGTCGGCGGCGGCACCGTTTCGGAAATTGGCCCGGGACTCCTGGTCCTGGTGGGCATAAAGGCCGACGACACTCAGGCCGATATCGACTACCTTGTGCGCAAGATCGTGAACCTCAGGGTTTTCCCCGACGGGGACGGAGTCATGAACCTCTCCGTCCTCGACGTTGGGGGAGAGATCCTTGCGGTGAGCCAGTTCACCCTGATGGCCTCGTGCCGCAGGGGCAACCGCCCTTCATACATAGCCGCTGCGCCCGCAGAGATATCGGAGCCCCTATATGGACGCTTCTGCGAAAGCCTTTCGCTTGCACTCGGCCGGGAGGTCGGCAGGGGAGTCTTCGGCGCCCACATGAAAGTCGGCCTGGTCAACGACGGTCCCGTCACCATTTGGATCGATTCGGCGGACAGATAGCGCAATCCCGGAATTATTGATATATTTGTCCGTATTCAAAGCGTTACATATGAAGAGAATAATATCGGCCATAGCGGCCATGCCACAGATCCGTAGGGCTGAAGAAAAGGACATTCCTGCCGTGCTGGAACTGCTGCGGCAGGTGCTGGAAGTCCATCACGAAGGGCGGCCGGACCTTTTCGCCGCCAATGGCGGGAAGTATTCGCCCGAAGAACTGCAGGCTATTTTCGCCGACGCTTCAACCCCGGTATTCGTCTTCGATGACGGCGCTTCCGTCAAGGGCTACATCTTCTGCCGGCTGGAGGACCATTCGGGGAGGAGCGAGGCCCCTCACCGTTCCCTTTACATCGACGACCTGTGTGTTGAAGAAGGTGCCCGCGGAACCCATATAGGGAAAAGACTCTATGGCTTTGCGAGGGAATTCGCCCGCAGCCAGGGCTGCTACAACATCACCCTGCATGTATGGGAATGCAACCCGGGAGCGAAGGCGTTCTACGGCACTTTAGGCCTACGGCCCCAGTACACGTCCCTGGAAGAAATCCTCTGAAAGCGCTTACAGCGCTGCGGCCAGTGCAGCTATCGCCTCGTCGGTCGTAGCCCAGCTCGTTACGAAGCGTACTGTGGATTCAGTATCTCCGCGAGGCCCCCAGTATTCAAAGGTCATACTTTCCGACAACCTGTCTATCAATGGGTTGGGCAGGCGGAAGAACTGTTGGTTGGTAGGGGAGTCGATTGCCGGAGTATACCCTGCGGCGGTGAAAGCAGCCTTGAGTTTCATTGCCTGGGAGACGGCATGCCGGCCGCATTCGAGGTAAAGGCCGTCCGAGAATAGGGTCTCGAACTGTACGCCCAGAACGCGCCCTTTTGCGAGCAGCGCGCCGTGGCGCTTGATCTCGCTGAAGAAGTGGGGTATGAGCCCTTTCCCTTTGAGGACGACTGCCTCTCCGCAAAGCGCGCCCACCTTGGTGCCGCCGATGTAGAAAGCATCACACAGCCTGCCAAGGTCCTTAATGGTTACGTCGTTGCCCTCCGCCGCCAGGGCATAGCCGAGCCTGGCTCCGTCAAGATACAGTTTGAGCCCGTACCTGTGGCAGGTGGCGCTTATCTCCTCCAGTTCGGCAAGGGAATACAATGTTCCGTATTCGGTCGGCTGCGAAATGTATGCAAGCGCCGGAAGGACCATGTGCTCATAAGTCCCGTCGGCGAAAAAGTCGCGTAGGTAGCGGTCGAGGACCTCGACCTCGATCTTCCCTTCCTTTGCCGGTAGAGTCAGCACCTTGTGCCCGGTGGCTTCCACTGCGCCGGCTTCGTGGACGCTGATATGTCCCGTTTCAGCGGCGACCACAGCTTCACATCCGCTGAGCAGCGATGCGATCACCGTGGCGTTGGTCTGGGTGCCGCCTACCAGGAAATAGACTTCTGCATCGGGATTGCCCACAGCCTCCCTGATGAGCGCGCGTGCATGCAGTGTGTGGCTGTCGGTGCCGTATCCGGTGGTCTGTTCGAGGTTGGTGGCCATCAGACGCTCCATTACTTTGGGATGAGCGCCTTCCATGTAATCGCTGTCGAAGTGCAACATATCTGTTTTTGTTGTTGTTTATCAGGCTATAATAGGAAGAACATGGCCACGCCCACCATGCTTGTGACAACGCCGAGCACTTCCTTCGCCCGGACCTTTTCTTTGTGCATGATGGCGTAAGGGATTATGATAAGCACAGGTGTCAGGGCCATCAAGGTGGAGGCGATGCCGGCGTCAGCGTATCTCACGGCCATTAGCGAGAGGGACACTCCAAGGGTAGGGCCGAAGAGGGTCGTCAGCACCGCATAACGGAGGCCGGTGCGGTTGCTGCGGGCGGCCTTGAGTTCTTTCAGCCTGCGGCCCAGGGCCATTACGATAATGAACCCTGCACCTCCTACCATCGCGCGTATCATCGTCGATGCGAAAGGCATCATGGTGTCCATCGCTTCAGGGACCTGCGGAGGAAGGGCGGCGGCATAGTGCTGGAGTCCTATTTTGCTGAGAACCAGGCCGAGGCCCTGTCCCACTCCCGCTCCTATACCGAGAAGCACCCCTTTGAGGGGGAGCGACAGCTTCACACTGTGGTGACCGCCCCTGCTAAGAATTGAGATGGCGATGCCGCTAAGGGTGACCATCATGGCCAGCACCGACTTCCATGTCATGGATTCTCCGAGCATTATCCATCCCGCCACGGCGGCGGCGGGGGGAGCGAGAGTCATGAAGAGCTGTCCGAAGCGTGCGCCTATGACCAGATACGAATTGAAAAGGCAGAAGTCTCCGAAAACGTATCCCACCACGGCGGAAAGCGCCAGCCAGAACCATGTCGCCCCGTCGGCGTACACCGGATACGGCTTGCCTATCGTGATCCAGAGGATCAGTCCGAGAAAGACCGATGCCAGGGTAAGCCTGATGACGTTCACCGTCATGGAACCCAGGCGGTGGCTGGCTTCGTCGGCGAAGATGGCTGTAGCGGTCCAGAGGACGGCTACGACCAGCGATATCAATTCTCCAAGATGTTCCATGGATAAACCCCGGCCTACAGGTGACGGGTGCGAAAATAACTAAAAATATGGGAAATTCCCTTAAAAATCGTAAATTCGCAAGAATACCACATATCACGACACTAATTATACTTGATTATGAGAACAAAACACTTCTTTCCCCTATTAGCGGCCGTCATTCTCATCCCTATGTTTTCTTCCTGTCTTGCAGGGCGTTACATGTGCAACTACGCACTCCTGCCCGAGGAGCATGGCAATGACTTCGCCGGCGACCGCATCAAGACTGACACCCGTTATCCCGGTGTCGTCGAATGGTACGACAATCTGCATCAGAGCGGTGTCTTCAAGGATGCCACCATCGAGGGAGAAGGCGGATACAAACTGCATTGCGTATACGCTCCGGCGGCGGTCCAGCCTGCAAAGGGCACCGCGGTCGTAGTGCATGGCTATACCGACAACCACATCTGCTTCCTCAACCTCGTCAGGATGTACCGCGACGTACTCGGCTACAATGTGATGGTCCCCGACCTGCATTATCATGGTGAATCGGAGGGTCGCGCCGTACAGATGGGCTGGCTCGACAGGCTGGACGTCAAACGTTTCGCTGCCTTCGCCAACGAAATCTGGCACGATGACTTCATGGTCCTGCACGGCGTTTCTATGGGAGCGGCCACGGTCATGATGCTCAGCGGTGACGACGACCTTCCCCCTTACATGAAGGCGTTTGTCGAAGACTGCGGCTACAGTTCGGTTTGGGACCAGTTCGCCCACAATCTCAAGGATTCATTCCATCTTCCCACCTTCCCGGTGCTGAATTCGGCAAACATCGTATGCCGCAAGCGCTACGGCTGGGATTTCAAAGAGGCTTCGTCAGTGGCGCAACTCGCAAAGAGCGACCGGCCGATGCTCTTCATCCATGGCGACAAGGACGACTTCGTGCCTTTCTCCCACCTGCAGAAGAACTACGACGCCAAGACCAAGGGTTACAAGGAAATGTGGGTGGCGCCCGGAAGTGAACATGCCATGGCGTACAAAGACCATCCGGCAGAATACACCGAGCACGTGCGTGCTTTCCTCGAAAAGGTTAGAACCTTGAAGTAAAAAGTCCCTACGGAAGCAGGGCGATTATATCGGCAAGCAGCCGGTTGAAGTCCACCGTGTTGTCCGGCTTGGGCGAATAGCCCAGGACCACCACCACCAGATCCTTCGACGGTATTATGTAAATCTGCTGCCCGTCGTGTCCGTTGCATGAGAACATGTCTTCGGGAACGTCGGGGCAGACGCCGCCGCGGTTAAGCCAGAATAATGAACCGTATGCCCCTTCGCTGGCCGATGCAGGGGTGACCGTATAGTCCACCCATCCTTCGGGAAGTATCCGATTGCCGCCGTAAACGCCGTCGGACAGGTACAGCTGGCCGAAGCGTGCGAAGTCCAGGGGAGTTACATATAGATACGAAGACCCGACGGGCATACCGCTCATGTCCGTTTCGAATACGGCGTTCCGGATTCCGAGGGGTAGGAACAGGCGGTTGCGGATGTAGCCGTAGAATGCGGCGTCATCCTCGAATCTGCTGCGCAGGAACCTCATCACTATGTTGGCGCTTCCGCTGGAATAATACCAGTGGGTTCCGGGCTTGTATTCCAATGGCTTGGAAAGGGCGTACAGTCCCATATCCTTCTCGCGGTGGAGCATGAGGTTCACATCCGAGCGGTTGCCGTAGTTTTCGTTCCATTCAAGGCCGCTCTGCATCTGCAGAAGGTCGTTGAGGCTTATGTCGGCGCGTGCATCGCCCTCCCATTCGGGCAGCCCCAGCGGGGCGCCTATGTCTATGAGCCCGTCACCGCTCATGATGCCGGCGAGTGCCTGTGTGAAACTCTTGGCCATGCTCCAGCTCAGAAGCCGGGTGGAACGGTCGAATCCACTTGCGTATTTCTCTGCCACGGGCAGGCCGCCGTGCAGGACTACGAAAGCGAAGGGATTGCCTCCGTACGCCTTGTCATCGACGAAAGAATCGGCGAGGACAGCGAGGTCCAGCATGAGATTCCTTTCTTGTATATCGTCCAGTACCGGCACCAGATTGCCTTCAGGCCAGTCGAGGGTATCCGGGTCGCAGGCAGGCTCGGGATTGAGCGGGAATCCCTCCGCTTTCAACTCCTGCACACTCTTGCCGCGAAGGAGCGTAACTCCGTATCCGTCCCTGTAAACCGCGGTTGATTTCCCCCAGAGAAAGCGGCTGGTGACCGTTTTCTGCCCGAAGTCGACGGTGTTGCGGTTGAACTTTATGAAAGAGAAATTCAGATCCATATCCTCGACGTCCTGCTGGTTCCTTCCGGAAACGAACACGGCCGAGGCAAGGTTCTTGGCAGCGTATCCCGTTATGATGCACATCAGGCTGTTGAGGTAGATGCAGCCGGCTGCTATGGCTGCCACTATGAGCGCGAGTACGCCCCAAAGTATTCTTTTAGATTTCATGCTGATAAACGTTGGAACGTACAAATATAACCAATCGTCTCCAAAATGCCGCGCCGGCGGAATTTTTTCGGGAGACTATAAAAATCGCTTGCGATTTAATTTTATTATCCTTATATTTGCATCGCAAACGATTTAATTCAAAATATCAATAATACCATGACAAAGGAACAGACGGAACAACTAAAACTCGACAACCAGCTGTGTTTCCGTCTTTATACGGCATCACGGCTGATTGTCCAGAGTTACCAGCCTTACCTTTCGGACCTGGGTATCACCTATACCCAGTACCTGGCCCTTATGGTACTGTGGGAGAAGTCTCCCGTCAAGGTGAGCGAGATATCCTCCCGCCTCAAGCTCGAATCGAACACCGTCACCCCGCTTGTCAAACGCATGGAGGCGCAGGGGCTGGTGAAGCGTGAGAAGGGAAAGCAGGACGGCCGCGAAACCATAGTCTCCCTGACGCAGAAGGGCAAGTCGCTGGAAAAAGAGGCGGCCAGGATACCATCCTGCCTCAGCGGCAAGCTCCATTCCTGCGGCATCCAGGATGAAACCATGCTTGCCATGGTGCCCTGTCTAGACGATCTCATAGCCAAGCTCTCGTCGGCCGAGGGGGTTTCTACTTTTTGATGAATTCTACCCGGCGGTTCTTGGCGCGGCCCTGATCGGTCGAGTTGTCTGCCACCGGTTCATGTGCGCCCTTTCCCACGGCACGGAGGTTGAACGGGTCCACGCCCTTCTCTTCGAGGGCCTTGACGACTGCCTCGGCACGCTGCTGGCTGAGCGGGTCGTTGATCTTGTCGGAGCCCTGGTTGTCCGTGTGACCCTGCACCTCGAAGCGGGCGTTCGGGTTCTTCTTCATGTAGTCGGCGACCTTTTCGATCTCCTCCATCGATTCGGGCTTCAGCGTGGCCTTGCCGGTCTCGAACAGAATGTTGTTCGTGACGAACTTGCCCGTCTCGGCGATAGCCTTCTCGACGGCGGAAGAATAATCGGTCGCGTTGCGCTCGTAAA
>ONSD01000001.1 GCA_900320385.1 uncultured Bacteroidales bacterium
GAGAGGCAGGCGCTTTGTGATGAAAGCCTGGTGACGTACGGGATAAAGCCCTGTCTGGATGCCGAGCATGCTGGCGAACTTCTCCGCGCCGGCACCGAGGGCGTTCACAAAGACGGCGGTACTGTACCTGCGGTAACGTCCGTCTGCGAGGCGGACGGTAATGCGGTAGAGTCCGGAATCCTTTACGACATCTACAAGTTCGGTGTCTTCCATCACGGTGCCGCCGTAGGATATGCCGATGCGGCGGACGGCGTCAATGGTCTTGCCTGGACTTGCCTGCCAGCAATCGTTGGAGATAAGGGCGTGCGAGTACAGGTCTAGCTTCGGATTGATGTATGGGGAAATCTCGCGCGCGAAATCCTTCTTTTCGACCATGTATGCATCAGACCATGCACGGGAAGCGTCGAGACTGCGGAGCGTGGCTTCGTCATGGGCGAAGTTCACATAGCGGGTCATCTTGAAGTCGATATCCGTCTTCTTCTGCAATTCCCTGAATATCTGCAGGTTGCCATTCGCTATCTGTGCCAGTGCCGGAAGCGAGAACGCCGGGCGTCCGCCGGCGATGCAACGCCAGGAACTGCCGTGTTCCTTGTTGATGAGCACCGGTTTCATCCCGGCTTCGGACAGATAACGGAAGAGGGCGGTTCCGGCCATGCCGCCGCCTGCGACGAAAGCACCGACTTCGGTAACGCCGCCCTCGGTCGCCGAGGGAGCCGTGAGGAGGGTGTGCCCGCCGGAGACATTGGCCACGTTGCCTATCTCCACCAGATTGGCCATCGGCCCTCGCGGAGTGAATTCTCCCGTGACTTCGATGCCGTGGGCACGGAGTACCTGCCTGGCCCGCGGAAGGCAGCGCGAACCGCGGCATGCACCCATCCCGATCCTGGTTATATGCTTGAGCTCCTGGGCGGTTATGCTCTTGCGTCCCTGGAGTCTTTCGAGCAGTTCCTCCAGCGTAACATCCTCACAATGACAGACATATGTCTTGTCGCCGTCGGGGGCGCAGGGCTTGAGTTCCAGGGCTTCGGGATAACGTTCCTTGAGGATGAATCCCCTTGCCCGGAGCAGGTCCCCGTCCATGCGTACGGCCTTTACCACGGCGACGTTGGTCTTGTTGGGTTTGCGTATGATACGTTCGATCTTCCCTTCCCCCACTTTCTTGCCGTCATCATCGACCAGGAACACATCCTCCGCACCTTCGGGAAGATTGAATTCAAGAGGGAGATAAAGTTCATTCTGAGCTGTCCTGTAGCCGAATATCGCGAGACCCGGGCACTGGGACACGCATTCCATACAGCCTATGCACTTGTCATAGTCGATCACCGGAGTGACGGACGTGGAGCTCTTGGTGATGGCGCCCTGCCTGCACGAGAAGGAGCAGGGATTGCAGGCGAAACCGTAGAGGCAGTCGGCTATGACGAAGCCCCTTTGCGCCATCCTTTCGGAGGAAGGCTTGAGGGGTTCTTCCAGTACGCGGACAGGCCTCTGCTGGGAGTCGATGTACTGCTTGGATATCGCGAGGTACTCAGCGTAATCGTAACGCCGTCCGAGAGCCTGCATGATCTCGTAGGCGCACTGGCGTCCGCGCAGCACGGCGGAAGTGCCCTCTCCTATGCGTACGGCGTCCCCTACCCCATGGCATGCCCTGCCGAACACTTCAGCTCCCTTCCGCAGCAGCTGGCTGTCCGGAAGCAGTCCCGTGCAGATGTTTATGCAGTCGATGCCGTCGAGCAGGACTTCGGTGCCGGGTATGGGCTTGAAATTCTCGCACTTTGCGATCACGGCGCCTGTGATGCCGCTTCTGTCCACGTTCGGAACGGCTTCCACCAGTGTGTAGGAAGTCATGATCGGGATTCCGAGACGGCGCACGCGGTTGGCCTGCACCGGGAATCCTCCCTCATGGGGCATGGCCTCGATTATGGCCTTCACGTTCGCCCCGGCCTGCATCGCCTGGTAGGATGTCAGATAGCCTATGTTGCCGGCCCCGACGGTCAGGATGTTCTTTCCGAGCAGGGTGAATTCGGTATTCATCATCCGCTGCACCACGGCGGCGGTGTACACTCCGGGAAGGTCGTCGTTCTTGAAGGCCGGCATGAACGGAAGTGCGCCAGCGGCTACTACGAGCTGGTCGGCGTCCACATAGAATATCTCCTGGGTGGCGACGTTCTTCACCGCAAGCCTGCGGCCCTCGAGGATGTCCCACACTACGCAGTCAAGCATGATCCCTTCGCGCGAGTCGCCGGCAAGGGTCTCCGCTATGTCGAAGCCCCGCATGCCTCCGAATTTCCTTTCTTTCTCGAAGAAAAAGAACTGGTGCGTCTGCATACGGAACTGTCCGCCGATGGAGCGGTTGTTGTCGATAACCAGATTGTCTATACCGGCCTTCCGCAGCTCTTCCCTCACGGCCAGGCCGGCAGGGCCCGCACCTATGATCGCGACTGTAGTCTTGTATATCTTCCTGGGCGATTCTTCCGCCTCGGCAGGGGCAACCACCCGGGTGAAACTGTCGATACCGGTCCGGTGCACTTCCCTGACCCCGTCGACGGGGGTTATGCAAATGCGACGTATATGCCCGTCGACTATCATCTCGCAGGCGCCGCACTTGCCGATTCCGCATTCCATGGTACGGTTGCGGTCCTTCAGGCTGTGGTGGTGCACGGGGAAGCCCGCCTGGTGGAGAGCGGCTGCTATTGTCTGTCCTTTTTGGCCGGTAACGGTCTTTCCTTCAAAGAGAAACGAATGATTATCCTGCTCCGGGACGGAGAGAATAGGGTGTTCGGTAATCCTGTACATTGGTTATCGTTGAGTGCTGTTGCTTGAAATCTTCCATAATAATACGAATAA
>ONSD01000086.1 GCA_900320385.1 uncultured Bacteroidales bacterium
CCAGAATATCTGGAGCCTGCAGTCCTGCGCCGAGACCCTGTACGAGTTCGGCAGCGAAGACCAGCGCCAGCGCTTCATCCCGCGCATCTGCAAGGGCGAGACCATGAGCATGGACCTCACCGAACCCGATGCCGGTTCCGACCTCCAGAGGGTGATGCTCAAGGCCACCCCCGACGAGGCCAATGGTTGCTGGAGGCTCAACGGCGTCAAGCGTTTCATCACCAACGGCGATTCCGACGTGCACCTGGTGCTCGCCCGCAGCGAAGAAGGCACCACCGACGGCCGCGGCCTCTCGATGTTCATTTATGACAAGCGCGACGGCGGAGTTACCGTACGCCATATCGAGAACAAGCTCGGCATCCACGGATCGCCCACCTGCGAACTCGTGTTCAAGGATGCCAGGGCAGAACTCTGCGGCGATACCCGCCTGGGACTCATCAAGTACGTGATGGCCCTCATGAACGGCGCCCGCCTGGGCATAGGTGCCCAGAGCGTCGGCGTGAGCCAGGAAGCCTACAACGAGGCCCTCTCCTATGCACGCGAAAGGGCCCAGTTCGGCAAGAAGATCATCGGCTTCCCCGGTGTGTATGAGATGCTTGCAAACATGAAGGCCAAACTCGACGCCGGCCGCTCGCTCCTTTACAGGACCGCCGCCTTCGTCGACATCTACAAAGGGATCGAAGACCTCCAGCGTACCGGTACCGCCCTGACTCCCGAGCTCAGGGCCGAAATGAAGAAGTATTCGCGTCTTGCCGACGCCCTCACCCCCATCTGCAAGGGTATCAACTCCGAGTACGCGAACCAGAACGCCTACGACGCCATAGGCGTGCACGGCGGCTCCGGTTTCATCATGGAATACAAGAGCCAGCGGCTTTACCGCGACGCCCGCATATTCTCCATCTACGAGGGCACTACCCAGCTCCAGGTGGTCGCGGCCCTGCGCTACATCACCAACGGCACCTACCTGAACATCATGCGTGACATGCTCACCGGGGACGTCTCCGCCGAAATGGAGCCGCTCAAGGCCCGCATCTCCGCGATGGTGGAGCGTTACGCCGCAGCCGTTGAAGCGCAGAAGGAAGATAAGGACGAAGAGAAGATGGATTTCGCCGGAAGGCATCTTTACGACATGACGGCGGTCATCCTCTGCTCGCTGCTCCTGGTAGCCGACGCTTCCAGGGCTCCGGAACTCTTCGGACGCAGCGCCCATGTGTATGTGCGTCTTGCCGAAGGCGAAGTCGCCCGCAATGTGGCCTTCCTCGGTACGGTAAATGCCGGAGAGCTCGCAAACTATCGTCAGGAATAAACGAAAGCAATTGATATTATGGCAAAGAATCACAGAGCAGTAGTCACGGGACTCGGAATCATCTCCCCGATCGGGAACGATGTCCCCACCTTCTGGGAGAACCTCAAGAAGGGCGTCTGCGGAATAGAGACCATCACCGAGTACGACACCTCGCTCCTACCTGCGCACATCGCGGGAAAGATCAAGGACTTCGACCCGCTGCAGTACGGAATGGACAAGGCCTTCGTGCGCAAGCAGGGCATGTTCACCCAGTACGGTGTAGCGGCAGCGCACCAGGCAATGGAGGACGCCGGGCTCTGCAGCCAGGGAGAAGGCGCCAACATCGACCCGTTCCGTCTCGGCGTGTACGTGGGTTCTGGGATAGGCGGATTCGAAATCATGTTCCGCGAGATAGCCAAGATGGTGGAGGACCCCAGCGGACAGTGGATTTCGCCGATGTTCATCCCCTCGATGATCAGCAACATCGCGGCGGGCCACATCGCCATAAAGAACTTCGCGCAGGGTCCCTGCCTCGACATAGTCACCGCGTGCGCCACTTCGTCACATTGCATAGGCGAGGCGTTCCGCGCCGTTGCCGGAGGACATGCCGACGCGATAATCACCGGAGGCTGCGAATACGCCACCATACCGCTGGGAATCGCCGGATTCGCGAACGCCAAGGCGCTCTCGCGGGCTACCGACCCCAAGTACGCATCCCTTCCGTTCAATGCCAACAGGGCCGGATTCGTAATGGGCGACGGCGGCGCCATCCTCATACTCGAGAGCCTCGAGCATGCACAGGAGCGCGGAGCCAGGATTTATGGCGAGATAGTCGGCTACGGCAACACCTGCGACGCTTACCATTCCACGGCCCCGAGGCCGGAAGGCACCACCCAGGCGCATTGTATCAGGGAAGCTCTCGACGAGGCGGGATACGACCCCGCCAAGGACTGCCTCTACATCAACGCCCACGGCACCGGCACTCACTTGAACGACCTTTCGGAGACCAAGGCTTACAAGCTGGCCCTCGGCGATGACGCCTACAAGGCACACATCACCTCCATCAAGAGCATGACCGGACACATGTTCGGCGCGGCGGGAGCCGCCGAAGCCATCGCGACAGTGCTCTCCCTGCGCGAGGGCATCGTAACCCCCACCATCCATCTCGACACCCCAGACCCCGAGTGCGACCTCGATTATACGCCCAACGTAGCCGTCGAGGCTCCCGTAACCCTGGGCATATCGGATTCGCTGGGATTCGGCGGACACAACGCCTGCATAGCATTCAGGAATTTCAAATAATACGTCATACAATGGATCTTCTCAAAGGAAAAGTTGCGCTCGTTACCGGAGCGTCGAGGGGAATAGGCAAGGCCATCGCCCTCAAATTCGCATCTGAAGGTGCGGACATCGCCTTCACGGACCTTAAAGTGATACCCGAGACCGTCACTGAGCTGGAGGCCCTCGGAGTCAAGGTCAGGGCATACGAGACCAACGCGGCCGACTTTGCCGCCACCGAAGAGGTCGTGAACCGGATTCATGCCGATTTCGGGAGGATAGACATCCTCGTAAACAACGCCGGCATAACCAAGGACGGCCTCATGCTCCGCATGACAGAGCAGCAGTGGGACGCCGTATTGAACGTGAACCTTAAATCCGCGTTCAACTACATCCACGCCGTCACCCCGATAATGATGCGCCAGCGTGAGGGTTCCATCATCGGCATGGCGTCGGTGGTAGGCGTGCACGGCAACGCAGGCCAGTGCAACTATGCCGCCAGCAAGGCCGGCATGATAGCCCTTCACAAGAGCGTGGCCCAGGAGATGGGAAGCCGCGGCATCCGCGCCAACTGCATCGCGCCCGGATTCATCATCACCGACATGACTGCAGCCCTTCCCGAAGAGGTGCGTGCTGAATGGGCGAAGAAGATTCCGCTGCGCCGCGGAGGCACCCCCGAAGACATCGCCGGCGTGGCCCTTTTCCTCGCAAGCGATCTCTCCGGATATGTAAGCGGACAGGTGATTCCGGTAGACGGAGCAATGATGTGCTAGGCTTATGGACAGGGAAGAACTTCAGAACATACTGCCCCACAGGGCACCGATGCTTCTCGTCGACGAATCGACAGTGCTGGAAGACGGCTCCGTCGCATCGGCATACACCATCCCCGAGAACCCCTGGTTCACCCAGGGTCATTTCCCGGGCTATCCGGTGGTGCCGGGCGTGATCCTCTGCGAGATTATGGCACAGAGCAGCGTGCTGCTCATCCCCCGTGAACTTCTCGTGACGAACCTGGCCATGTACGGCGGGCTCGACGGCGTCAAGTTCAAGGGTTCCGTATTCCCCGGCGACAAAGTGTGCGTGACATCCCGACTCAGTAGCATACGTCCGCCGCTTGTCGTCGTGGAGGCGGAGGCCAGGGTGAACGGCAAGGTTTGCTGCAAGGGCACGCTCAAATTCATGCTGGTGCCCAAGGATAAACTAGGACTCTGACATTCAATGAAAAAGCCCGGTCGAGCCGGGCTTTTTCTATGCCTTGTCGGCCGCCATGGCCGCTTCCACTTCGTCCGGGGAGGCTGGGAGGCGTGGGCCTCCCAGGCGGCGCGCACCGCTTTCGGTGACCAGCACGTCGTCTTCGAGGCGGATTCCGCCGAAGTCGTAGTATCCCTCGCGCAGGGCTCCGTAGTTCACATGGCCCTTGTCGGTGCCCTCCTTCTTCCAGAGCTCGATAAGGTCCGGAATGAAGTAGATGCCTGGCTCATCGGTAATCACATTGCCCGGAACCAGCCTGCGGGCCATGCGGAGGCTGCGCAGACCGAGCAGGGGAGAGCGCTTCTGGTCGGGGTCGTAGCCCACGAGATCCTCGCCCAGGTCTTCCATGTCGTGCACGTCCAGGCCCATGTTATGGCCGAGGCCGTGGGGCATGAACAGGCCGGCTATGCCGAGTTCCATCATATCGTCCACCGAGCCTTTCACGAGGCCCAGGTCGCCCAGGCGTTCCAGCATCAGGCGGGTGGCTGCCAGATGTACGTCGCGGTAGGCCACCCCGGGCTTGGTCAAGCTGTAAGCCAAGGCGTTGCAGTCGTAGACTATCTGATAGATATCCCTCTGCCGGGGAGTGAATTTGCCACCCGTAGGATAGGTGCGGGTAAAGTCGCTGGCATAGTGGGAGTTGTTCTCCGCTCCAGCGTCGATCACCATAAGTTTGCCGGGAGCTATGAGGGCGTCGTGCCCGTGGTTGTGGAACACCTCGCCGTGCTGGGTAAGGATGGTGGCGAAGCTCACGCCCCAGCCTTCCGACAGGGTGACTCCTTCCATCTCTCCCACAATCTCCTGCTCCTTGCGGCCTATGCGTATGCCCTTGCGGGCCACGGTGTGCATCTTCTGGCCCAGGATACCGGCGTTGTCGAGTTCCGCGATCTCTTCCGGCTTCTTGACGAGGCGCATCTTGATTATGGCCTTGATGAGCGCCTCCGAGGGCCTGTCGATCCCAAGGCTCTGCACCTTCATGTTGTTGTACCAGCGCGACGGCGGGATGGTGTGCACAGGGCGCCCCTGCACCAGGGCGGCGGATACTATAAGGTCCAGCTTCCCGTAGGGTGCGCTATGCTCCACACCTACCCTTGCGGCTTGCTCGGCCACGCTTGGCTGCGGCCCCATCCAGATGATGTCGTCGATCGACACATCGTCGGCGTAGATGGTCTGCTCGCCGCTTTCAAGGTCGATGGTGGCGGCGAAACGGGGCTCGTCGATACCGAAATAATAGAGCCATGTGCTGTCCTGGCGGAACTTATAGCAATTGTCTTTGTACTGGGCGGGAGCCTCCACATTGCCGATGAAGACCGCGATGCCTTTTTCGCCGTCAAGGAGCTTCATGAGCTCTTTGCGGCGGCTGATATAGATATCTTTCTGGAACATATCCACAAAGATAGCCAAATAAATGCAAATTTGTCCGATACGAAAAATTCGTTAAATTTGAAGTCACAAACCACGCGCTTATGAAGAAGATAATCAGAATCGCAATCCTGCTGGTGGTAGCGTACTTCCTTGTCAAGCTCTGCACCAGCCAGGTAGGGTCGATAATCCCGACAGGCACGAATACCGAAACAGGCTCCGGAACCGGCAGCGGAAACGGAGGCGGATGGCTGGGCCAGCGCAATTCCGGCAATTCGGGCAATTCCGAATACGGCAACAGCGGCAAGAGCATCAAGGACGTCGCCGAAGAACTCGAAAGGGAACTCGGAGTGGGCGGAGCGAGCGGCACCACGGCCGCCAGGACCGAAAAGCAGGTTGCCCGCAACTCTTCCGACCTCGACGCCACCACGAGCAGCGGCAGCCACCTCACCTTCAAGGGTCTCGAAATCGCAGGCCGCAGGGCCGACTTCGTCAAAGCCCTTCAGCAGCAAGGCTTTACGGCAACGGGAGCGGGAGAGCTGAACGGCAAGTTCGCCGGTTTCAAGGGTTGCACCATACAGGTGAACGGCGACAACCCGGTGCGCAGCGTGAGGGTGCTCTTCCCCAAGACCTCCGACTGGAACCAGCTGGAAGCTGATTACGATTCCATACAGGCAATGCTCACCCAGAAGTACGGCAACCCGCAGGTGGAGACCAACCGTGCCACCTTCAGCACCGCCGAAGGCGACATCGTCCTGGACGCTTACGTACAGGGCCAGGGCAACTGGTATGTGATACTGGATTATATCGACGACAGCGCCATCAGCGTCACCGGCACCCAGTCGGGTTCCGCCATCGACGACCTATAGCAGCTTTTCGAGATCTTCCCGGAAGCTGGCGGCGTCCTTGAACAGGATACCGCGGATTCCGGCGGCCTCGGCTCCCTCTACGTTGGGCAGCCTGTCATCGGCGAATACGCTCTCTTCTCCTTTTATACCGAAGGTGGAGAGGGCGAGTTCATATATGGCCCTGTCCGGTTTGAGAAGATGCACGAGTGCAGATATCACCCTGTCTTCCAGCAGGTTGAAGATGGGGTAGATGTTCTCTATGCGGCTGAAGGTGTCGTACGACCAGTTGCTGAGGCCGAAGAGACGGTAGCCGCGGGCCTTGAGTTCGGACATATATTCGTACATCCCCGGCACCTGGCCGCCGATGGTCCTGGGGAACTCGTCCACGAAGATGCGGAAGGCTCCGGCATACTGCGGATAGCGCGCCGTCCAGCGCCCGAGCACTTCTTCGATGGGGGCGCCCATGTCGCATTCATTGTGGAAATCGAGGGTTATCACCTCATCGATGAAATGGGTGCTCTCGGCCACATCACCGAAATAGGAGTCGAGCAGATAGTGCGGATTCCAGTCAACGAGGACCTTTCCGAAGTCTAATATTATGTTTTTTATCATTTCTGTCGTTTTTGCCTGAGCGAAGATATAATAAAATCATTAACTTCGCAAAACAAACAAGAGAACCATTTTTATGAAAGACCTTAAAGGCACAAAGACCGAGAAGAACCTCCAGGAGGCATTCGCCGGCGAATCCCAGGCCCGCAACAAGTACACCTACTATGCATCAAAGGCCAAGAAGGAAGGATACGAGCAAATCGCAGCCATCTTCCTCGAAACCGCAGGAAACGAAAAAGAGCATGCTGAACTCTGGTTCAAGTATCTGCACGGCGGCGCAGTTCCGGACACCCTCACCAATCTCGCCGATGCAGCTGCCGGAGAGAATTTCGAATGGACCGACATGTACGAACGCATGGCCAAGGAAGCCGACGAAGAAGGCTTCAAGGAGATTGCCGCCAAGTTCCGCATGGTAGGCGCCATCGAGAAACTCCATGAGGAGCGCTACCGCAAGCTCGCCGCCAACATCGAAGAAGGCGTGGTGTTCTCGCGCGAAGGCGACCGCATCTGGGTCTGCCGCAACTGCGGACACGTTGTGATAGGCAAGAAAGCTCCCGAACTTTGCCCCTGCTGCAACCACCCCAAGAGCTATTTTGAGCTCAAGAGCGAGAACTATTAGAGCTTTTTTTGTTTTTTATCGGAATAATCCTTATATTTGCTGCCCAATCGGGATGTGGCGCAGCTGGTAGCGCACGCGTCTGGGGGGCGCGGGGTCGCTGGTCCGAGTCCAGTCATCCCGACAAAGGCTTCCGGAATTTCCGGAAGCCTTTATCATAATAGACATGCAAAGCATGAAAAAGTTCTGGACAATTCTGGCGATCGTGGTTGCAGCAGCCATTATCGCATGTCTCGTCTTCTGTCCCAAAAAGGGGAAGAAGGCAGCGGAAGAGCCTAAGGCCGTTTCCGCAATCGTCGTTGTGGACGAACTCTACGACTTCATCGACGGCAGCCTTGCCTGCCACAGGTCCGACACCTGCGTCGCAAACAGTGCCGCGCTTCTCGCCGAAGCCGCCAAGGATCCGTCTTATCCCATAGTCTTCGTTTGCGACCATCATCCCGCAAACCATTGCTCCTTCGCCGAGCAGGGCGGTCCGTGGCCCCCTCACTGCGTTCAGGGCACCC
>ONSD01000069.1 GCA_900320385.1 uncultured Bacteroidales bacterium
GAACTTGTAGCGCTGCAGATAGCTCCACTTGTCTCCTATGGTCCGCAGTACCAGGTTCCTGCCGTTCTCCGTCACCGTAACAGGCTCGGGGAGCGCTGTCTTGTCGTCCACGAAAAGCGAAATGAGCACATAGTCTTCGTTGAGCCTGCGGCCCACCGATGGATCGGTCCACACTTCAGCTTCGATCTTCCTGCAATTGACGCAGCCGAAACCGGTGAAATCGAGCAGCACGGGTTTACCTGCAGCCTTGGCGGCGGCCATGCCCTGCTCATAATCGCGGTATTGGGCACGCACCTCGTTCCGGTTGAGATTGAAGTCCTGCGTATAGAGCGGAGGCGCGAAAGCGCTGACCGCCGTGCAGGGGGCACCCCACAAGCCGGGGACCATGTACACGGCAAGCACGAAGGAACACATTCCGAGCATGATGGACGGAACCGAAGAAGGCTTGCCGGTATCGCCTCCCAGCGCGTCCACGGGGAACTTGAGCCAGCCGACTAGATAGGCGCCGAGGAGGGCGAAAATCACGATCCAGATGCTCAGGAACACTTCCCTGTCGAGTATGTGCCATCCGTATGCCAGATCTGCCACACTCAGGAACTTGAACGCGAATGCAAGCTCGATGAAAGCGAGCACGACCTGGATCTTCGTCATCCAGGAACCGGACTTCGGGAGACTCTTCATGAAGTTCGGGAACATGGCGAAGAGCCCGAAAACCAGTGCGAATGCGAATGCGAAACCGAACATCCCGAAGATCGGGCCGAGCACCTTGCCGGTGGTGCTCACTTCGGCAAGCAGCAGCCCTATGATGGGGGCGGTGCAGCTGAACGACACCAGGACGAGGGTGAAGGCCATCAGGAAGATGGAAATGAAGCCGGTGGTCTTTCCGGCCTTGCTGTCCACGGCATTGTTCCATTTGCTGGGCAGGGTTATCTCGAACCATCCGAAGAAACTCAGGGCGAACACTACAAGCAACACGAACAGGAAGATATTGAATACCGCGTTCGTAGACAATTCATTGAGTTTGTTGCCGCCGAATATCAGAGTGATTATCAATCCCAGGGCCAGATAGATTACTATGATGCTCGCGCCGTAAAGGAGTGCGTCCTTGACGCTGTCCTTCTTGCTTGCGGAACGGTGCATGAAGAAACTCACCGTCATAGGGATGATGGGCCAGATGCAGGGCATCAGGATGGCCAGCAGGCCGCCCAGGAAACCCATAATGAGAAGGTACCAGATGCTGTGGCTGCCTTCCTTGCTCTGGGTTATGGCCTCTATCTTGTCAATCACCGGTGTCCACAGTCCCCCTATCCCGGCTGCCTCGGAAACCTGTGCTTCCTCTGCTGGAGGAGGCGTAGCGTCAGCTGCAAGGCCGGACGTATCCCCCTGGGCAGGACTGATGCCGCTCCGGGAAAAGTCCACCCTGGTCGGGGGCAGGCAGTTCCTGTCGTTGCAGGCCCCGTATTCCAGCCAGGCGTCTATCTTGTATTCAGGCTCCGTGAAGCGCAGCTTCTGCACGAACTTCACGTGATTCTCGAAATAACGGAGCTTCATGCCGAACACTTTGTCGAACTGTTCGATCTCCCTGCCTTCCGGGACGAGTCCCCCCACCAGTTCCACACCGTCCAGGGAACCCACGTTGAAACTTGCCTGGGTCGGACCTTCTTCGCCAAGATCGGTGGAATACACGTGCCATCCACGGTCGATGGTGCCGTCGAAGACGATCATGCCGGTTCCGGTGCCGTCGGTGAGGAGTTCGGCACTGAATTTCACAGGATCCAGTATCTGGGAGAAGGCCGGAACGGCGGCAAGCGCGGAGAGAATGATAATGAGGATCTTTTTCATCATATTAACATGCAGACTGCAAATATAACACTTTTTTCGCCGGAATTGAGTATATTCGTAACCACAATGAAAAAACCGATCTGCACAGCCATCTTGGTCATTGTTTCCCTTGCGGCTTCCGCCCAGGAAAGGATAGACCGGATGTACATCGACACCAGGGCCATATTCCACCAGGAAGTCCTGGACGGCGCGCACAGCAGCCAGTTCAAGGCCGACCACCTCAACCTCAATATTTTCGGGCATATAAACGACCGGATCGACTACCGTGTCCGGCAGAGGCTCAACAAGAAGGTATTCGACGAAAACAACATTTTCAACGCCACCGATTTCCTCTACATCAACTGGCAGGCCAGCCCCAGATGGGAATTCCTGGTGGGCAAGGACGCCGTACTGATAGGAGGTTACGAATATGATGCGGTTCCGATCGACGTTTATTTCTACAGCAGGTTCTGCGACAATCTCTACCAGGGGTTTACCTTGGGAGTATCTGCGAAATACCAGTTCATCAAGGGTCAGAAGCTGGCCTTCCAGATATGCAACTCTCCCCTGTCGCTGGGTATCGAAAACGTATACGCATACAATTTCGGATGGATAGGGAGCCTGATGCCATGGTGGGAGACCATCTGGACATTCAACCTGGTGGAAGACAGCGATAAACGCCTGATAAACTACATCGCCCTGGGCAACCATTTCCAATGGGGCAGCCTGCTCTTCGACCTCGATTTCCTCAACAGGGCTTCATTCCGGCAGGACGGCTTCTTCCTTACCGATTATTCCGTCATCTCCAAGGTCATCTGGAATGTGGGGAAATGGAACATCTGCGCCAAGGGCGGATACGAAGAGAATTCACTCAAGAACGTCGATGCCCAAGGCAGGGCGTTCGACAACGTTATCGCACCGGGAACAAAGTACATTTACGCCGGCGCGGGACTGGAATACTTCCCCCTGGGGCTGGACAAACTCAGGCTCCATGCCGTTTATTACCTGGACAACGACGTCCAAAGGCATAATTTCGACATCGGCCTCACCTGGAAGGTGTCCATAATCGGGAAATAAGTACGGGACGCTTCCGTTTCAACGGTTCCCTGCCGCCAGCTTTGCCAGGTCGGTATCTGCCTTGATCTTGTCGATTATCGCGCAGACCAGCTTGTAAGCGCGGGAATCCTTGGTGTATATTGCCGGAGCTATGAAGTTTACGCGTCCCTGGCGGCGGAGCTTTTCGGCCGTAGCTTTCTTGCGGGCGTTCTCGGGATTGTACACCGCTATGGGGTTCCCGCCGAACATGCCCACTATCTTCATGCACGGGATGTCGGTTTCCCCGTCGCCGAAATAGATCATGTTGGTATAAGGGATGCGTTTCTTTTCGGCAGCGATCTTTGCGTTCACCATCTTGGTGTCGTGGGCGCTGGTGATGCCTTTGTTGATCTTGAAGATGAACTGGGTCTTGGCGGTGTAGTCCACCGCTATGCCGGGCCACTGGGCCTCTCCGTTCGAATCGTATATGTATGTGCCTGCGTAGATATGCTTGAATTCTCCGGCGATGGTAGATCCCTCGATGATTTCCTTGAGGCCGGAAGAATTGATGTAGTGCTCGACCCTCACTCCTCTGGCGCTGCCGTATCCGTTCACCAGGCCGAACCACTCCTTCACGCCGGGGAAGAGCTCTATGTGCCGCCCGAAATCGCGGAGGATCTCCTTACGGAGCGGGACTCCTGCCTTGTGCGCTTCGTCGTACATCAGTTTCATGTATGCCAGCACGTTGCTGGCGTCGTTGTCCACTGCGATACCGTCGCTCATCTTCCAGAATTCCTCCTTGGTCTTGCCGACCGCCTGGATGAATCCGAATTCCTGCATATTGCCCGGAGACAGGGTACCGTCGAAGTCGTAAATGAGTGCAACGATTGGTTTTTTGGTCATGATTTCGCCCCTTATTTTGAGTTTTCGCCACAAATATCGTGATTTTTCACCACATTGGCACCCTTTTCCTTTGGAAAGGCCCGCACATGAGCTATTTTTGCACGATTAACAACGGAATAAAATGAAACATCCCGATTTCAAACCTTTCCCCAGGGAGGAAAAGGATCCCCACTATCTCAGTAAACTTGAAAAGGTCACCAAGGCTTATTGGAACGACCCGGCCCTCTGCAATTTCGGTGGCTGCAAGTACACTTACGGCGAAGTCGCCGCCAACATCGAGAAAATCCACATCCTGCTCGAAGCGGCAGGAGTGAAGAAGGGCGACAAAGTCACACTCTGCGCCCGCAATACCGCCGAATGGGCCATCGCTTTCCTCGGCATCAATACATATGAAGCCGTCGTGGTACCGCTCCTCGCCGACTTCCTCCCCGAGAGTATCAACCATCTCGTCGACCACTCCGACAGCGTTGCGCTGTTCACCGACAAAGACATATGGCCGGCCCTGGACATCAAGCAGATGCCCAAGGTCCACGGCGTAGTGAACATAACCGACCTTTCCCTTTTCTGGACTGACCTGGAAAAGATGGAGAAAGCACAGACCGACTTAGACAAAAACTTCGCTTCAAAATTCCCCGGAGGCTTCGGCCCCGACTCGGTGTCCTATCCTACGGACAACGACAAGGACCTTGCAGTAATCAACTACACTTCCGGCACTACCAGCGCCCCGAAGGGCGTAATGCTCCGCTACGAATGCTTCTCCGCAACCATCGACTATGGTCACAGGTATCTCCCAAATTCGCATGAGGACAGGATAGTAAGCATGCTCCCGATGGGCCACATCTACGGCCTCACCTACGAGTTCCTCTATCCCCTCTGCGGCGGCGTCTGCGTGTACTACCTCGGCAAGACCCCGTCTCCCTCGCTGCTTCTCAAGGCTATGAAAGAGGTGAAGCCCTACATCGTGATCACCGTTCCGCTGGTGATGGAAAAGGTCTTCAAGAGCGGTGTGGCGCCCAAGCTCAAGAAACTCGGCATCCTTCTCAAGGTGCCGGGAATCAGCAACGTAGTCTACAAGAAAGCAGGAGAGGCCCTTTTGGAGGCCTTCGGCGGCAATATCCGCTACTTCGTGATGGGCGGTGCCGCACTCAATCCCCATGTTGAACGCGCATTCAAGAAGATGCAGTTGCCCTACACGGTCGGCTACGGCATGACCGAAGCGGCCCCGCTGCTCGCATTCCGCTGCTGGTGGGAATATGCCCCCGGATCTTGCGGACAGGCCGTCGACTGCGCCGAGGTGAGAATCGATTCCGAAGACCCGCAGCACATCGCAGGTGAAATACTTGCCAAGGGAACCAACGTCTGCAGCGGCTATTATAAGTATCCCGAGGCCGACAGCGCCGTTTTCACCGACGACGGTTACCTGCATACCGGAGACCTCGGAACGGTGGACAAGGACGGCAACATCTTCATCCGCGGCCGCAGCAAGACCATGTTCCTCAGCGCGAACGGGCAGAACATCTATCCCGAGGAACTCGAAGCCGTCATCAACAGTAAACCTTACGTGGCGGAGACCGTGGTCGTGGACCGCGGCGGCAAACTCGTCGCCCTGGTATATCTGGACCAGAAGGCGATAGACGATGCGAAACTCGATCCCGAGGCCGTATCCGACATTCCCGAAGAGATCCGCCGGGCCTCAAACAGGCATCTCCCCGGATATAGCCAGATCGCGAAGGTCGAGATTGTCACCGTACCTTTCGAAAAGACTCCCAAGATGAGCATCAAGAGGTTCCTTTACAGCTAGTCCAAACCATCCACATATCATGAAAAAGACAATCATCCCTTGCATGGCCATCATGGCGGCTATCTTGGCAAGTGTTTGCTGCTCAAGTCCTTCGAAGGACCTCCCCAGGGGAAACGCCCCTGAAAAGCTCAACGAGGCAATCGACTCCTTCATCCTCAGGAGCGAGGCCGACTCCAACTGGACCCTGCACAGCGTGATGGTGCTCCAGCACGGAAAAGTTCTTGCCGAACAATGGTTCAACGGCG
This sequence comes from uncultured Bacteroidales bacterium, assembly GCA_900320385.1. GTDB lineage: Bacteria > Bacteroidota > Bacteroidia > Bacteroidales > UBA932 > Cryptobacteroides. The sequence continues at coordinate 5,806 of ONSD01000069.1, forward strand.
AATCGGCCGAAAAGCCCCATGTAATGCATTCGGTGAGCAAGACCTTCACCTCCACCGCGGTAGGCTTCGCCATCGCCGAGGGCAAGCTCAAGCTGGACGACAAGGTGGTTTCATTCTTCCCGGATGATCTGCCCGACACCGTCAGCGAGAACCTCGCTGCAGCCACGGTCAGGGACCTGCTCACCATGAACATAGGCCATGACAAGGAGCCCGCGATACGCAGGTCCGGCAATGACGTCCCGTGGACGAAGACCTTCCTCGCCACACCGGTGGAACACAAGCCCGGCACATGGTATATCTACAACAGCTACTGCACCTACATGCTTTCGGCCATCGTGCAGAAGGTCACCGGGGAAAAGGTCAATGATTATCTCACTCCCCGCCTGTGGGAGCCGCTGGGAATCGAGAAGCCCCAATGGGACGAAAGCCCCGAAGGAATCAACTGCGGCGGATGGGGACTGTATATCAAGACGGAAGACATGGCCCGTATGGGACAGACCCTGCTGAAGGGAGGCAAATATGCCGGCAAGCAGGTGATACCCGCAGACTGGGTGGCTCAGATGACAGCCTTCCAGGTGCCGTGCCAGCCTGCCGGCAGCCGCCCGGACCAGGTCGAATACCTGAAAGAGAACGGTCTCTCGACCGACTGGCTCCAGGGATACGGCTACCAGATGTGGCGCTGCACCCACAATGCTGTGAGGGCAGACGGAGCATACGGCCAGTACATCATCATTATCCCCGACCATGACGCCGTTGTGGTTGTCACCGAGAGGGCCGCTGACCTCCAGAAAGTCCTCGACGGTGTCTGGGACCTGATCCTTCCGGCCCTGC
>ONSD01000032.1 GCA_900320385.1 uncultured Bacteroidales bacterium
AATCTGCCACTACAATGTGGAAGAATGCGAAATTCTTCTTACCGTGGCGCTGTAAACGAATCTTAACAGCCATTGTGAATCTGTTTTATAATTAATAATTTACCATTCCCTCTTCTCGAGAGGGACCGCAAAAATAGACAATTATCCGCAAACCGCCAAATTTTTTAGAGTTTGCTGCATACCAAGGCCTTGATCCTGAAGAAATTGGTGCGGTCGTCTCCGGTCAGGAGCCTGTATTCCTGATGGTTGCCCCACCCGGCAGTGCGGTCACGCAGGCTGCAATCCTCACCCGTATCGTTCTCCACATATGGCGAAATCCTGTTCCACCAGACGTTGATGCGCGAGACGCTGTTGCTGAAGGCGAACTCGCCGCTGCTTATCTCCTTGAGTGCTGAAATATAGGCCTGCCTGTACTCCGGTATCTGCAAAATCTTGTAAATCAGCGGGTTGTCTTTAGAGCCCCACTCCAGCGGACTGTGCCTGCCGGCGTCCGACTGCACTCCGCACAGATTGGTGGTGCCCAGCACGTTATCGTAATCGTAAGGCAGGTAATAGAAGCGGTAGGAATCTCCCGGCGAATCGAAGAACAGATACCAATTGTTGGTATTGTTCCAGTAATCGTCCCAGTTGCCCAGAAGCACGTTCACCGCATACGTGCGCAGCAGGAAGGGCACGTCGCAATGCGAAGCTATCCACCGATGGAATTCATCTCCCTGCAGGTCAGTCACTTTGCGCATGAAATCCCGCAGCTGTGCCTTGGCTTCGGTAAAGGATTCCACATTGTTCTTGAGCTCATAAACAGGCCGCTCGCTGTCCTTCTGGCCGTCGTATCCGATGGAAGCGCCCGGATTGGTGAGCGAAGAACCGTAACGGCACTTCCAGAGGTACCCGTCCATCGGCGCACCGCTCCCGCGGGCCGCGAGCGAATCTTCCCGCACCTTCACCCACGAAGCATCGTAAGGCTCGATGAGGTTGTACACCCCGAAATAGGCCGCCCTGGAATCGCCCCCAACATGTATCCACAACCTGCAATACACATCCTTCGCCGCCGTCCATATGCCGCAGCGCCGGAAAAGGTCGTATGAGAAAACTTCCCTCACGCAGGCCGGGTCGTCCTTGAACCATTTGAGCACGACCTTGCGGCAACCCCGGATCGTATGCTTGTCATTATCAACGTAATACCGGAAGTTCAACCCCATGTGGAAATGCTTCCAGTCCGCCTTGTCGGTGCGGTGCCCGCCCCGTCCCTCCTCGGGTCTCCGGCGCGAAGTGTTGCCCCTCAGGCGGAACGCCACCGAATCCAGCGCGGTGACCTCGTCCCCCTTGCGGTACAGCACGCTGCACATCACCGTCTCGGAAGTATGGTCATCCCTGTCGTAGGCCTCCAGCAGCGCATTCCAGTTTTCCAGCGGAACGTCGATATGGATTTCCGGAATCACCCGGTCGTCGAACACATACTTCCACCCGTTTACGCGGTTGATCTTGGGCTTGCCGTCGACCGTGCGGTGCACCGAATCGTCGATCCGGCTGCAGGCTACGGGGAGAAGCAAGGACAGCAGGACTGCCAGGGCTACCCTTTTGGGCATCTTCATTTTCCGTCCTCCTTAATGATCTCGATGAGGTCGGTGCTGACTACAGCGGTCGCCACGCTCGCCACCAACGGTATCTCCACCACCACACGGCGTTCGCGGGTCCCGGCCAGCTTGATGAACACGCCGCTCACCCCATCGAACTCCCCGCCGTTGATGCGCACCCTCGTGCCGCGGGCCAGGTCGACCTCTCCCGGACGGAAGAAGCACAGAGAGGCGTCGTGACTTTCGCACACCCTCATGAAATCCTCCATCTGCCTGTCGGGCACGACTATGGGCACGTTCTTCCCGGCTTCGCGTATGGTCTTGAACTGCAGATAGTCCACCCCTTCCTTCACCTTGCGTATGGTATCCCGGGTGCAGTGCACGAATATCAGGTTGTGTATTACCGGAACCAGGAAACGCTTCTTCCGCCCGTGCATCTCCTTTATCACATAATGCATGGGCACGTAATTCTCCACCCCTTTCTCGTCCAGAAGCGCCTGGGCCTTGAGCTCACGGCAGTAGGGCGCGCTCATGGCGAACCACACCACGCCCTCGGGTTCCGGGGGCGGAATCCTCCGGGCCTTGTGGTTCTTTTCGTCGCTTATGACTATCCTGTCTCCGGACATGCTAACGGATTCCCTTGAAAGGCAGGCTCTTGAGAGAGTCGGAGCTGCCTCCGTAAAGGAGTTCCCATCCGCCCCGCTGCGGAACCATGTCCTGCTTCTTCTCCGACCACGCGAGGAAGGTTTCGCGTGTGAGCGGGATACTGACTGTGACGGTCTGACCGGCCGGGACGTGCACCCTCTTGAAGCCTCGCAGCGTCTTGAGCGGGCCTTCGGCATCGGAGGGGCGGCGGACATAAAGCTGCACCACCTCGTCGGCGTCGCGTCCGCCGGTATTGCTCACCGGAATCTCGAGCATGTTGCCGTTAACCCTGGCTTCTCCGTATTCAAAAGTGGTATAGCTGAGACCGTACCCGAAGGCGAACAGCGGGCTGCCGCTGAAGTAGCGGTATGTGCGTCCCTTCATCGCATAGTCTTCGAAATCAGGAAGTTGCTGTATGTTCCGGTAGAAGGTGAGAGGCAGTTTGCCGGAGGGGCAGGTGACTCCCAGCAGCACGTCCGCAAGGGCGTCGCCGCCTTCTTCGCCGGGATACCACGCCTGGAGTATGGCGTCGCAGCTCTCGGTTTCGGGTTCAAGGCAGATCGCGCTGCCGGAGAAATTCACAAGCACCACCTTCTTGCCGGCGTCATGAAGAGCCTTCAACAGCTGGCGCTGTACCCCCGCAAGTTCGATGTCCACCCTGTCCCCCTTGTAGAATCCGGGCACGTCAACGTTCATCTCTTCGCCTTCGAGGCGGGGGGAGATGCCGCCGGCGAACACCACTATATCCTTGCCTTCCAGCTGCCCCAGTATGTCGGCCAGGTCCTTTTCGCTCAAGTCGGCGGTGCCGGTGAGGCCGCATCCGCGCAGGTATGTCAGGCCGGGTATGCGCTCACGGAGGGCGCTGAGAAGGGTGGAAGTGCGCTCGGGTATGCCGTTGTAATTACCCCATTGCATAGGCGCGTCATCGGCGTTGGGGCCGACTAGGGCTATGCTCTGGCTTGCATCCAGGGGAAGCAGATTGTCCCTGTTCTGCAGGAGCACGAAGGTTTCGGCAGCCATCTTGCGCGCAAGGGCCCGGTTCTCAGGACCTTCCACGATTTCGTCTTTCAGATGGTCCCACGGCGAAGTCACGTGGTCCAGTTCGCCCAGCCGGTCGCGTGCTGCAAGGAGGCGTACCAGGCTGCGGTCGACGTCGGCTTCGTCCAGCAGCCCCTGGCGGACGGCTTCCGGGATGGCCTCATAGCTTTCGCCGCAGTTGAGGTCGGTGCCGTTCTTGATGGCGATCGCCGTGGCATGCTCACGGTCGGGGGCGAACTCATGGTGCCCTTTCTGGTAGAAGTCGGCTATAGCCCAGCAGTCCGACACCACTATGCCCTTATATCCCCATTCTCCGCGCAGTATGGTGTTCACCAGATAGTCGCTTGCCCCGCAGGGGAAGCCCCTGAAACTGTTGTATGCTATCATGACTTCCTGCACGTCGGCCTTCGTCACGAGGTCCTTGAATGCGGGAAGATAGGTTTCGCGGAGGTCGCGCTCGCTAACTTCTGCATTGAAGCTGTGGCGGAGAGGTTCGGGACCCGAATGCACAGCGAAGTGCTTGGCGCAGGCGTGGGCCTTGAGCACCGGGGCGTCGGACGGACCCTGAAGCCCGCGTACCACCGCCATTCCCAGCTGCCCGGTGAGGTAAGGATCCTCGCCATAGGTTTCCATGCCTCGTCCCCAGCGGGGATCGCGGAAGATGTTGATATTGGGAGTCCAGAACGTAATTCCCTGATAATGATCCACATGCCCTGTAGCTACCGCCTGCCTGTACTTCACCCTGGCCTCATCGCTGACAGCGGTGAACACCTCGTATACCAGCGGCTCGTCGAACGACGCCGCCATAGCTATCGGCATAGGGAAAACGGTGGCCTTGCCGCTGCGGGCAACGCAGGGCAGGGCCTCGTTCCACCAATTGTATCCGGGTATCCCGGCCTCTTCCACGGCCGCGGAATGATGCATCATCATCCCGGCTTTCTGCTCAAGGGTAAGTCCAGCGATGATTTCCCTTGCCCGCTGCTCGGATTTGGCCTGCATCGCCGCCATTTCCTTTTCGTTCACTGCTGATCCCTGCTGCTGCCTGCAGGCCGGAAAGACGAGCCCGGCACAGAGAAGAAGCGCCGCTGCGCTGAATGCACTTACTGTTTTCATCATATTATATTGCGTTTCATTATCGTATGCTTTGCCGTCAAAGATTATGGGCGGCCGAATACCGACATGTCGCACTGCCCGACGGCGCCGTCGATAGCGGCGAGTTCCTCGGGCGAGAACTTGATGTTCTCCATTGCCTTGAAGTCGTCTTCGAGCTGCTTCACCGAACTGGTTCCGACTATCACGCTCGTCACGCGGTCATCTTTGAGCAGCCATGCCAGTGCCATCTCGGAAAGACTTTGTCCACGGGCCGCAGCTATGTCGTTCAGTTTCAGCAGACATGCCTGCATGCTGGGAGTGAGTACCGACGATTTGAGGAAGAACTCCTTGGCCATGCGCGAATCGGCGGGGATGCCATGGAGGTATCTGCCAGAAAGGAGGCCCTGTGCCAGGGGGGAGAAGGCGATGAATCCGGAGCCTTCGGCCTTGGCCTGGTCGAGTATGCCTTCTTTTTCCGGTTCACGGTTGAGGATGTTGTACCTGCCCTGGTATAGCAGGCAAGGTACGTCCCTGTCCCTCAGATACTTGTATGCAAATGCGGCGGCTTCCGGCGGATACTTGGAGAAGCCGGCGTACAGGGCCTTTCCGCTGCGGACTATGTCCACCAGGGCCTGCAGGGTTTCTTCCAGGGGAGTATTGGGGTCGAAGCGGTGAGAGTAGAAGATGTCCACGTAGTCGAGGTTCATCCTTCTGAGGCTCTGGTCGAGGCTGGCCATGAGGTACTTGCGCGAACCCCATTCGCCGTAGGGGCCCGGCCACATGTCGTGTCCGGCCTTGGTGGAGATGAACATCTCGTCGCGGAAGGGGAGCATGGACTTCTTCATGATCTGCCCGAAGGTCTCTTCGGCGGAGCCGTACGAAGGTCCGTAGTTATTGGCGAGGTCGAAGTGGGTAATGCCGTGATCGAAGGCGTAATAAACCATTTCCTGCGAATTGGCGAGGGTGTTGACGTCTCCGAAGTTGTGCCAGAATCCGAGGGAGATCTCGGGGAGGAGGACGCCGCTGCGGCCGCAACGCCTGTAACGGATGCCGCTCTCGTAGCGCGACGGATCGGGGGAGTATACCGGATTGACCATATCTGTGGGTTTTTTAATTCCGTATAAATATACGAATTCCCTGGAAATCCGTGTGCTTTCCGTCTATCGGACAGCGTATTCTGAGGGGAGGGTACGAAAAAAGGAGGGCTTCAACAGTCCTCCTTTCGTGCGGATGGTGAGACTCGAACTCACACAGGCCAAACGCCCACTACCCCCTCAAAGTAGCGTGTCTACCATTCCACCACATCC
>ONSD01000073.1 GCA_900320385.1 uncultured Bacteroidales bacterium
CCGAAGGCTTCGTGCATCTCTTTGCTTGTGTCGGCACGGAGCGTGAACGGCAGCGCATGCTTGGCGGCAAATCCGGCATGGGACTTCCCGGAATCCTTGCTCACGCCCACCACGTTGTAGCCGGCGCTCCTAAGTGCCTCCCAGTTGTCCCGGATAGAACAGGCTTCGGCCGTGCAGCCTGAGGTATTGTCCTTAGGGTAGAAATAAATAACGGTCTTTTTTCCCTTGCCGATGAAGTCATCCGACTTCACCGTATTCCCATCCTGGTCGAGAACCTCGAAGGACGGCATTTTATCTCCGATCTTAAGCATAATCACAAATATAATAAACGTCATGGATTCATCGGAACAGTCCGGCAAAAAATGACTATATTTACGTTCAACTGAAGAATTATGGCTCGCAAAGGAATAATAGAGAGGGTCAGCCTTATGGAGGCCCGGTACGACGAAGTGACGCGCATGCTGGCCGCGCTGGAAGAGGCCATCGATGGATACGAGGACTTCAGAGGCGAACTCGACGCGCTCAGGGACTATATGGATTCCGGCGCGTGGCAGAAGGACTATGAAGCGGACGAGGCCGGGCGGATACCGGAAGGTATCAAACGCGGCGTCCTGTCCCAGGACGGTCTATACGACCTGCTGCAGGACGCCGGCGGGATACTCGCCCGGGCGAAGGAAGTATTTGCCGGAGAATAGCCCCGGCCGGTCAGAACAGCATATTCCACGCCGCCTGCTGCGCCCTTGCGCTGTGGGCGGCGTTCATCTTGCCGAAGTTCCACTTTACGCCGAAGAGGACGTACCTGCCCATGATCAGGCGATACGAGTCTTCCTCGTAGTTGGCCGTGACGGTGTGCGTCAGGTTCCGTGTCTGGTTAAGGATGTCGTGCACCGTGAGGCTCAGATTGAACGCGCCGATGTTCTTTGAAATCGCGGCGTTCCACTGCCATTCCGGCTGGCCGTAGCCTGCAGCATAGCCGTTGTAGAATACGTAGCTGATATCTGAATTGAACTCGAATTCATGCTTGGTGGTGTAGGATCCCCTAATGATAAAACGGGTATCCAGCGTATTCAGATTGGCCTTGGGATTCAGTGAATAACGGGCTATCCGGCCCTGTGTATTGGCTCCGGCGCTGAAAGACCAGTGTTCAGGATTGTACTTTACCGTAAACCCCGCATAAGGGCTGAAGGAACGTGTGCGGCTTTCTGCAAAACCGCTCTGCCCACCATAGAAACGGTCTCCGTCGGCATCCCCCCAGAAATCGGCCATAAATGCCGAATAATCAAACGTATCCTTATTTAGTGCTGGAAGAGTTGTTCTTGCCTGATAGCTGGTAGAGGATGAATACGAGGCCACACCCAAAAGCGACAGCGACCATAATTTCTTTGCATCCAGAGGCGTGGTGTAACTAATCGTCAGATTGGATGTCAGGCCTGGTTTAGTAGCGTTCACCGGGATGGAATACAGGATGCCGTCTGCATCGTACCAAAGTGCTGAGACGATTGGTTTATAATTCACCTGCCCGTACAGATATGCCATGAGCGTGGAGAACTTTTCCCTGTTGTTTCGCGACCAGTCGGCATTGAAGAAGGTACTTGTATACGGCCTGAGGTACACATTGCCCAGACTCAGGCGCGAAGGATTGCTTATATTGAGCACCGGCAGCATCCTGTTGCCGGAGGGACGCTGGGCATAGCCGGAGGCCGATATACTGATGCGGTCATTGCCCTTGTTGTGCTGGAATCGGAAAGTAGGGGTAACAAACCAGAGCCACTCGTCCTCTCCGGTAGTGTCTTCGATGCCATAACTCTTGGAGAAAGTCTCGTTGAGAACGCCAGAAAGCTGGCCGCCGGCGGTGAGCCAGCTGCCTTCGCCGAACTTATACTGTGCGGTGAGGCTGTATTCCTGCGTCATGGACTTGGAATTGCTGATGGAGGAATAATAATCGTTCTTCCCCATGTTGTCGAAGGCATCGCGGACACTGTTCCTTTTCTGCCAGCTGAATTCACCATCCGCGGAAAGCGTCCATTTATCCCCGAGCGGTTCGGTATACCTGAGCTCGCCGTGGATCCAGGAAGTGCTGCCGTTGGAATCGTAGTTCATAGTCCCATCGCTCGTGCCCGCTGAAGTGGTGAGGACTGACGTTTCAGTGCTTGTGCCTTTGCTCCCCTCGTATGAAACGTCGAAGCCGGCACGGATGGTCCGGTTCTCCTTCCCCCAGAGTTCCCGGAAAGTCATGTCGGAATCGAGGTATGCGGATTCATACGACAAGCGGCTGCGGGTAGTGTTTTCGGAACTGTTCAGGAAAGTCCCCTCGCGATAGGTTTGGGTGGTGCTGTTTTTAAGGGCATCGGTGCTGTTGTACCCGAATGCCGGCCTCACGTGGAACCATACCTTGCCTTTCTCCTTCTGGAATTCCATGTTGGTGCTGAGACCGTTGTCATAGGATTTGCCGATGTTCTCCGACGAAGAAGCCAGGTCGCCGTCGTCCTGATATGTCGTCCTGTCGGCCCGGGTTCCGGAATCCGTATCAGCATATTTGTAATTGGCGCTGACGGTGGTTTCCACATCCTTAATGCGCGATGTGTTGGCGTTTATACCAAGTTGGGCTGCCGTAGAAAGGCCTTGATTCAAGGCAGTTTGCTCTCCATCCTCATTCATGATTACAACAACCGCATTGGAGTCGTTGATGTTCTGTCCGTTGGCGATGACCGTCAACTGATCTTTCTCCGAATATGCCGACACCAGGGCATTGCCGTTCCAAAGCAGCCCACGGTTGTCCCGGAGCACATCGTCCCCTTCTTTTTCACCCAGAGTCGTTCCGCCCTTGACACCCACGTTCCCGAACCATCCCTTCTCATATTCCTTCTTCAGGGCGACGTCCAGCACTTTTTCCCGGCTGCCGTCCTGGACGCCGGAAGCACGGGTTGCTTCGCTCTCACGGTCAATCACCCGGATCTTGTCCACGACCGATGCCGGCAGATTGTTCAGCGCCGTACTCTGGTCGCCGAAGAAGAAGGTGCGTCCGCCAACAGTGAGTTTGTCGATTTCCTCGCCGTTGAATTTCACCTTTCCATCCTCGGTTATTTCCATGCCCGGCATGCGCTGGAGCAGGTCCCTCAGCATTGCATTGGCGCCTACGCGGAATGACGAGGCGTTGAACTCCACGGTATCCTTCTTAATCACAATCGGATTACCCGCCGCCGTGACTGTCGCCGCCTCCAGGAAATGGTCGTCCTCCTGCAGCCGGATTGTACCCATATCCATCTCATTTTCACGGAAGTAACGCTCTTTCGTGAACGGCCTGTAACCCATCATCTCCACGTGGAAGACATAGCTGCCGTATGGCACTTCCTCCAGCTTGGCCTCACCCTTGGCGTCGGTAAGGGTAAAATTGGTAATGGTCGTATCTTTGGAAGGGGTAACATACACGGAGGCAAATCCTATCGGCTCGTTGGTAAGGGAATCCAGCACGGTAGCCTTGACGGTTCCCATACGCTCCTGGAACACGTTGTCATTGATAATGAACACCTGCGCCTGTGCGGACAAACCGAGGCATAGGCAAAGGGATAAGGTGGCAAGAATCTTTTTCATCTATCCATTATGACGCAAAAACAGCCAAAAGTTAAGATAAAGGCAGAGTCCTGAAGCCACGTCCCATTATCTCGCTGCTGTTGACGACGTTGACGAAGGCGTCCGGATCGAGGAAGCGGAGGTTGGATTTCAGTTTCACAAAATCGGCACGGCTGAGGTTGCAGTAGATCATGTGCCGCTCCTTGCCCTGATACAGCCCCTGGCCCAGGATAGCCGTACCCCCGCGATGCAGTTCGTTCAGGATGAAATCCCGCACGGTATCGTATTTGTCGGTTACTATGAACAGTGTCTTGTCGGTCCGCAGACCGTCCACTATCAGGTCTATCATATAACTCTCGATTGCGATGATGAGGATGGAATAGATGGGAAGACGGACCTGCTTGAAGGCGATGAGGGTTGAAAGCGTGATGCAGCCATCCACGATCATCACGAGGGTTCCCAGGCTGATTTTGGTGTACTTGTGGAGGATCATGCTGATGATGTCGCTGCCGCCGCTGGTTGCCCCGCCCTTGAATATAAGGCCTATGGCGACTCCATAGATCAGTCCGGAGAGGATGGTATTCACCACGAAATCAGGCATGAACCATCCCCCGCCATGGGGTATGTCCATCCAGCTGGTGAGATCCTGCGGTTGTTCCTTCACTATCTGCCCTATCAGCACCACGGGATTGTATCCCCAGACGGATTCCAGCACCCATGTAAAGACGAAGATGAGTATGGTAGAAAGCACCGTCTTGACGCCGAACCTCGGCCCGAGGATCCACGTCCCGATGAGCAGCAGCGGAATGTCCATGCAGATGGCGTAATACGATATGCGCCACGGCCATACCGTGTTCAGGACGTTGGAAAGGCCGTACGTCCCGCCCGGAGCCAGATGGTATGGGTTTACGAACATTACGTCGCCTGCCGCGAAAAGCGCGCTTCCCAGTATTACCAGGAAATACGAGAAAAGCTCTTTCTTGATATTGAAATTCTTTGCAACCATATAGTCTTTATCCTTTTTAATCCAGTATTCTGTCCATGAAAGCTATCATCCCGCCGTTGACCTTCTGCGACTCCGGCAGTCCGGGATTAATGACGTTATGGACGTGCGCCACATTCCTGTTTGCCGATTCGATGTCCAGCAATTCAACCTGCAACCCGGCCGCATTCCTTGCAAGGAAGTCCAGGGCAGCAGCGCAGTCCTTCAGTTCATCCGATACATCCAGTTCGCCATCATTCAGCCTGTATTCCAGCAAAACCACATCGTAGCCAGCCTTCAGGAATTCCGAGGCGAAGCGGCGGTTGTTCTGCCGCTTTCCAGCGACGTAGAAGCCGCCGTGGATGTCGATGAGGACGGCATTCTTGCGGACGGATGCATCCGCGTAATAGATGTCCACGACCTGTGACGGTGTGCCGTCAACCACATAAGGGACGGCTATCTTCTTCTCCAGGGAGTCGGCATAGGCAGGATCGGTGGAAACCTTGTCGGTGTTCGCCAAGGCCATTTTAAGCATGGACTTGCTCACCTTTACACCATTGCAGCCCGCGATCAGAACCAGGCTTGCCAAGATTAACGATATACGTTTCATGTCTGTGATAATAAGCTGGACACAAATTGGTGCAAACTTACGAAAAAAAATGCAAGCGCCGCCTTCGGACAGAGGGCGGCGCTTGCATTCAGAGAAGAATCCTTACTTCTTGAAGGCTTTTTTGATCAGGTTCCAGACCCACAGGAGGACGACGGCACCGATGAGGGCGCTGAGGATCTGTCCGTACCACTGGGACCAGAAGGATCCGCCTGCGCCGATGAGGCCGAGCAGCCAGCCTCCGACGAAACCGCCGAGGAGGCCGATGATGATGTTCCAGATGAGACCGCCTTTGTCCTTGATGACGAAGAA
>ONSD01000074.1 GCA_900320385.1 uncultured Bacteroidales bacterium
CGCGCCTGCCCAAAGGCTGCGGAGGGGCTCGGGGCGTGAACCCCAGCTGTCGTAGCCGGCTACGCCGGTAGCGGTGTAGTCGATGCAGAGTTCAGCAAATGGAACTGTCTGGACATCATTGAGATGCTTATACACTTCCTTCTTGTCTGCGCCATAGGAATCCAGGTTCTCCTGGGTTACCGAAAGCAGGTTGAACTCGAAGTCGCCGGAGCCTCCCTCAACGCGGAGCCTGCCGCTCTCCAGCCACTCGCAGCCGGTGTGATGGCCGCACTCCTGAGGACGGACGTAAGGCACGAACTCCTTGTCGGGATCGGATTCGTACAATCCTACGAAACTGCCGCTGTTGCGGTCCTGGTAGTTCTCCTGGGGGCCGCGGCCGAAGTAACGGAATGCGGTCTTGGCAATGCGGGTGCGCACCCCTATCCTGGGCACCTCGACCGCATAAGCGTCGGGATTGCCATGGAACTGCAGGTCTACCAGAAGCTTGCCGCTGCGGTCCGGTGTATAGGTGAGGGTGTATTCGCAGCCGTTGCTCAGGGTGTAGACGGCCACAGCGGAATTGCCCTCTATGCGTACGTCCTTGAGGACCAGGCTGTCGGGCATGAATGCCGATCCGCCACGATGGGGATAAGCGTTGCCCCAGTCATTGTCGGTAAGGGCCCTCCACAGGTTCGGACGCAGGCCGAAGTCCTTGTCGATGAGGTTGGAGAAACGTACGCGGAACTGCCGGACGAAGCCGGTCTCCTTGCTGACGACAAGCTTCACGCCGCTTCCGCGGGCTATCAGCCTGTCACCCCTGTCTTTGAAAACCAGCGGTTTGCCAAGACCGATATTACGCTCGGCCTTATGAAGGAGGAACTGGTCGGATGCAATTTCAAAACCCTCGGGAAGAAGCTCGGATTCCTTGAGCGTGAGCACGTGGAAGGTGATGTACTGGCTCTCCCCCGCTGCTGCCGCAGGAATCTCTACCGAAAGCGGCTCGCTCTGCCCGGCAGCAAGGCTGAGAGGCTTGCTGCCCCTGGCGGTCACCACTCCGTCCGAAGTCACTTCCCAATTCAGCACGCAGCCTTCCAAACTCTTGAAATAGAAGCGGTTTGTGAGCACAAAACTGCCGCTCGCGGGGTCATCGGAACTGACTTTGACATCCTGATAGACATGTTTGATCTCGGCTCCGGCAGGATGCGGTACGATGTCGGGGCCGACGACTCCGTTACAGTTGAAATTCCAGTCGGTCTCGAACATCGGATAAGCGCCGTAGTCGCCACCGTATGTCCAGAATCTGCGGCCTTCTTCATCTTCCTCAAGCACTCCCTGGTCGATCCAGTCCCAGATGAAGCCTCCCTGCAGATGGTCGTATGCATAGAACTCGTCCCACATCCAGTCGAAAGAGCCGTTGGAATTGCCCATAGCATGCGAATACTCGCAAAGGACCACAGGCTTGTCAGTCCCCTCTTCGCCGCGGTTATGAAGCCAGCGGGTGTCGGGATACATGGGATTGATGAAGTCGGTATTGCCCTCGGCGACGGCACGTTCGTATACCACCGGACGGTTCATGCCGCCCTGTTCGTAGCCCTTCAGGAGCTTGTATGTGGCCATGAAGTTCACTCCGTTGCCGGCCTCATTGCCGAGGGACAGCACAGTCACACATGGATAGGATGCTGTCCTGCGATACATATTGACAGTACGGTCCAGGTGCTTGGCCAGCCATGCAGGATCCTTGGCGAGGGAACGCTCGTCATAGCCCATGCCGTGGCTCTCGATATTGACCTCGTCATACACGTAGAAGCCCAGGCTGTCGCAAAGTTCGTAGAAGGCGCGGCCCTGGGGATAGTGGCAGGTACGTATTGCGTTGACGTTCAACTGGCGCATCACCTTCAGGTTGGCGAGGATTTCGGCACGGGTGAGGTAATGACCGGTGAACTGGCTGTGTTCGTGGAAGTTGACCCCCTTGAACTTGATGGGTTGTCCGTTCACGTAGAAAACGTTGCCCTTGATCTCGATACGCCTGAAACCCACGTCGAAACGGGTATACTCGCCATCCTTGCTGACGAGAAGGGTGTAGAGTTCAGGGGTTTCGGCAGTCCAGCGGCGCACATCCGGAATCTGGGCCTTGAGAACCCTCTGCCCGCCTTCGAGCACCGTACTTCCGTCCTTGTCCAGCAGCCTGAAGGAAGAACCCTGGACGCCTTCGAAGCTGAATACGCCCGTGGTGCAGTCTTCGGCGAGGGTGGAAACCACCTTGAAATCAAGATAGTCCGCGCTTTTCTCGCTGGACAGGTAAACGTCCCTTTCGAAGCCGCTCACGCGCCAGAAGTCCTGGCACTCAAGGTAGGAACCGGCGCTCCAGCGGTGCATAAGCACGGTGAGTTCGTTCTCTCCGTCCCGGACAAAGGACGTAATGTCGAAACGGGCCAGGTCCTTGGAATCTTCGCAATATCCTACCTCGGCTCCGTTCACGTAGACGTAAACACCCGACTTGGCACCGCACAGATTGAGGTACAGCTGTCTTCCCTCCCATTCCGCAGGAACGGTGAAAGTACGCCTGTACACGCCGGCAGGCACTTTTTCAGGGATTACCGGAGGCTGCGGGTCGTCGGGGGCGAATTCGTACCGTATATTGATGTATACGGGAACTCCGAAGCCCTGGAACTCCCAGTTGCCGGGGACGGTGATGCTGCTCCACTGCAAGCCGGAGAAATCACCGGGGATGGTGGAAGCGTCGTCGGTGTAGAAGAAATCCCATTCGCCGTTGAGGCTCCTGTAGAAGGGGCTCTGCTCGAAAGCCTTGGTGAGGGCATCTTCGCGGGTGGGATACATTATGAGCTCGGTTCGTTTTGTCTGGGCGTTACGCTCGGTGGCGTTGATGTCACGCCATAATGGGGTTGTCTGCGCTTGCGCGGACAGGACCGGAAGCAAGACAAGGGCTGTAAGGATACTGGTTTTCATCTATAGAGTGTTTGACATTTCGAATTCAAGTGTGCCGCCGGCCATGATATCGGCATATGAGATACGGGGTTCTTCAAGGACCTTTCCGTTGAGCTTGACGCTTTTGACGTAGACGTTCCCGGGAGAATTGTTGCGGGCAGTTATCCGGAAATTGCCATTGACGATGGCTTCCTTGACAGCAGGGCTGCCGAGGTAGAAGTCTCCCCCGCTGGGATCGACCTGATAGAGACCGAGTGCGGAAAGGACATACCAGGAACTCATCTGTCCTACGTCTTCGTTGCCGCAGAGGCCGTCGGGGGCATCGAAATAGAGGGAATCCATGACGGTGCGCACCAACTTCTGGCACCTGTCAGGCCGGCCGGCGAAGTCATACATATAAATCTCGTGGTGGCAGGGCTCGTTGCCGTGGGCATACTGGCCGATGAGGCCGGTGACGTCACTGTGGTTCTCGCCCATGTATCCCTCGGCCACGAAGAGGCTGTCGAGTTTTACCAGGAAGCGTTCCGTACCCCCGAAGCAGTCGATGAGGCCCTGCACGTCGTGCGGCACCATGAAGGTGTACTGCCATGCATTGCCTTCGGTATAATCGTCGGCATCGTGTTCGGCCCTGAAAGGATCGAAGGGAGTCCGGAAAACGCCATCCCTGCTCCTGGCGCGGAGGAAGCCGCTCTCCGGGTCGAAGTGCTTTGCATAACCCCTGGCGAGGGAATCGTATTTCGCCGACAGTTCCCTGTCCCCTGCCAGGTCGGCGACTTTCTTGACCGCACTTGCGGCCACTGCCAGTTCTAGAGTCTGCGATACCGTCTCGACAGGCTGGGAACAATCATATGGCACATAACCGTACTGCACGAATTCCGTGATGCCCCTGCCGGGTACGCCGAACGATGCATCCATCGCCTTCAGTGCGCCTTCCGGATCGCCATAGAGGCCCTTCAGCACATAGTCGCCCATGATTATGACTCCCGGGTTCCCTACCATGCAATCGGTCTCGTTGCCCCACAGGTGCCATACCGGGAGTTTTCCCTGCTTCCTGTAGATATCCATGAACGATTCGGCAAAATCCCTGCTCCTATCCGGGTCGATTATGGTATAGAGGGGGCTGGCGGCGCGGTAGGTATCCCACAGGGAAAAGATGGTATACCGGGGGGCGGCTCCCGCATCGCTGAAGCGCGCGGGCGCCAGAAGTGCATGATACAAAGCAGTATAGAAGATCCTGCCCTGCTTCTCGTCCAGGGGTTTGATGCGTATGCACCCCAAGGCCTCGTCCCACTGTCTGCGGGCCCATGCGACATTCTTTTCGAAGTTGTTGCCCTTA
Source organism: uncultured Bacteroidales bacterium (assembly GCA_900320385.1). Lineage (GTDB taxonomy): Bacteria > Bacteroidota > Bacteroidia > Bacteroidales > UBA932 > Cryptobacteroides. Next base: position 4,262 of record ONSD01000074.1, read on the forward strand.
CGGGTATCCGCTCCGATGTTGTCCAGCGCTTTCTGCGCACTCGTAGGTGAAAGTCCTACGACGGCGTAAACTTTCTTCTCCGCTGACGTGTCGAACAGAAGCACCTTGGCCTTCATCAGCGTATCCTCCCCTTCTGCCAGGATTTCATCCTCTCCGAAAGTGAAGGGCTGGGAGAACATCGCATAGAAATACACCGTCTGGTCGGCTGCCCAGCCCGATGAGCGGCGGAAGCCCTTCAGGGTGCGGGAATCCACCTGCTCTACCCTCCAGTCGCTCACCGAATCCCATCCTATGCCGGTACACAGGTCTAGCAGCACGGCGGACGAATCGCCGCTGAAGGTATATTCGTGGTATCCCGTATAATTGCCCGCGGTAAGCCGGACCTTCACCCCGTATTCGGGAAGCTCGACTGAATAGAAACCCGGTTCCACCACTTCTTTCGAATGATCCAGACGGGCAAAGATATGCCGCGGATCGTCTGTGTACTGCCGCTTCGAAGGGTCGAACGGCATGATCATCACGTCTCCGAGGTCGCCTATGCCGGTGCCCGAGAGATGGGTGTGGCTGAAACCTATGAGGATGCTGTCGCGGTATGCATAGCCTGAGCACCAGTCCCAGCCGCGGGTGATCTGGGTGGGGCCCAGCTGCACCATGCCGGAAGGGACGCTGGCCCCTACGAACACGTGCCCGTGCCCTCCGGAACCTATCATCGAATCGACCATGGAGATGGGAGACGGGGCATGGCACGCAGCCACGGCCAGTCCCAGGAGCAATAACAACGATCTTTTCATATGGATATACGCTTAATTCCTGGTATATATGGTTTGGAGCCTGATGTCCTCCGACGAAGCCCCTATGGCTATTACGAAATCGCCGGGTTCCACCACGTTATGCATGTCGGTATCGAAAAGGGCAAGGTCCTCATCGCTCAGCGTGAAGCATACCGACACGCTTCCGCCAGCAGGGACGGTGACCCTGTCGAATGCCCTGAGCTGCTTGATCGGGCGGGCGGTGGATGCGAGCAAGTCGGTGATGTACAGCTGCGGGACTTCGTCGCCGTCGGCTTTGCCTGCATTCGTGATGGTGAAACTCACCTTCGGCCATTCAAGCCTGAGGTCGGAATACTCGAAACGGGTATAGCTGAGGCCGTACCCGAAAGGATAGAGGGGGGCCTGTCCCATCTCGAGATAATCGTGCGCCACGGGGAAACGGCGGTTGTAATAAACCGGTATCTGGCCGACAGAACGAGGGACGCTGACAGGCAGGCGTCCGGCAGGGTTGTAGTCGCCGAAGATCACGTCAGCCAGGGCATCCCCGCCCTCCTGACCGGGATACCAGAGGGTAAGAAGGGCGTCCGCGTTCTCGGATGCCCAAATTTTGTCGAGGGGACGGCCTTCGACGTAC
>ONSD01000129.1 GCA_900320385.1 uncultured Bacteroidales bacterium
CCATACACACATACATCTTGTACCCCTGCAGACCGAAGGTGACCTGGACTTCCGCAAAGAACGTCCCGAAGTCTCCCCGGAACAGATGGAACAAATAGCCAAAGCCATACTTGCCGAATATGAAAAAATCCGCTAAGATCCTCATTGCCGCGGCAGCGGCTCTCATGCTCGCATCGTGCGGCGGCGACAAGGCCAGCGTCACCGGAAAACTCGGAGACGCCGTGGGCAAAGACCTGATAGTACGCCTGCTGGATGTCAACCAGTATGTTACGCTCGATACCGTAAAGACCGACGATGCCGGAGCATTCAGCTTCAGCGTCCCCGTGCAGAAAGGGCAGCCGGAATTCATATACATTTTCGGCGGCGGCGACAAGCTGGCATCGCTCATACTTGGCCGTGGTGACAAGGTGAAGATAAGTACGGACGGGACAGGCAAGACCGTGATCGAGGGTTCCGAAGAATCCGCCCTGCTTGCCGAAGTCGAGGATAGGTTCAACAGCTTTGCCAAGGAATTTGCGGCCCTGGATGCAGCAGGAGCTACTTCCGCCGAACTCGGCAAATCATTCGTCAGCCACTATCGCGAGAACGTTTCCTTCATAATGAAGCACCCCTTCTCGATGGCCAACATCCCCGTCCTCTACGAAAAGATCAACGATTATTCTCCCGTTTTCTCCCAGGCCAACGACGCCCTGCTTTTCCGAAGGGTGTGTGATTCCCTCATGACCGTCTATCCCGAATCCCGTTACGTGAAGGCTCTTGAAAAGGAAACCGTACGCAGGGAGAAGATCATGGAGATGAACAACAAGATACTGGGCGCGGGCAGTTCCGACTTCCCTGATCTTTCCATGCCCGACATCTCGGGGAACAAGGTGAACCTTTCGTCCCTGGATGCAAAAGCCCTGATGGTCCATTTCTGGAATTCTTCTGACGCAGAGCAGAAGATGTTCAACCTGGATGTGCTGAAGCCGCTGTACGAGCGTTATCATCCGCGCGGACTCGAGATATATTCGGTGGATGTTAACCCCGACAAGACGGTATGGGCAACTGCCGTAAAGGGACAGGGCCTGCCGTGGATCAACGTCAATGACGGCCAGGGGGCCAATTCCTCGGCGCTGCTACTTTATAATGTAAGGGAATTGCCGACCAGCATACTGATTGCCGGTGAGACCCTGCAGAGCATATCCGGAGAAGCCGGACTGCGCTCAGCCCTCGATAAACTGCTGAAATAGCTTGTCTTCCGGCTGACCGGAAGCCAGGAATTCGATACCGGGACGGTCATCGGCGAGGGCGATGCCGTGTTCTTTCAGCACGCCCACCAGTCTGCGGGCCACTGCCGGTGCCGGATCGATGAAACGTACCGAAGCGTATCCTTCTTCCGCAGCCACTTTCTGCAAGGTCCCGAGCAGGAAGGGGTAGTGGGTGCAGCCGAGCACTATCCTGTCCGCACCGGCCTCCAGCAGGGGGAGAAGGCTCTTGCGTACTGTCTTTTCGGCCTCGGGCCCGCACAGACGGCCGCTTTCCACAAGTTCCACGAATCCTTCGCCAACGCGTTCTTCGATGCGCACGTCGTCGGCGAAACGCCCTTTGGTGTTGAGGTATTTGCTGCCCTTGAGGGTGCCGGCGGTGGCAAGGACTCCTATAACGCCGGTTTCCGTCCCCAGTGCGGCAGGCTTGACCGCAGGCTCCATCCCCACGAAGGGTATGGAATACTCGCTGCGCAGCGTTTCGATGGCGGCGGCGGTGGCGGTGTTGCAGGCCAGAACCATGGCCGAGGCGCCCCTCCAGAGGAAATGATTGGTGATGCTCCTGAGCCGATCCTGTATGTATCCGGGGGTCTTCTCCCCGTACGGGCAATGGGCATTGTCGGCAAAGTAGATATAACGTTCCTTGGGCAGGACACGCAGTATCTCGCGGAATACGCTGAGTCCTCCCACGCCCGAATCCATTATGCCGATCAGTGCCATACTGCAAATTTAACAAATAAATTACGCTTTCAAGCCCTTGAAGATGTTCAGGAACCTGAACGCAGCCACGTAGTTTTTCCCGAGCAGACTGAAAAGCAGGTATTCGAACCTGTAGCGCAGGATACTGCTTTCCTTGAATACGCGCGTAAGTGCTTCCTCGCCTGCCAGCTCGGAATTGAAACGGCGGATTTCTCCCCGGCTGCACTTCGTCATGCCGAGCAGGGCGCGGTTGACCATCACACATATCCGTTGGTTGAACACCTGCCGGTCCTTTTCATCTTCCACCCTGGAATCGCGGAACCTCAGCAGGAGCTTTCCAACCTCCATATGGTCGTAATTCTTCTTAAGGCTCCTCGAGCGGGTGATGCTCCCTTCGTGGACGAGCACGTTGTAAAGCATGCGGTTGCTTACGTGGCAGCTCTTCGCAAGGTACAGCGCCTTGGGAATCATCTCGGAGTCTTCGAAGAAAAGCCTCTCCTTGAAAAACAGTCCGTTGCCGAGAAGGAATTCCCTGCGCCAGATATACATCGTATCGCAGTCGAGCCACTTGAGTGACAGGAAAACCTCCTTCGGACCTGCTCCTTCGCGCAGGACATTGCGGAGGGAGCCGCTGTCGGTGTTGCGTGCACAAATGGAGATGTAATCGGAGGGATGTGCCTTTACAAAACCGGAAACCCACTCTGTCGAACCTGCTTCCAGCCAGTCGTCGGCGTCCACGAACCAGATGTAGTCGCCCTTCGCCGCGCGGATTCCCACGTTGCGTGCTGCGCCGGGACCAGAATTCTCCTGGGAAAACACCGTAATGCCGGGATGCTTGTCTGCCAGTGAGTATGCAAGGGAAAGGCTGTCGTCGGTGGAACCGTCGTTTACAAGGATTATCTCGCTGTCCGGACCTAGGCACGATTCCACGCATTTGACAAGGTACGGACCTGCATTGTATATGGGGATGATTATGGAAAGTGTCATGAGCGTTTCCTCCGGCGTTTTTCAACCACATGCGATGTGACCTCCGATTTGGGAACTATGTGCCCCATCATATTCCGCAGCCACCATATCATCAGGGCTTTGATCCTGTCGGCCCAAATTGCCGGCGAAGGATTCCTGCCCCATATCCGTCTGCATTCCCTCCAATTCTCGATAAACCGGTCCTTGGACGCACCGGTTTCGGCGTCGTATACGGAGAGGGTCAACGGAATGTATTGGAATTCCACTTTTTCCTGGTAGAGCGCCTTGTAAAAGAAATCATAGTCTGCGGCAATCTTGAACGAGGTATCGAAGGGCATCTTTTTCTGGAAGCCGGTCTTTACCAATGTTGCGGGGTGGGGAATGACATCGTAACGGCGCATGGTGCCGAGCGGCGGCCTTTCCTGCAAGTAATCGCCTACCGAAGTCCGGCAGAGGATGTCACCATAAGCTACGACGGTACCGGGTTTGATGCACGGTATGAATGAAGACAGGGCATCCTTGTCATAGAAACTGTCGCCGGTATTCAGGAATTGGATCCACTCTCCGGTAGCATGCGCGACAGCCTTGTTCATGGCGTGGTAAATGCCGCCGTCAGGCTCGGAAACCCAGTAGGACAAGCGGTCGGCATACTTTCGTATGATGTCCGCGGTGCCGTCCGTGCTGGCTCCGTCGATGATTATGTATTCGATTTCGGGATAAGTCTGGCCAAGCACCGAAAGGATGGTATCCTCTATCGTCGCCGCTGAATTATAACTCACCGTCACTATGCTTATCCTGTCATTCATTGTCCCTTGAGTACCGTTTCGTAAATATGCAACAGTTCCTTGGCTGTCCGTTGCCCGTCCTGCCGGCTCCCCGCTACATCGCGGGCCCGGACGGAATAACCTTCAGCCGTTGCCCTGTCCCTCATTTCCATTATGGCGGATGCCATCAGTTCCGGGTGCCCGGCTTCCACCAGCACCCCGCTCCCGTCCTTGAGCATGGTAGGATTGCCGCCCACTCTCTGTGCTATGGTGGGTACTCCCAGCATCATCGCTTCGGCTATCGCGTTGCTGCTGTTCTC
>ONSD01000075.1 GCA_900320385.1 uncultured Bacteroidales bacterium
CAGAGTAAAGAAAATGGCCAAAATCGTGACTTTGCCCCCTCTTTTGATTGGGCAGAGTCATGAAAATGCGGTGAAACGAGACTCTGGGGTCAGAACCGGGTCAAGTTGTCCTGCTCCTTGTCCACTCTCCTGCTTGCCTGCCTGTACTCCCGCCGGCCTTCAAGAAATCTTTAATGCGTTTTTTTGATGTTTCCGGGGATTGAGGACCAAGGGAAATCACCATATTGCGGCCATGATGCGCAAGATACTGACAATACTGCTGATGTTCTGGAACCTGGAGAACTTCTTCGCACCCGGGCAGATTCCGGACAAGCACTGGACGGCCGGGCAGTTCTATTCCAAATGCAACGGAGTGGCCAAGGTGATGCTGATGACAGATGACCGCTACGGGGCGCCTCCGGACATTGCCGCCTTTGCTGAGATCGGGGACAGTTCGGTCATCCGTCGCCTGGTTTACGCTACGCCCCTGCGCAAGCTGGGTTACGGCATAGTGCATTACGAATCTCCTGACCGCCGCGGCATCGACTGCGCCCTGCTTTACCGCCGGTCGCGCCTGAGGCTGCTCTCCTCCAAGCCCTGCCATCTTTACGACTCTACGGGCGCAGTCATGCCCACACGGGACATCCTGCTGGCCGTTTTCGCCCCTCTCGAAGAAACCGCCTCCGCGACTCCCGACTGCTTTGCCGTGCTGGTAAACCATCATCCTTCAAAGGTGGGAAGCGACTCGGAGAGCCGTCGCAGCGTCGCGATGGAACGTATGCATGCAATAGCGGATTCCCTTCGCCGGGAGGGGATCGGGCGCATTGTGGCGGTGGGCGATTTTAATGAAGAAGTGGCTGAAGATGAAGATGTTACCCTGGCCCAGGACAGGCCCATGAGCGCCCCCGGAACCATCAAGTTCGAGGGTCGGTGGGAGAAGATAGACGCCTGCCCCCTGCTCGAAGGCTTCACTGCCACCGAGACCATCTTCGCGCCATCACAGCTGCTCGCCCGCGACTCCGCCTTTTCGGGGATGAAGCCCCTCCGTACCTTTTCCGGCCCGCGCTACGCCGGCGGCCTCAGCGACCATCTGCCCATATTGTTGGAACTGGAGCCGAAGCCGTGAAGCGTCCGGCACCGCCACAGGACCTTATTGAAAAGGCTTTCCCAATAGAGCTAATTTTTGTATTTTTGCACTGTCAAACACAGTATCCAACATGTCTCTGAAATGCGGTATAGTTGGGCTCCCCAACGTAGGTAAGTCCACTCTTTTCAATTGCATAAGTTCCGGCCGGGCACAGGCCGCCAATTTCCCCTTCTGCACCATCGAGCCCAACCTCGGAAGCACCAACGTCCCCGACCGCCGTCTCGACGTGCTCACCGATATCTGTCACCCCCAGCGCACCATCCCCGCAACGGTCGACATAGTGGACATCGCCGGCCTGGTGAAGGGCGCCAGCCGCGGTGAAGGCCTTGGAAACCAGTTCCTTGCCAACATCCGTGAATGCGATGCCATACTCCATGTGCTCCGCTGTTTCGACGACGGGAACGTCGTGCACGTGGACGGCAGCGTCGATCCCGTACGCGACAAGGAAGTTGTGGATACCGAACTCCAGATCAAGGACCTCGAATCGGTCGAAGGCCGGCTGGCCAAGGCCGACAAGGCAGCCAAGGCGGGGGACAAGGACGCCAAGAAGCTTGCAGCCCTCCTTACCCGCTACCGCGACGCCCTCTCGCAGGGCAAATCGTGCCGCAGCGTAAAGCCCGTCAATGACGAAGAAGAATCATTGGCTAAGGACCTTTTCCTGCTCACCAACAAGCCCGTGATGTACGTGTGCAACGTGGACGAGGCTTCGGCCGCGAAGGGCAACGCCTATGTGGACGCAGTGCGCGAAGCGGTGAAGGACGAGAATGCCGGAATCCTTGTGATAGCCGCCAAAACTGAAGCGGAAATCGCTGAAATAGAGGAATTTGAAGACAGGCAGATGTTCCTCTCCGAACTTGGCCTGGAAGAATCCGGAGTGGTCCGCCTGATCCAGGGGGCATACCGCCTGCTGGGCCTGCAGACCTTCTTCACCGCCGGAGCCGACGAGTGCCGCGCCTGGACCATCCATATAGGCGACAAGGCACCGAAGGCCGCAGGTGTCATCCACACCGATTTCGAAAAGGGTTTCATCCGCGCCGAGGTTATCAAATACGACGACTTCGTCGCCCTCAAGAGCGAGTCGGCATGCCGCGCGGCAGGCAAGCTCGCCACCGAAGGCAAGGACTACACCGTGCAGGATGGGGACATCATGCACTTCCTCTTTAACGTTTAGGGGAATTATTCTTCCGCAGCTGCGGATCCGTCAGGTTCTTCTCCCTTGACTGTCTTGGTGACCACGACAAGCTCGCTGAGCACGTCTTCACCATTGAGTTTGATCCATCTTTCGAGGCTGGTAAAGCCTTTGCCGCTCTTCGCCCAGGTGCCCTTGTTCTTGACATGGATGATGTCGGAACTGTTGTCGGGCCAGGTCAGCACCAGGTCGTTGTCGATATCGTCAATGCCTTCAAACATGCCGAAGGCAAGGACCTTGACCGTCTTGGTGCTATAGGTATTGTACATGTCGTATTTCCCGAGCTTCATGTCGGTGGTTGTCATTTCGGGAGCATCCTCGCTCTTATAGGTCTTGTCCTTGTACGTGAGGATGATGGTGGAGTCCGCCCAGTTGTGGACGGTTGTGGTATCCAGCAGGTTGGCTTCGTCCTGGTTCTGAATCAATATGGGAACATAGAAGGCGGCGGGGGTGAAATACGACTCATTGTCACCGAAGCAGGAACTTGCGCCCAGAACGATTATGGAGGCCGCGAGGGCCCTTAGTATCTTCTTCATAGTCATATGATTTATGCTGCGAATTTACAAGTTTTTTTCTTATCTTTGAAAGATTGAACATAATTATACACCCTATACCATGAAACAGAGAATCCACGACAAATTCCTCGCCCTCTACGGAGAGGGTGGGCAGATTTTCGCGTCCGCAGGCCGCATCAACCTCATTGGCGAACATACCGACTACAACGGCGGTTATGTGTTCCCGGGTGCCATCGACAAGGGCATCATCGCCGAAATCAAGCTCAACGGTACCGACAAGGTGCATGCCTTCTCACTGAGTTACAACGAAGAAGCCGTCTTCGGACTGGAAGAAGCCGACAAGCCGGAGCAGGCCTGGGCCCGCTATATCTTCGGCGTCTGCCGCGAGACCATCAAGCGCGGCGGAACCGTGAAGGGATTCAATACCGTATTCGACGGCGACGTGCCGCTGGGAGCCGGCCTGAGCTCTTCCGCTGCCCTCGAGAGCACCTTCGCATATGCACTCAACTACCTGTTCGACAACAAGATCGACAAGTTTGAACTCGCCAAGATAGGCCAGAGCACCGAGCATAACTACTGCGGTGTGAAGTGCGGCATCATGGACCAGTTCGCCAGCATCTTCGGAAAGAAGGGCAGCCTCATGCTGCTCAACTGCAAGACCCTCGAGCACAAGTACTATCCCTTCGATCCCAAGGGCTACAAGCTGGTGCTGGTGGATTCCTGCGTAAAGCATGAGCTCGCTTCCAGCGCATACAACAAGAGGCGCGCGTCCTGCGAGAACGCTGCCGCTGCGATCCGCAAGAACCATCCCGAGGTTGAATTCCTCAGCGATGCAAAGCGCGTATGGCTCGAAGAGGTGCGCGGTTCCATTCCGGAAGAGGACTTCCTCCGCGCCGAATTCGTAATCGGTGAGGTCCAGAGGGTTCTCGATGTCTGCGACGCCCTCGAGCGCGGCGACTATGAGACCGTCGGCGAGATGATGTACCAGACCCACTTCGGCATGAGCCGCCTCTACGAAGTCTCCTGCGAGGAACTCGACTTCCTCAACAA
>ONSD01000164.1 GCA_900320385.1 uncultured Bacteroidales bacterium
AAATCGGCAAGTACGTCCTCTCCAACTCCGAGAAGGAACGCGTCAAGATGGCCGCAAAGGACATCCTCGCCAACGGCGGCAAGGTCAAGTTCACCCTCTCCGGCAACGCCGACAAGGGCACTGGCACTCCCACCCGCAATGAATTCCTCGCAAGGGAACGCGCCAACACCGTCATGAACCTCATGCACGAGATGGGCGTAGACACCGACAACTTCTCCATCAACTACGGAGTCGAAGACATCTTCGACACTCCCGAACTCAACCGCTGCGTAATCATTGAAAAACAGTAATTCAAGGGAGGAACATTTCATGAAAAAGATAAAACTTTCCATAATCGCTCTCGTCGCTGCATCGGCAACACTGCTTACCGGCTGTTTCGACCTTACCGAAGAGGCCTTCTCCGAAATCCTCCAGGAGCAGTTCGTTCCCAGTGACCAGGATGTCGCCGCCCTTACGGCGAGCGCCTACACTCCCCTTGCCTATTTCATGGACTGGCAAGGTTATTTCGACGCCCAGGAAGAGCCTTCCGATGAGTTCCTAACCCCGGTACGCCCCAACGGATGGGACGACGGCGGTACCTACCAGCGCATGCACAAGCATACCTGGACCGAAGAGGAATCGCAGCCCTGGAACACTTATGTCACCCCGTTCGAGGGCATCAACAACGCCAACCGCGTGATGGGCCAGATTGAAAGTGACGAGCTTTCGACCGGCGACCAGAAAGACGCGCTCCTTGCCGAACTCCGTGCAATACGCGCCCTCTGGTACTCCATACTCCTGAACAACCACGGCAACGTGCCGATCGTGACAACCTTCTCCGCGGACATTCCCGAGCAGAAAACCCGTCAGGAAGTCTATGACTTCGTAGTGAGCGAATTCAAGGAAGTCCTCGAAGGCGGACATCTCTCCAAGGAGAAGAGCGCGGCCTACTACACCCGCCTCAACTACTGGAGCACCGAGATGGCTCTCATGAGGGTATACCTCAACGCCGAGGTTTACACCGGACAGGCCCATTGGGCAGATGCCCTCGCCCTTGCCGAGGATATCATCGAGAACAGCCCCTACAGGCTTTCCGGCGACTACAGCGACAACTTCAAGGTTGCCCTCGGCCCGGACAACACCGAGGTCATGTTCGCCATCCCCTACGACGGCAAGACCACTACCGGCGGTCACGTATTCAGTGAGAATGCGAAGTGGTATCCCCCGGTATCCAAGAACTACTTCAAGTGGGCCTACCAGTGCTGGGGCGGCGGCTGCGGCAACCCGCAGTTCATCGATTCCTACCAGCCAGGCGACACCCGCAAGGAAAAGACCTGGATGCACGGCCCGGGCCCGGACGGAGACACTTACGTCTGGACCAACCTCAACTACATCCCGGCCATCGACCCGCGCGTGAACGATTTCAGCAACTGGAACATGACCAGCATCGACTGGGGCTGCCGCCAGACCAAGTTCGAACAGGACACCGAAACCACCTTCTACTGGAGCAACGACGTGCCTTTCTTCCGCCTGGCAGAAGCTTACTACACCAAGGCTGAATGCCTTCTCAGGCTCGGCCAGAGGACGGACGAAGCCGTTGCGGCAGTGAATGCGGTCCGCAGCCGCGTGGCTCCCGACACCGACCTCGCCACCCTCCAGGGCAACACCAAGATGGTTTACGGCCTCCTTCCGTGGGGCGCCGCCACCAAGGACATGTTCGAAGAATGCAACGGCACCCACAACTGGGACGCTTACATCGACGAACTCGAAGCTTCCCAGACTCCCGTACAGAGCGGTTACGACGCCCAGGTGCTCGCACTCGGCGGCATGTATGACGAGTGGGGCTGGGAATTCTGCCTCGAGGGAATGAGGCGCACGGTAATGATCCGCTTCGGCACCTTCAGCACACGCAACTGGTTCAACCATGCGGCTGTCACCGACGGGCACACCGCCCTCTTCCCGATTCCTCTCGACGTACTGAGGAGCAACCCTAAACTGAGCCAGAACCCCGGATACGTAGGAATCTAACATTTAATACGATACGAATATGAAAAAATCATTATTCTATATAGCTCTGGCCTCTGCCGCAGTCTTCGGCTGCAACAATCCAATGGACGTCAATCCCGACGTTCCGATGGAGGAGAGGGTGATCGTCTACGGCGGTGAAGGCGCACTCATCACTTCAACAGGTGATGACGGTGCCGACGGCGATGCTCTCAAGAGCACCTACAAATGGTCGGCCGAAGAGACTACCATCAGCATAACCGCCAACATCGACGTCACGGAATGCACCGGTTTTGAAATCGGACACTTCGTACTTCCGATGGGTACCATCAACGACTTCATCGGCGGCTTCGTTTCGGAACTCGACGAGAGCACGTTCGTCTGCTACAACGCCGACGGTTCCGTTGTCGAAACCATGACTTCCTGGAAACCCGGCATGTGGATCGACGCAGACGGCAACGCAGCCGCATGGGACACCGGCTGCGCATTCTGGCAGTGGTATGTATGGGGCGGCAAGGCCGACAAGAAAGGCGATGCCATCGGTTACGACTACGATTATTCCGACAAGGTCGGCCGCTTCGTAATCGGCACCAATTCCGGCAATGTCGGCGACGCTGTGGGCAAGACCATCGTTTCCAAGTCCAAGCTCACCGTGGGCGACCAGGTATTCGACTTCATCGTCACCTTCATCTTCGAAGGCGAACTTCCCGAACCTCCGGAGAGTGAAGGCTATATTGAAGAATACATGGAAGCCTCCGCCGATTATCCCTATGGAAGCGGCGTCTGGGGCAACCACCAGTACCACTGGTACTTCGATGAAGCAGGACTGAATGTCGACGTCGATACCTATGTTCCCGGCCTTGAAGACTGGGGATATCTGGGCATCGTCATCCCGCCGGATGTCATGACAGCTTATCTCGGCATAGCCGACATCAACCAGCTCACCGACCTCGGCTACTTTTACCCGCTTGCAGCGGACGGTACGGCCCTCAGTTCCTGGACTTCATACGAGCCCGGCGAATGGGTAGACATGAACGGCGATCCTTACAACTGGGAAGCCGAGAAGACAGCCGGCATGTTCTGGCAGTATCAGTTCGGCGACAACAAGTACGACGGTCACTTTACCGAAGGCCTGCTGGTCATCGGCGGCAACCCGGGCACTTACGCCCAGCTCGCCGGAGCCACTGTGACCTCCAAGGCCAAGATGGGAGACAAGCTCCTGACCGTAAGCGTCAATTACCACGACAGCTACCCGACCTCCAAATCGGGCATCGTCGGCCCCCACTCTTACTCGTGGGAACTGCTCGACAATGCCGTGAACATAGTTGCCAACTGCTCCAAGTCACATCTTGACGACAGCTGGAACTGGTTCGGCTTCTGCATCAACGAGGCATACATCAACGACAAGTACGGTATCGACATCGATGCGGCATCGCAGGATATAACCCAGTTCTATCCCCTCGCCCCCGACGGCACTCCTTACTCAAGCTGGTCTTCCTACGTTCCCGGCGAATGGCTGAACGTTGACGGCACCGAAAGCGACCCTTCGGCCGGCACCGCGTTCTGGCAATATTACACTTACCAGGAATATGACTATGCGATTCCGAACCTGGTTCTCATAGGCAACAATCCCGGCAATGCCGCAGCGCAGAATGTGGGCGACAGCATCGTCTCCAAGGCCAAGCTCGGAGATATCGACTGGACGGTCACTATAAACATCGTAGAATAAAACCTTATTCCGCGTGGATTTTGGCCGCGGGGCCGTGACTGGCCCCGCGGTTTCTAATTGCAACAGCATACCGGACGCATGAAAAACATCAAAGCATTCTTACCCTTGCTGGCCATCGGGATGATGGCTGTGCTGTCGTGCCACAAAGACCCCTGGGTGCCACCGGACAACGAAGGTAGTGGCGGTAAAGACGACAAACAAGAGACTGAGGAGACCATCCTCTCCCCTTCCGACGTACCCAACTACGAGAAGATATACATGTGCAGCGAGTTCTACAAGAAAGAGCGCGGCTGGGACGTTACCGACACTTTCTACGACCCGCTCAAGAGCAGCAGCCTGTATTATTTCGGGCGAAGCAAGCAGAGCGAGCACTTCATCATCTTCTGGGACAAAGACTACGGCACCACCACTCCGGACGCCGCGGCAGCCCCCTATCACCTTGATACCGACTCTTTCCTCGCCTGGTGCGAAGAGATTTACAAGTATTATGTCGAAACCCTGAAATTCGCCCATTTCAGCCCCGGCGACAAATCCTACCTCGACTCATACAAATTCCAGATATACCTCTGGCACCAGACCGAATGGGCCGCTTACGGTTCCGGTCCCGACGACAACATCACAGGATGTCTCTGGGTGAACCCCGAAGCCGCAAACAGCCGCTCCACGGTAGCGCATGAGATAGGACACTCTTTCCAATACCAGACCGCATGCGACCTCATCCTGAACAAGAAGGCGACCGACATATACAAGGTGGCATTCCGTTACAACCAGGGCCAGGGCAGCACCTTCTGGGAGCAGACGGCGCAGTGGCAGTCGTTCCAGATGTGTCCCGAAGAAACCTTTACGAACTACTATTTCACGAACTTCTGCGACAATGCCAACCGTCATTTCGCACATGAGGACATGCGTTACGGCAGTTATTTCTTCCACTACTACTGGATCGACAAGTACGGTATAGATGCGGTCGCAAAGGTTTGGAATTCAGCCGTTTCTCCCGAAGATGCGCTGGAATCCTACATGGATGCATACGATATCGGCATCGAAGAATTCAACGACCAGCTCTACGATTATGCAGCGCGCGTAGCCACATGGGATTTCCGGCAGATCCGCGCTGAAGGCGTCCGTCATGCCGGCGCCGTCTCCTGGAAAGGCAGCGATGCCGGTGACGGTTATTATATGGTAGACCCCGCAAAGGCTCCTGAAGCCACCGGATTCAACATCATCCGTCTGGGAGTCGCTCCGGGGCAGGAACTTACAGCTGAATTCACCGGTCTTCCAAACCAGGCCGGATTCAACAAAAGCGGCGACGCTTCCGTAGCCGGTTGGAAAATAGGCTTCGTCGCGCTCGGAAGCGACAAGGCGACCAGGACCTACAGCGGACATGCCGATGCGACAGCCGCAACGGGCAACAGCGCAAGCCTGAGCTGGACGGTACCAGCCAACGCCAAGTCGGTATGGGCGGTGGTAGCCTGCACTCCCACCCGGTACATCACCCACCTCTGGGACGAAAACAATTCCAACGACCGCCACTGGCCATACAAGATACGCTTCTCCGCCGACGGGCAGCCCATCGACATGTCAGCCCCAAGCAGCGGCAGCCTCGAGGGCGGCAACGGCGGGGGTGAGTATTCCTGGAGCATGGCGGGAAGGACCATCTCCGTCAACGTCGACATCGACACGGACCTCTGCGCTTCGGCCGGAGGCTATGAAATCGGACATTTCGAACTGCCGGTCGACAAGGTTAACGCCTTCATCGGCACCGATGTAAGGAATCTCGACGAAAGCAGCTTCACCTGTTACAATCCCGACGGCAGCAGGGTGGACATGACTTCCTACAAGCCGGGCATGTGGGTGGACGCCGACGGCAGGTCGTGCAACTGGAGCGAAGGGACCGCCTTCTGGCAGTGGTATGTGTGGGGAGGCAAGAAAGACAAATCGGGCAACACCATCACCTACGACGGAGATCCTGACGGCACCGGTGCCAACCAAGGCCGGTTCATGGTAGGCATGCATCCGTCACACGTTGCCGCCGCCAAGGGGAAAACCATCACATTCAAGAACCGTATCTCGGCAGGCGGGAACGATTTCGACTTCATCGTAACATACAAATATCTATAGAACCATGAATGCAATCAAGACCCTGTTGCTGCCCTTTGTTGCAGCCGTCTTCATGCTTCCTGCCTCCGGACAGAACCTGCAGAAAAGGATCATAGCTACGGAGCGCGTCAAAGTGGACTGCCCTGTGGGAACCGCACCACGGCTCCCCTTCCGCCTGTGGGTCAAATACAGTGACGGAAGCACCGGCTACCGGCAGGTGCGCTGGGAGAATTCCCCACTCGAAAGCGAGCGTGCAGAAACTGCTGCCGAAGTCGGAGGAGAGTATAATGTAGAAGGCTATATCACAGGCGATTACACCACTTCCGAAGGCCTCCCGGTAAAGGCCTTGGTCAAGGTAGTCGACGGCACTTACGCAACTCCGGCAAAGACTCCCAGGGCACATACCCTCCCGCTGAGCGACGTACGCATCACAGGCGACAACCGGCTCACCCACAACCGCGATCTCGACATCGCCAACCTCCTCAGCCTCGACGTGAGCCAGCAGCTCTACAACTATCGCGACACCTACGGCCTGTCCACCGAGGGCTACACCGTCTCCGACGGCTGGGATTCCCCCGTCACCAAGCTCAAGGGCCACGGCACCGGCCATTATCTGTCGGCACTTGCTTTCGCATACGCCTGCGCGGAGGATCCCGCTCAGAAAGCTCAGCTCAAGGCCAACATCACCCGCATGGTGAACGAGATGCGGGAATGCCAGGAACGCACCTTCGTATGGAGCGACTCCCTCGGCCGCTACTGGGAAGCACGCGACTTCTGCCCGGAAGAGGAGCTCCGTGAGATCAAGGGCAGCTGGAAGGACTTCGACGCCTACAAGAAAGATTACAGGAAATACGGCTACGGATACATGAACGCAATTCCCGCCCAGCATCCCGCCATGGTGGAGATGTACCGTCCCTACAACAATTCCGATTGGGTGTGGGCACCTTACTACACCATCCACAAGCAGCTTGCAGGCCTCATCGACATCGCCACCTACATGGATGACAAGGCCGTAGCGGACAAGGCACTGCAGATAGCGAAGGACATGGGCATGTGGGTATGGAACCGAATGCACTACCGCACCTTCGTCAGTTCCGAAGGCGACCGCGAACAGCGCCGCTCCAGGCCGGGCAACCGCTATGAGATGTGGAACATCTACATCGCAGGCGAGAACGGAGGCATGGGTGAAAGCATGGCCCGTCTGGCCGAAATGACCTCGGACCCCACAGAGAAGGCAAAGTTCATCGAGGGCGCAGCCGCTTTCGACAACCCCGTCTTCTTCGACGCCCTTTCGGTGAACGTGGACGACATTCGGACCCGTCACGCCAACCAGCACATCCCGCAGATCGTGGGTGCGCTGCGCAGCTATCTCACCAACGGGAATCCGTATTACTACAACCTCTCCCTCAACTTCTGGCGCATGATACAGGACCGTTACCGCTACGCCCCCGGCGGAGTAGGCAACGGAGAGATGTTCCGCCAGCCCTATACGCAGATGCTGAGCATGGGCGACCTGGCCGACCTCAACGAGACCTGCTGCGCGTACAACCTTGCCAAGCTCACCAAGGACCTCGCCTGCTTCGATCCCGACGACGCCTCCTATATGGACTACTACGAGCGCGTCCTCTATAACCAGATCGTCGGTTCTATCAATCCTGAGGAATATGCCGTGTGCTACCAGTACGCAGTGGGACTCAACGCCACCAAGCCTTTCGGCAACGAAACCCCGCAGTCGACCTGCTGCGGCGGCACGGGGGCGGAAAATCACGTCAAGTATCAGGAGGCCATCTATTTCGCTGACGCGGGCACCCTTTGGGTAGCCCTTTACATGCCTTCCGAACTTAACTGGAAGGAGAAGAAGGTTGTTGTGAAGCAGGAATGCGAATGGCCATCCGAGTATTCGAAAATCACCGTCAGCGGGGGCAGGTTCGCCATGAAGCTGCGCGTCCCCGAATGGGCCACAGACGGGTTCGAGATAAAGCTCAACGGAAAGACCATAGCCAAGGACTGCCATCCGGGAACATACTTCGAAATCGGCAGGCGCAAATGGCGCAGCGGCGATGTAGTGGAAGTGTTCATGCCTTTCAGCGTCAGGGTTGACTACGGCCCCGACAAGATCGAGACAGCCAAGGGCTGGGAAGGCAACGAACTCGAGCCCGCTTGGGCCGGCACCCTCATGTACGGTCCTCTGGCCATGACCGGTACCGGCGTACAGAACTGGGAAGACGCCGTGATATCCCTCTCGAAGGTCGTTGCATGCGGCCATAGCTCCGAAAAGGGATACAACGGCAATGTATATTCCCTGAAGGTGGATGGCGAGGAATTCCTCCCGGATTACTTCCGCAACGAGAAGTCCACGCACTATTACCGCATCGAGCCTCAGGGCGGCTGGAACTCCGGAGCCGACAATGGCCCGGTCAACAAAAACAGGCTGCTTGCAAGCCTGCAGGTGGCACGCGGCCGCCTGGATGCCCAGAAAGCCTGGGACGCAATGGCGACCAAGGTTCCGGAATACGCTCCCTGGGCGGCAAGGGGATTCGAAAGGATGCTGGAAGCCCTGAAGAGGGCGGAAGACGTCTATGCAGACGGCAGCAAGACCTTCGGCCAGCGGGAAGTCAATTCCGCTACGGGACAGCTCAACACAGCCATCAATTCGATGCGCCCGGGCAACCTGGCGGAGCCGGAAGACCTTGAACCCCTCTTCGAAACCATGTGGGAGATAGGCCGCGATCCGCAGGATCCCGCCATGCGGGAAGCCTTCGAATACGCGAGGATGGTCATCGGCTATGTCCGCGACGGCAGCGGCACCCCCGACATGATACGCAAAGCAATCGACGGTATAAACGCTGTAAAATAACGGCAAGCCCATGAAACGCAAAACCACGCTCCTTGCAGGATTGTTCCTGCTCATGCTCGCTGCAGGCACGGCTGCAGCCCAGGTCAAACCCCTCACCGATTCCCTTTACGAGGCCCTCGCCCCCACTCCCCCGATGGGATGGAACAGCTGGAACAAGTTCGGCTGCAACGTGAGCGAAGAACTCATCAAAGGAGTCGCCGACGCAATGGTGGAAAGCGGCCTGAAGGATGCCGGATACGAATATGTGGTCATAGACGACTGCTGGCAGGTATCCCGTGACGAGAACGGCAACATAGTATGCGACCCCGAACGCTTCCCCTCCGGGATGAAGGCGCTCGCCGATTATGTTCACTCAAAGGGACTTAAGTTCGGTCTCTATTCCTGCGCGGGGTCCTATACCTGCCAGGGGCGCCCGGGCAGCAAGGGACACCAGTTCCAGGATGCCCTGCAATATGCCCGCTGGGGTGTCGACTACCTCAAGTACGACTGGTGCTCCAGCGACGGCCAGAACGCCCGGGCTGCGTACCAGACCATGTCCGAAGCCATCAAGGCGGCCGGCAGGCCCATCGTCCTGAGCATCTGTGAATGGGGTGAGAACGAACCCTGGCGATGGGGCGAAGGCATAGGGCACCTATGGCGTGTGACCCCCGACATCCGTGCCGTGTACAACGGAGTTTTCGACTGGGGCGGGGTCGGTGTGCTGCAGTGCATTGACGCCGACGCCGATCTCTATCCTTATGCCGGGCCCGGCCACTGGAACGATGCCGAGATGCTGGAAGTGGGGAACGGGGAGATGACCCTCGACGAACAGATCACCCACTTCAGCATGTGGTGCATGCTTGCGGCCCCCCTGATGTGCGGCAACGATCTGCGGAACATGGACAGGCAGACGAAGGAGATACTGACCAACAAGGAAGTCATCGCTGTGAACCAGGACCGCCTGGGCAGGCAGGCCATACGCTTCATGGACATGGGAGAGCGCGAGATATGGGCCAAACCGCTTGCCGACGGCGAAATCGCGGTGTGTTTCATGAACAGGGGCGAGACGCCCTGGAAGCTCTCGTACAATTGGCTCGACCAGACCATGTACTTCGCCCGGGACGTGAACTTCCGTAAGTACGAGTACACTGTCAGGGACCTCTGGAAGCACAAGGACATCTGCACCAGCAAAGACCGTCTGGAAGCCACGATTGCCCCGCACGGAGTGCTTATGGTACGTCTGCGCGTACGCTGAAAACGGCCTTCCGTATGTCGGAAATATTTTGTATATTTGTAAGATTCGAAAACACTAACCGCATTATAATATGAACAACTCTCTGATTACTTTCCCGCTTCCGGCAAACGAGCCGGTAAAGACATGTCTCGAAGGTACTCCGGAGCGCATCGCTCTCGATAAGGAACTCGAACGCCAGTACAATACCGTTGTTGAAATCCCCGCGATAATCGGCGGCAAGGAAGTACGCACCGGCAAGATCGCCGAGGTCACCTGCCCCACCGAGCACGGACACGTCCTGGCACGCTACCACATGGTCGGCGAAGAGGAAGTCAAGATGGCCATTGATGCCGCCATGGAGGCGCGCAAGACCTGGAGCAGGACTCCCTGGACAACCCGCGCCGCCATCAACCTGAAATGCGCCGAACTCCTTTCCACCACCTGGAGGGCAAAGATCAATGCCGCCACGATGCTGGGACAGGGCAAGAACATCTACCAGGCCGAAATCGACTCCGCAGCCGAAACCTGCGACTTCTTCCGCTACAACGTAGCCTTTGCCTCGCAGATCTACGCCATGCAGCCCAAGGACGCCAAGAACTGCATCGACCACAACGAGTTCAGGCCGCTCGAAGGCTTCATCCTCGCGGTTACGCCTTTCAACTTCACATCCATCGCATCCAACCTCT
>ONSD01000156.1 GCA_900320385.1 uncultured Bacteroidales bacterium
AAGGTCTTCAATTTCGGTGGATGACACCGAATTCTCTATCTTTTCCTTCAGTTCGGGTGTGAGCGCTCCCGCTTCCGAAATCACCTTGAGCATCGTAGCCTTCCGGGTCTCCAAGGCGTCGAAGACATCCACCCAGTGCTTCACTTCGGCTACCGTGGAATCATCCATCCCGCCCGTCTTTTCCTTGCGGTAGCGGGAGATGAATGGTATGGTATCGCCTTCGGCGAACAAGTCGGCGCAGTTCTCCACCTGCCAGACCTTCACCTGGAGAAGTTCGGCTATGTGCTTGAGGTATATTTCTTTCATTCTGCTACAGGGCGTTAACGCTGCTTGCCCCGGATGATTCCACCCTGAGTATGGTTTTGGGAGTCACAATGTATTGTACGTTGGATGCGCCTGAACAATCGACGTCCAGTTTCACGACCGCGTTGACTATGGCCTTGGAGGCTCCCGACACCTCGACGTCAGCCCTTTCGGCTACGAATTCCTTCGCATCGGTCTTGGAGGCTCCCGAGCAGTCGAGGTCGAATTCCCTGGCGCTGCCCTCGAGCACGGCGGACGAAGCTCCGGTGCACTCCAGCGAAAGTTCTCCGAAGGTGCCCGAAAGCCGGACCTTGGATGCGCCGCTGGCATCGATGTCGAGATCAGGGGAATCGATTCCGGCAGCGTCGATGGTGCAGGCACCGCTGATGTCGATGTCCCTGATGCGGGGCATGCTTACCCTTGCGACCGAGCGGCCCTTGCTGAGGTTCCTCAAATTCATGGGAACCCTCTTGTAACTGATCTCGAGGGTGTGCCCGAGCACTCGTACATCAAGGTAGGGCTCGAGATAGTCGGGTATCTCCACCGCCACCGAAAAGTCGCCCTGTTCCAGGGTCAGTTCGAAAGCGCCGGACACGTCCACGGCATCGAATCCGCTGAGGACGAAATCTTTGTCTATCGGAGTACCGTCGCCTTGACCGGTAGTTTTCGAAGAGGGGAAGCCGCATGCGCAGAGCGCGATGATGGTTGCTGACAGGAGCAAAAGTCTTTTCATATTTGATGATGATTATTTTCTTACAAGACGTAAAGATATCAAAAAAGTTAGAGGAATTATAATTATTTTTGCAGATATGAAGACAAGGTTCATTCTTGCAGCAGTGCTGCTTGCACTCTCCCAGTCCCTGTGCAATGCACAGAGGGAAGAGATAATACTCCGCAACGGCTGGCAGTTCCAGAAGGGAGAAGCCTCCGAGGTATGGGAAGACGTTACGGTCCCGCACGACTGGGCGATTACCGGTCCTTTCGACCGGGCCAACGACCTTCAGGTCGTGGCAATCACCCAGAACGGAGAGAAGGTCGCAACAGAAAAAACCGCCCGCAGCGGCGGACTTCCCTGGATGGGTGAGGGCCGTTACAGGCGCGCTCTCGTCATCCCTGAGGGCAAGAAGGCCTACCTGCTGTTCGACGGTGCCATGAGCGAAGCGAGGGTGTCGGTGAACAGGAAGGAAGTATGCTACTGGCCCTACGGTTACAATTCTTTCTGGTGCGACATCTCCGACGTGGCCGAGCCTGGCGAGAACCTGCTCGAAGTGAGCCTTCATAATCTCCCGGGATCTTCGCGCTGGTATCCGGGCGCCGGTCTCTACCGCAATGTTCATCTGATACTTGTCGGTGACACCCATGTCCCCATCTGGGGAACGCAGGTCCTGACCCCGGATATCACTCCCGAAAAGGCCTCGGTGAAGATAATAACAAAGATAGAGGGCCCCACCGACGACGTTGCAGTGAGGACCGTCATCTTCGACGCTTCCGGCAAGGAGGTGGCTCGCAGCGAAGCTCCGGCAGCCGCAGAGGTGGTCCAGAACCTGAAGGTAAAGTCGCCTTCGCTCTGGTCTCCGGAGAATCCGGCGTTGTATAAGGCGGTAACGCTATTATATAGGAACAAGACTGAAATCGACAGATATTCAACGACTTTCGGCATACGCAGCCTGGAGTTTTCCGCCGAAGGCGGCTTCCGTCTCAACGGCGAGCGGCGGCAGATAAAGGGTGTTTGCCTCCATCACGACCTCGGCCCCCTCGGTTCCGCGGTGAACAGGGCCGCCATACGTCACCAGCTCTCCATCCTCAAGGACATGGGCTGCGACGCCATACGCACTTCGCACAACATGCCCGCTCCTGAACTCGTGCAGCTCTGCAACCAGATGGGTTTCATGATGATGATAGAACCTTTCGACGAGTGGGACGTGGCAAAATGCAAGAACGGCTATCACAGGCACTTCGCCGAATGGGCAGAGAAGGACATGGTGAACATGCTCCGGCATTACCGCAACGATCCCTGCGTGATCATGTGGAGCATAGGCAACGAGGTGCCTTCGCAGGGCGCTCCGGGCGGAATCGAGACGGCCCGGTTCCTGCAGGACATCTGTCATAGGGAGGATCCCACCCGCCTGGTCACCTGCGGCATGGACCAGGTGTGGACGGTGAACCGCAACGGCTTCGCTGCGGCGATCGACATCCCCGGCTACAACTATCGCACGTATATGTTCCTCGAGGGCAAGGAGATGCTGCCGCAGGGCTTCCTGCTGGGCAGCGAGACCGCTTCCACGGTAAGTTCGCGCGGAGTCTACCACTTCCCGGCCGAAAAGGTGTTCGGCAAGGTAACCGGCGACCTCCAGAGTTCCTCCTACGATCTCGATGCCGCATCCTGGAGCAACATCCCCGATGTGGATTTCGCCCTTGCCGATGATTATCCCTGGTACATAGGACAGTTCGTCTGGACGGGTTTCGACTATCTCGGTGAACCGCATCCCTACGATACCGATGCATGGCCCAGCCATTCATCCTACTTCGGGATAGTCGACCTCGCTTCGCTGCCCAAGGACAGGTTCTATCTTTACCGCAGCCAGTGGAATACCGAAGAGCCTACCTTGCACATCCTGCCTCACTGGACATGGCCCGGCAGGGAAGGGGAGATTACACCGGTATTCGTGTATACCTCGTATCCTTCGGCGGAGCTTTTCGTGAACGGGAAGTCGCAGGGGGTGAGGACCAAGCAGACGGAATACGAAAAGACGGACGGCGCCCAGAAGGCCGATGTCGAAGGTCGCTACCGTCTGATGTGGAAAGATGTGGTTTATGAGCCCGGAACCCTGACGGTGGTCGCCTATGATGCCGACGGAAACGAAGTCGCTCGCGAGAGCGTGAGCACTGCCGGCAAGGGGAAGAAGCTCTCTGCTTCCGCGGACAGGAAAACCCTTGCGGCGGACGGAGCAGATCTCTCTTACATAACTGTTTCAGTGCTTGATTCCAAAGGCAATCCGCTTCCTACGGCCGATAATCTCGTGAGCGTTAAGGTAAAGGGCAAAGGGCTGAGGTTCAAGGCCGTCGCAAATGGTGATCCCAGCTGTATCGAGCCATTCCAGAACCCCGGTATGCATCTTTTCAGCGGTAAGCTCACTGTCATTGTCCAGTCATCCGGCAAACCTGGCCGCGGCACAGTCATACTCAAGGCCAAGGGTCTCAAGAAAGCGAAAGTTAAACTGCAATTTGTCTGATTTTATTTTGCAGGTTTAAAAAATTGCCTTATATTTGCACCCGCTTTTGAGGGAGCATAGCTCAGCTGGTTTAGAGCATCTGCCTTACAAGCAGAGGGTCGGGGGTCCGAATCCCTCTGCTCCCACAAGAAGGAGTGAACGCGTAAGTTGCTTCTCTATAAGCGCTTACAAAGATGAAAGGCCGTTATCGAAGTGATTTGATAGCGGCCTTTTTTCTTTCTGTCTCCAAGCTTATCTGCCGAGATATCCCTGATACCGGGCCAGCTCTTTCTGCAGATCGTCCCGGTTCAGCTTTGCATCCGGATGGAATATCTCAATCTGGACCGTTCCACCGGGAGCGGACCAATTGCCGACAACCTCGCCATTCCGCAAGATGACCGGCCAGAAGATGCCCCTGTCGTTGTGGGCGTGATGGCTGTGGTCGGGACGGACGGCCACATGGCGGCTTTTGTATCCGATGAGATATTCGTCGTAGGAGGGGAGCAGAGTCAGGGTCCCGCTCCGGAATCCGCGTGTGCGACTATCCCGGTGACGGTGGAAGGTGATGCCTTTCCAGCACTCCTCAATGAGTTCTGACCGGATGGCGTCCATTCCGGCCTTGCAATCGCTGATATTCAGGCCGCTCCACCACACGAATTCCTCCAGGGTGGCCGGGCCGTGGCTGCGGAAGTATTTCAAGGCGAGCCGGGCAAGGGCATCGTCCTTCGGGACGGGACTCTGCCTTGGAAGCTTATCCTCCACCAGGGCATAGCTGTGCTTCATCGGGAAGAGGTCTCCGCTGCAGAGGATCCCGGAATACTCGGCCAGACGGATGTGATAGGAAAGCCTGTGGTCGTCCATGGCTAATCCCTTATCTTCCAGTGCCCTGGCGAAGTCGGATTTAAACGCGATACGGTTTTTGCCGAGATAGTCGCAGAAAAACAGTTGGACGAGTTCCTGCTCTGCCTCAGGGATACTGACGCCATTGGATTTCATCCAACCGGCCAAGCCTCGCAGGGCATTCACCCTGCAGAGTTCCTGCATCCATCTCCAGTCTTCACCGGCGACAAGCTGCCAGGTAGTGCGGAAAAGATGGCCCCGCACGATCTTCCCTTCGTTGTAATCCTTTTCAAAGGCCTTGGCAGAGGGCTTTTTCGTCCGCATCTCCACCGCCCAGCGCATCATACGGTACTCCTGAGCCTGCATGGCCCCCATCCACGCCACCACGTCGTGGGGCGTGCTGAACTGCCGGCATATAAGCTGCTGGGCCAGAAGGCGGGCGGAAACGGGGTTCATGGGTGCTTCGGTTGCCCGGGGCCGTGCTTCGCTTGGGAACCGTCTGTCTTGTTACTTGAAGAGCTTCTGCGCGAATGTGTTGAGGTACAGGCGCCAGTTGGCCCAGGTATGTCCTCCTTCGGACACAAAGTATTCGTGCTTGAAGCCCTGCCCGTCCAGTTTGGCGTGCATTTCTTCGGCTCCCTTGAACAGGAAGTCGCTGTTGCCGCAGGCGAGGAAGTAGAGCTTCACTCCAGCCTTTTTGAGCGTGGCGAGTTGTTCGGGGGTGGCACTGCCTGCAGCAGAGAGCGGGCAGATGTAGTCGAAGAGCTGCGGATAGAGGATGGAGGCTGAGATGGTATGACCGCCGCCCATCGACAGTCCGGCGATGGCGCGGGATTCGGGTTTGGCTATGGCGCGGAAGTTCTTCTCGATGAAGGGGACGATTTCCGTGCAAAGGCTCCTTACGTAGGCGTCGCGGTACTTCTCGGAGCGCCGGTCGATCTGCTTTTCGGGGATGTTCAGGGTGCGGGCAGCCTGCTGGCCGGGGTTGCCGTTGGGCATTACCACTATCATGGGCTCGGCGAGGCCTTTCTCGATGAGATTGTCCAGGATCTGGGCGGCGCGCCCCATGGATATCCAGGCTTCTTCGTCACCGCCTGCTCCGTGGAGCAGATAAAGCACCGGATACTTTTTCTTGGGGTTCTTTTCGTAGCCGTAAGGGGTGTAGACCGAAAGCCTGCGGGACATGCCCAGGATTTCACTGTCGTACCACGGATGGCTTACGGTACCGTGAAGCTTGGCTTCGCCATAGTTTTCGGTGCGTTCGCCCGGAACCATGAGCATGGGCAGGTAGCGGGCTCCGTCGCGCTGCACGAGTACGTTCTGGGGATCGTTGACGGCGACTCCGTCGACCAGGAAGTTGTAGGTGTAGATTTCAGGCTCCGGGAGGGGGATCTTCACTTCCCAGACATTGTTCTCACCGCGGGTCATGTCGATGGAGCCAGAGTAGGGATTGGACATCCACGAGCCGCTCAGCTTGACGATGGTGGCATAGTCGGCCTTGAGACGGAAAGTGACGCTGTCGTTCTGGATCTCGGGAGAGACGACTGGCCTCTGCCTTCCGAAAGAGAAATTGGCAAGTTCCTGTGCCTGAAGGGAGAAAGCCTGAAGGCCCAGGATGAGGATGGTTGCTAGGGTGATGGATCGTTTCATCGTTATTTCGACTTTTGGAATTTGCGGAAACGCAGTTTGATGACTCCCCAGAAGGCTTCGCCGAAGATGCCTCCGGACATCTTTGAGGTGCCTTCCTTGCGGTTCACGAAGATTACCGGTACCTCTGCCAACTTGAAGCCGAGCCGCTTTGCGGTGTATTTCATCTCGATCTGGAAGCCGTAGCCCTTCATGCGGACTGCGTCCAGGTCGATGGCTTCCAGGACCTTGCGGCTGTAGCATACGAATCCCGCGGTGCTGTCGTAGATTTTTACGCCAAGCACCGTGCGTACGTATACCGAAGCGAAGTAGGACATGAGGATTCTGGCCATGGGCCAGTTCACCACGCTCACGCCGTCGCAGTACCTGGAACCTACCGCGAGGTCGGCGCCCTCCTTGATGGCGGCATAGAGCCTTGGAAGGTCGTCGGGGTCGTGCGAGAAGTCGGCGTCCATTTCGTTGATGATGTCATAACCGTGGTCGAGCGCCCATTTGAAGCCGGTGAGATAAGCGGTGCCCAATCCCAGCTTCCCGCTACGTTTGATCAGGAAAAGGCGTTCGGGAAACTCCTTCTGCAATTCTTCAACCTTTGCTGCCGTGCCGTCCGGCGATCCGTCGTCAATAATCAGGATGTCGTACGCGCCTTCCTTGCCGAGCACCACCCGGATGATCTTTTCGGCGTTCTCAATCTCGTTGTAGGTAGGGATTATGACCAGCTTTTTATCCATATTCAGCAAATTTAATAAAGTTTTTGTATCTTTGGGTTATGGAAAGAGTAAAAATATTCAGAACTTCGAATTACAGCACAGCGGCGGTAAAAAGCATTGCCGCGATGGCCGATACCGACTATACCCTCATCTATACCCGACCCACCGAACTCAGATTCGTGGACTATGGACTCGAACGCATGGTGCAGGTTGCTGACGACACCCGTGCGGCCATGGTGTACGCCGACCACTTCAACGGGGCGAAGCCCAATCCCGTGATCGATTACCAGCAGGGGAGCCTGAGGGACGAATTCGATTTCGGCGGCGTGCTCCTTTACAGGACCTCCGTGCTGCTGGCGGCCGTTGCCGGCATGGAGAAGGAATATGAATTCGCCGGACTATACGACCTGCGCCTCCGTGCTTCCCGCATAGGCAAGCTCGTACATATCAATGAGTTCCTGTATAGCGAACTGGACCCCGACAAGCGTACCTCAGGCGAAAAGCAGTTCGACTACGTGAACCCCCGCAACCGCGCCGTGCAGATCGAGATGGAAGAAGTCTGCACCAAGCATCTGAGGGCTGTCGGTGCCTATCTCGCACCCCGTTTCAAGGATATCGACCTGGATGAGGGGGAATTCGAATACGAAGCCTCCGTGGTCATCCCTTGCAAGAACAGGGCGCGCACCATAGGCGATGCGATACGGAGCGCACTGTCGCAGAAGACCAGTTTCAAGTACAACGTGATCGTGGTGGACGACAATTCCACAGACGGCACGGTTGACGTGATAAAGGAGTTCATGGGTTCCGACAGACTGGTCTATATCGCCCAGGAACCCGGCTGGCACGCCATAGGCGGCAACTGGAACGCAGCTGTCCATCATCCCAAGTGCGGCCGTTTCGCCATCCAGCTCGATTCCGACGACGTCTACTCCGACGAGAATACCGTGCAGAAGTTCGTCGACGCCTTCCGTGCGCAGAAGTGCGCCGCCGTCATAGGGTCGTACCGCATCACCGACTTCGACCTCAATCCCATGCCCCCGGGCATCATCGACCACCGCGAATGGACCCCCGAGAACGGCAGGAACAATGCGCTCAGGATCAATGGTCTGGGAGCTCCGAGGGCCTATTTCGTGCCTCTCCTGAGGGAAATGAATTTCCCCACGGTGCTCTACGGCGAAGACTATTCGGTGGTGCTGCGCATCAGCCGCGAATACCAGATCGGGCGCATCTACGACGTGCTCTATTTCTGCCGTCGCTGGGCCGGGAACTCCGATGCCGCCCTGCCTCTGGACAAGGTCAACGCCCACGACACCTACAAGGACAGGCTGCGCACATGGGAACTGCAGGCGCGCATAGCCCTGAACCAGTCGCGGAAAGTTTAATTTTTTTGCATATATTTGCACGAATATATACTTCTGGGGATGTTCTGGTTTTGACAGCAATGATCACAGAAAGTAAGCACGCCGGGCTTTCGGAGGCTGGCCCGTTAATCTCAACCGACGAAAATTCAGCTGGCAACAGCAACTATGCACTCGCTGCCTAATCTGCCAAGCGGATTAGCTTAATGGACCCGCCAAGGTTGCGGCTTCCACGAGTATCCCTCCCGCTTTAGGCCTCCTATGCCGGGGACAAGGGGTATAATCCAAGGAGGATGCACGCACGGACTCCTTTAAAGTGCGCCAAGATTCAAAGGATAAGTTCCGGCTTGCCCGTCTTCCGGCTGGCCGCTTCCGACAATCAAAGGAAGAATAAGCGTGTAGAAAGCTCTCCGGGGCGTTGTTTGGACGGCGGTTCGACTCCGCCCATCTCCACTTCATATAGGATCCAAGGATGAAAAGTCTGAAATTAGTCCTGTTGGCCGGGATGCTGCTTCTCGGCGCTGCGGCGTATGCCCAGAGCACCATGACTGACCAGCAGGTGCTGGAATACGTCAAGAAAGGCATGGAAGAGGGCCGCGACCAGCAGGAAATGCTTAGAGAGCTGACGCTCAAGGGAGTGGACCGCACCCAGGCCCTCAGGGTCCGCGCGATGTACAACAAGGAGCTTTCGGAAAACGCGAAGCTGGTTTCGCGTCCCGGGGAAGAATCCCGCAGCCATTCCATTTCCGACGAGACGTCTCCTGTA
The DNA here is from genome assembly GCA_900320385.1 of uncultured Bacteroidales bacterium. Lineage (GTDB taxonomy): Bacteria > Bacteroidota > Bacteroidia > Bacteroidales > UBA932 > Cryptobacteroides. The sequence continues at coordinate 8,834 of ONSD01000156.1, forward strand.
AGTGCAGGCGCCCAGGCCGGCTACGAAGCGCAGAGGGACTCCAACGAAGTTTACGGCCGGGGCGTCTTCCGCAACCGCAACCTCAATTTCTCGCCCAGCGAGAACCTAGCCACGCCGCGCAATTACAGGCTCGGTCCCGGCGATGAAGTCATCATCGACATATTCGGCGCCAACCAGAGCACGCTCCGTAGCACCATATCGCCCGAAGGGAGCATCAACGTCGACATACTCGGCCCCATCTATCTCAACGGAATGACTATCGACGAGGCCAACACCTACCTCAAGAGGCGTCTCTCCGCCATCTACGCGGGACTCAACCGCAGCAGGGCAGGCACCGACATCCGCCTGAGCCTGGGGCAGATACGTACCATCCAGGTGAACATACTCGGTGACGTCGAGAATCCCGGCACATACCGGCTTTCAGCCCTCAGCACCGTTTTCCACGCCCTGTATCTGGCAGGCGGACCTTCCGAACTCGGTACTCTCCGAAATATCCAGGTGTCCAGGGGCGGCAGCATCGTAGGGACCGTCGACGTATACGACTACCTGCAGAACGGCACCACCGCATCTGATATACGCCTGGAAGAAGGCGATGTGATCCTTGTCCCGCCGTACGACGTGATGGTGAAGCTTTCCGGCATGGTCAAGCGGCCAATGCGCTTCGAGATGAAGCCTGACGAGAGCATGAGCGACCTTCTGAAATATGCGGGAGGATTCTCGAGCGGCGCATATACCGGCAGTATCTCCATTACCAGGCAGAACGGGAGGGAATATCAGGTCCGTACGGTCCAGAAGCCGGATTATCCCGTATTCCGCCTTGTGGACGGTGACGAAATCGAAGTGGGCAAGATCCAGGGCCTCTTCGAGAACCGCGTCTCCGTCACCGGAGCGGTTTACCAGCCTTCCACCTACGAACTCTCATCCAACATCCATACGGTCAAAGGGCTCATTGCTGCCGCAGGCGGACTTCTCCCTGAAGCCTTCCTCGGCAGGGCCGTGATCCTGCACGAGAACGATGACCGCACCATGGAAGTGCAGTCGGTCAACCTGGGCAAGATCATG
>ONSD01000077.1 GCA_900320385.1 uncultured Bacteroidales bacterium
GTTTTACCCATCAAACATGAAAAGAGCCCTGACATTCATTTGTGCGTTGCTGCTCTGCGGTGCCATCTCCGCCCAGCAGAAGACCTACTACGTCTCCCCGTCCGGGGATGACGGTGCGAGCGGACTCTCGGCCGGCAGTGCCTGGAAGACCCTCGACAAAGTCAATTCTACCGTTTTCAAACCTGGCGACCGCATCCTCTTCAAGTCCGGAGGGGTATGGCATGGCCAGCTCAAGATGCAGGGTTCGGGAGCCGAAGGTAAGCCGATTACCCTCTCGTCGTACGGCGGCGGCAAACGCCCAGTAATCGATATGGATGATGCAGAAGGAGCCGCAATCCTCATCGCGGACCAGTCGTGGTGGGTGGTCGAAGGAATGGAAGCGACCAGCGGGTCCGCGCCCGTCCTCGGAATCGGCCGCCAGGGCATAGTCATTACCGGCGCTGCGGAGGGTAAGGATTTCAGCCATTTCGTGGTGCGTGACAATTATGTCCACGACATCTGGGGGCAGATGGGCGGCGATACCGAATACTGCGGCTATTACAGCTGCGGCATCCTCGTCCGCGTGAAGGCCGACAGGCGCCGTGCCCGCACCGACAAGGACTACAAGCCGGCGACCATGAACGACGTCCTCATCGAGAACAACCGCATCGAGCGCATGGACAAGTGCGGCATCATCAGCTGGGGTCCGCGCAACAACGTCGTCGTTCGCGGCAACTATATCGACAACATGGGCGGCGACGGCATCTTCGTGAACGGGCCGTACCGCGGACTCATCGAATACAACGAGATCCACAGGACCTGCCTGCGTTCCGGCCATGCCGACCTTCCTGGCGGAGAGAAATGGTGGCCTCACACCGCCGCATGCTGGATCCAGGATACCGAAGGCACCATAATGCAGTTCAACCAGGTCTACGATACCGGCCGCGAGCCGAAGAACGGCGACGGCGAAGCGTACGACTTCGACTTCAACTGCAAGAACTGCATCCTCCAGTATAACTACAGCAAGGAGAACAACGGCTTCATGCTGCTGATGTACAGGATACAGGACAACATCGTGCGCTACAACATCAGCGAGAATGACAAGACCCACCTCATCCAGATGCAGGGCCCGCTCTCGGACAATACGCTCATCTACAACAACGTGTTCTATGTCGACCACGGCACCCTCGACCTCGATTTCTTCCAGGGCAATGCCGGAGACAACCACAGGAGCCCGGATGAGGTAGGAGCCATCTTCTACAACAATATCTTCTACGCGACCGGACAGGGACGTTTCCGCTATGCATACAGCCGCCGCGTCGACGAAACCACGTTTGAATTCGACGAAGTGTCCAGGCCTTCCTTCGCTCCGGGCACCATGTTCCGCGGCAACTGCTATTTCGGTCCATGGAAGAATGCCCTGCCCGAAGATCCGCAGGCCATACTCGCCGATCCGATGTTCGAAGCCCCCGGTACGGGAGGCCTCGGCATCGAGACCCTGAAGGGATATATCCTCAGGAAAGGTTCACCTTGCATCGATGCGGGAGTAAAGGTTCCCGGAGCCGGTGAAAGGGATTATTTCGGAAATCCTCTCAAAGACGGCAAGACCGACGTCGGCGCCTTTGAAGCTAATTGCCCATTGCCATGAAAAAGACCATATTGACACTGATTGCCGTCATCTCCGCCCTTACACTGGCGGCGCAGGGACGCACGTATTATGTTTCCGTATCCGGAAACGATGCTGCCACGGGCCTTTCGGAAGCCGCCGCGTGGAAGAGCCTCGACAATATTAACGCCACCACCTTCAAGCCGGGCGACAAGATACTCCTCAAGGGAGGCGAAACCTGGCACGGGCAGCTTGTCCTCAAGGGAAGCGGCACGCCCGACCAGCCCATAGTCCTTTCCTCCTTCGGAAAGGGCCGTGCGGTGATCGATACCGATGAAGCCGAGGGCCAGGCCATATTCCTCCACAATGTGGGTGGCTGGACCATCAAGAACCTCGAGATTACGAGCGGCGCCCAGCCGAAGCTGGGAGTGGGGCGCAGCGGCATAGTGGTGACGGTCGATGAACCCGGCCTGGAGCTTTCGCACATCACCCTGGCTGACAATTACATCCACGACATCTGGGGACAGATGGGCGGAACCAGGGGAAGGAATTCGGCCATACTCGTCAACTGCGGAATACGCAGGGCAGGTGCCTCCGTCAAGCAGCCCAGCCTGAGCAACGTCCTGATCGAAGGCAACCGCATCGAACGCGTCGACAAGACCGGCATCGTCACCGGCGGCGCCCGCAACTCGCTGGTTATCCGCCGCAACTACATGGACGACCTGGGCGGTGACGGCATCATCGTGAGCGGCGCCTACCGCGGGCTCATCGAGTATAACGAAATCCATCGTTCCTGCCTGCGTTCCGGTTATCTCGACCTTCCCGGCGACGAGAACTGGTGGCCCCATACCGCGGCTTGCTGGCTTGCCGGCTGCGAGGCTACCGTGATGCAGTTCAACGAGGTTTACAACACCGGCCGCGAACCCAAGAACGGTGACGGCGAGGCCTACGACTTCGATTTCAACTGCAAGGACTGCGTGCTCCAGTACAACTACAGCAAGGAGAACAACGGTTTCCTGCTGCTGATGTACAACATCGACGGCAACATCGCCCGCTACAACATCAGCGAGAACGACAAAACGCATCTTGTGCAGATCCAGTGCCCCCTCTCGAACAATTCGATTTTCTACAACAACGTGTTCTATGTCGACCACGGCACCCTGGATATCGACTTCTTCGAAGGCAACGCAGGCGATGAGGATATGCGCACGCCGGCTACCCTCGGCGCCCGCTTCTACAACAACATCTTCTACGCTACCGGACAGGGCCGCTTCAGGACCGTTTATTCGCAGAGGAAGGATGCGGTCAGTTTCGACTTCGACGAGACCACCAAGGCGCCTTTCCCGGCGGGAACCCTTTTCCGCAACAATTGCTACTATGGCCCGTGGAAGAACGGCCTGCCGGATGATCCCGACGCCATAATAGCCGATCCCATGTTCGTGGCACCGGGCACCGGCGGCACAGGCCTTAACACCCTTGGCGGATACGCCCTCAAGGAAGGCTCTCCGTGTATCGACGCCGGCCTTTATCTGCCGGAAGCCGGGGGAATGGATTTCTTCCGCAACCTTCTGGCCGACGGCAAACTCGACGTCGGTGCCTATGAAGCGTTCGCGGGCGCCTTTGACCCGATGGAGTTCATATTCAACGTCCCAATCGAAGACGTGCGCTGCAGCGATCCTTTCATCTATCCCGATCCCGAAAGCAAGCTGTACTACATGTACTCTTCGGGAGGCCGCGGAGTGGTTTATGCGAGGGCGAGCAAGGACCTGAAGAACTGGACGAAGCCCTTCGACGTGATGCGTTTCTCCAAGGACCACTGGGCCGGTGACCGCGCTGCAAGCTGGGCCGCCGAGGTGCACTTTTACAAAGGGAAGTACTATCTGTTCACTACCTCCAACGACCAGGTGGTGGCCGGAGCCAACAAGTATGGGAACGAGTATCCCCACCGCTGCACCCAGATATACGTAGCCGATTCTCCGCGCGGGCCTTTCCGTGACTTCACCAACGGAGAGCCCCATACCCCGTGGGGATGGCCGTCCCTCGACGGTACCCTGTGGATTGAGAACGGTGTGCCTTACATGGTATTCTGCCGCGAGTGGCTGCAGGCTGTGGACGGCACTATGGAGGCCGTGCGGCTTCCCGACGACCTGGGCGTGCCCACCGAGAAGCCTTTCACGCTGTTCAGGGCTTCCGCCGCTCCCTGGTCGCTGAACAGAAGCGACAGCAGGACTCCCGACGTACACGTAACGGACGGGCCCTGGCTCTTCAAGACGCAGAAAGGCAAGTTGGGGATGCTGTGGTCTTCGTGGTATCTCAACGATTATGCGATAGGAGTCGCCTATTCTAAGTCCGGCAAACTCAAAGGTCCCTGGGTTCAGGAAAAGGAACCTCTGTACAAGAACAACGGAGGACACGGCATGCTGTTCCGCACCTTCGACGGCCAGCTGAAGCTCTCGATGCATATCGAAGAGGCAGGCGACCCCCGTCCCGGCCGCAAGCCCGTGATCTTCGACGTTGACGATTCCGGCAACAAGCTGGTACTGAAGAAGTGACCTAAACGAAATAAATAAATGACAATCAAAAGATTCCTCCTGGCCGCCGCGGTCCTGCTCGGCCTTTCCAGCCTCCGTGCAGAGGCTTGCACAAATATCATCATTACCAAGGGCGCCAGCGCCGACGGCTCCTGCATGGTGTCGTACGCCGCCGATTCCCACTGGCTTTTCGGGGAGCTGTACTTCCGTCCCGCGGGCAAGTTCGCCAAGGGCGCCAAGCTCCCGATAATCGAGTGGGACACCTACAAGCCTCTCGGCGAAATCGACCAGGTGCCGCGTACCTACCAGACGGTAGGGAACATGAACCAGTACCAGGTGGCGATAGGTGAAACCACCTGGGGCGGCAGGCTGGAGTTGATGGATTCCACGGGCATAATGGACTATGGCTCACTCATTTACGTGAGTCTCCAGAGGGCTCGCACCGCCCGCGAAGCCATCGAGACCATAGTGTCCCTGGCCAACCGGTACGGCTATCCTTCGGAGGGTGAGACCTTCTCCATCATCGACAAGGAAGAAGCCTGGGTGATGGATCTCATCGGCAAGGGCCCGGACAACAAGGGCATAGTATGGGTGGCGCGCAGGATCCCGGACGGATACATCTGCGCCCATGCCAACCAGGCCCGCATAACCCGTTTCCCCCTTGACGATCCGGAGACACTCTATGCCCCCGATGTCATCTCCTTCGCCAGGGAAAAGGGCTATTACGACGGCCCCGACTCGCTGTTCTCGTTCCGCGAAGCTTACTGCCCCCTCGATTTCGGTACCGTAAGGGGCTGCGACGCCAGGGTTTGGAGCGCTTTCAACAGGCTGGGCGACGGCAAGTTCACCCACGACGGCATCACCGAGCCCTCTTCCGCATATCTCAATTATGCGATGGGTTATGACATCGCCGGCGAAATGCCCCTTTGGATCAAGCCTTCGCGCGGGATCACCCCCAAGGACGTGGCCGACGCCATGCGCGACCATTACGAGGGCACCCCCATGGATATGACCAAGGACATAGGCGCGGGCGGCAATGCGCTGCCTTACCGCTGGCGTCCCATGGAGTTCAAGTGGGAGGGCAGGACCTATGTGAACGAGCGCGCCATCGCTACCCAGCAGACGGGCTTCTGGTTCGTGGCCCAGGCCCGCGGCTATCTGCCCGATGAGGTTGGAGCTATGGTCTGGTTCGGCACCGATGATGCCGCAACTTCTTATCTGACACCTATTTATGTCAATACCAAGAAGGTGCCCGAATGCCTGCGCGAAGGCAATGGCGACCTTCTGCA
>ONSD01000093.1 GCA_900320385.1 uncultured Bacteroidales bacterium
CGGTGACAGGCGCGCGGAAGTGCAGGCCCTCATCGATTCCAAGAAACCAGGAGAGCCCGAACCCCGCAAGCTCCTCGACATCAAGGCTGCCATCCGCCGCAGCGAGGCCCGCGGCGCGGACCATTCCTTCGGCATGGACGACGACCATATCCACTTCCTGAACCTCCCGTTCTACGAGAGCGGCGGCATCAAAAAAATGCCTTGCAGTCAGGTGGACATCGACATTATCAAGGAGTTTATGAACTCGGTCAAGCCGGACCAGATCTACATGGCTGGCGACCTCGCCGATCCTCACGGAACCCACCGGGTATGCACCGAGGCGGCCCTCGAGGCCTTCGAGCAGCTCCGGGAAGCCGGCGAAAAATGGACGGAATCCTGCAATATCTGGCTCTATCGCGGCGCTTGGATGGAGTGGGAGATCGCCCGCGTGGACATGGCCGTTCCCCTCAGCCCCGACGAAGTCATCGAGAAGCGCCACGCCATCTACAGGCATCTCTCGCAGAAGGATATAGTTCCGTTCCCGGGAGAAGACCCGCGTGAATTCTGGCAGAGGGCCGAAGACCGCACCCAGACCACCGCGCGCCATTACGACGAGCTGGGAATGGCTGAGTATCAGGCAATCGAAGTATTCTTAAGATTGAAATAACAGTATGAAAGTAATTATCCGCGACAATGCACATGAGGCATCCCTCTGGGTAGCCCATCGCATCGCAGCCGCCATCAAGGCAAAGGCGGCGGTTTCCGACAAGCCCTTCGTCCTCGGGCTTTGCACCGGCTCCACCCCCATCGAGACCTACGCGGAGCTCGCACGCATGGTGGCTGCCGGCGAACTGAGTTTCCGCAACGTGATCTCCTTCAACATGGACGAGTATGTAGGCCTCCCGGTGGAACACCCCGAGAGCTATCATTCCTTCATGTTCCGCAACCTTTTCGACAAGATCGACGAACCGCGCGAGAATATCCACATCCTCAACGGCCTGGCTGAGGACCTCGAGGCCGAGTGCGAAGAATACGAAAAGGCAATTGTCCGCGCCGGCGGATTCGACCTCTTTTTCGGCGGCATAGGCGAAGACGGCCATATAGCCTTCAACGAACCTTTCTCGTCCCTGAGCAGCCGTACCAGGGTGGTCACCCTTACCGACGACACCATACGCGTGAACAGCCGCTTCTTCGACAACGACCCCAATCTCGTACCCAAGCAGGCCCTTTCTGTGGGCGTGGCGACCGTGCTGAGCGCGGCGGAGGTGATAGTGCTGGCTACCGGACCCAAGAAGGCCCGCGCAATTCAGCAGAGCGTCGAAGGCCCGATGACCCACATGATAACGGTGAGCGCGCTGCAGAACCACCCCGACGGCATAATCGTCGTTGACGATGCCGCTGCAGGTGAACTCAAGGTGAACAGTTACAATTATTTCAAGGCGGTGGAAGCGGCCGAGAACCGCTAAAGCAGCCGGACGGTAACCTTGCCTATCCTTACAGGAAGGACGAAGCGGACTTTGTCCCCTTCGGCCTTCTTGTCTTTATGCATGGCGGCATCCAGTTCCGCTTCGGGGCAGGGGAGCTCCGTAGGCAGGCCGCAGGCTTCGAAATCCTCTTTCAGCCGGGCTTCAAGGCCTTTTTCGGCTATGCCCATTTCTTCCGACCGTCTTGCAGCGCAGATGATTCCTATTGCAACCGCTTCCCCGTGCGAGTAGTGCGTAGTGCCCCCCGCACCCTGCCACCATTCGATGGCGTGCGCCCAGGTATGTCCGAGGTTGAGTTTCCGCCTCTCGCCGCTTTCCAGAGGGTCGGAGTTCACTATTGACTGCTTTACGTCCGAGGCGTCCTGGATGAGTGCGGAGAGTTCTTTCAAACCATCTGCCGTATCGGCCGGGCTTTTACCTGTCACGGCATACTGGCGCAGGAGTCTTATTGCGCGGGCATAGTCGTCGTGGTCGTTGCGGATGATGAAGGTCTTCAGCATTTCGGCCGCTCCGGAAAGGAATTCGCGTTTGGGAAGCGAACGGAGCACGTCTGGCAGGATGAATGTGAATTCCGGCTGGCGGAAGGTGCCCAGGATGTTCTTGTACGAATCGAGGTTAACTCCCGTTTTGCCGCCTATGCCTGCGTCCACCTGGGCGAGCAGGGTGGTGGGGAGGTTCCCGTAGGCGATGCCGCGCTTGTATATGGACGCGGCGAATCCTGCCATGTCGGTGGTGATGCCCCCCCCCACTGCAAGCAGCAGGGCGTCGCGGTCGGCGCCTTTGTCGAGAAGCCAGCGGCAGATGTCAATCACGCTGTCGATGGTCTTGAGTTCCTCCGATGTGTCCAATGCGAGCAGGGGAAAGTCGCCCAGCATGCGCGCGAAGGCTTCGACGTTGCGGTCGCACACGACGAAAACCTGTTTATGTGCAGAAATCGCTTCCTGAAGTGTCATATAGCAAATATATTACATATTTTTCTATATTTGCCTCATTATGAAAAGATTAATCCGCATCATCCTGAGCGCGGCCTGTGCCTTGGCCGCCATTTCCTGCAACAACGCGGCAGAGCCTGCCGGCAACACCGTCGTCGATACCATCATGGCGCGCCGTTCCATCAGGAAGTATCTCGACAAACCCGTGGAGCATGAAAAACTCCAGCAGGTAGTCCTTTGCGGCATCAACGCCCCGAGCGGCGTGAATGCCCAGCCCTGGGCGATACGCGTGGTCGAAGATCCTTCTTTCATTTCCGGCCTTACCGATATTTACAAGGCTGCATTCCCCGATGCCGTAAGCCAGGATCCGGATTTCAAGAACATGTTCCGTGGCGCTCCCAATGTCATCTTCGTGGCCACGCCTGAAGGCAACGGCCAGCTGGATGCCGGCATGCTTGCCGAGAACATGATGCTCGCCGCCTGCTCGCTAGGGCTCGGCACCTGCTGCCTCGGAGGCCCCCTGAGATTCCTCCAGGCATCTCCCGAAGCCAAGCCATACATCGACAGGCTCGCCTTCCCGGAAGGGTATGTGATGCAGTATATCCTTGCCATAGGTTACCCCGACGAGAGCCCCGAAGCACGTCCGAGGGATGCAGGCAAGATCGCTTTCGTGACTGCCGAGTAACGCCCGTCCGAGACACTGACCGTCCCTATATCCGGTCTCCTTTTCAGTCTGTTTCTTCCAGCATGAAGATTGAATCGGCAGGCTTGCCGAAATAACGGGCAATCTTCAGCGCCAGAACGGTAGATGGGATATATCTGCCGGATTCAATGGAATTGATGGTGTTGCGGCTGACTCCGATGGCATCGGCCAGCTGCTGCTGTGTGATGTCCAGGATGGCTCTTTCTACGCGGACTGTGTTTTTCATGTTCTTTACCGTTTGTTTGATTTCCAGAGCATATACTTGAACAGCCCGTAATACAGGACGAAGAGTAGAAGCGGAAGGAAAGTCAGGAAGGCTTCGCTCAGGTAGAGTTCGAGATCTTCCGGGATGCTCGGAAAAAGGGTTGCGAGTCTCAGTTCAAGGAGCAGACTCAGGATCAGGAAAAGGACGAAAAAGACATAAGCCGCAATCCCGATGGACTTCAGGCGAAAGCCGGAGATCATCTCGTCTTCCACCTTTTCCTTCGACAGGCAAATTAGGAAGATTGAAATGATAAGGGTGATATGGACTACCTTTGCGAAATACCAAGCCACGTCGATATTGTGAACGAACAGTACCTTAACTGTCTCGGCAAGGAAAGATAGAATCAGAAGGCACCTGCCAATCTTTTGGCATGAATAAGGCATGAGAATACTTTTCTTGTTCATGGCATTGATGATTAATTACCAAGCACAAAGATAGGTTTATTTTTCAAAATGACAAATAAACTTGGCATAATAGCAAATAAACTTGTTGTTATTCTCGTCAGATTTATCTAACTCTCAGAATTAATCGTTATTCTCCGGTAAGCATCCACTGCATCCCGGAATGTCAGGCCGGAGTTCATGCGGAGCCAGTTTTGGAACTCTACCCTGAAGCGGAAACTGCTGCCCAGATGCTGCTGAAAGAACGCCCGGAGTTCCTGAGAGCACACGAGATCCGGGGCAATAACATCGTCGAGCGAAGTAGGAACCTGCCTGCTTTTCAGCGCCTGCTTCCTGGACCGTGCCTTAGGGGAAAGCAGTTCCGGAAGAGTTGCTTCAATGATGTCCACAAGGTAATCCCTGTCATCGACATTGCCAACATAGAAGTAATCTCTGGCGCCTTCGTATGGCTGCCTTAAATCTACCTCTTCAAGGACCGCCTTTCCTGCCTCGGTTACTTTAACATACAGATTGTTGTCGCAAATCAGGCCGAAGATAGTACCGTCGCAATAGATGCAATAGTCTCCCATCATCTTCCGTACGGCAATATCGCCGGCACCCGAGCATTGGTCGACGATGTATTGAACGAAATCTGAGTTGCAAGCCATAATCAGATGGATTCAAGGTTCTTGGTTTTGGCCACGTCTATACGGCAATCAATCGCTTCTTCATAGAGAAGAATCATAATATTACTTTCCGGAACACGGACATCACAGGCTTTGAGTTCTCAGCAGGCTGTCCAGTTTCCTGGCATAGTCCAGGTTGGAGTCTATGGATTCCTTGTCCGGGTGAGGCTTTATGAATACGGAATAATCCGGCTCGGGATCTTCCTCGGTGGCGACGTCTGCACGGGCGTCCGTAAAAGCAAGCACCTCTTCCTCGGGAATTCCGATCAGATTCATATTCTGGCGGTTCATACGCCGCAGATTGTCAGAACAGTAAGCGAGCCATGC
>ONSD01000079.1 GCA_900320385.1 uncultured Bacteroidales bacterium
AACGACCAGACCGGCGAGCGCGGGATGCCAGACTTCTTCCAGACCCGGAACTTCGGCATCCGGTGGACGCACACGCAGGATTCCAAGTCGCATCCAGGTACCACGTTCAGTGCATCGGTCAACTTCTCCAGTCCTTCGAACAGCAGGTACAATTCGCATTCGGTCACCGAGGCCCTCCAGAACCAGGCGTCGTCGTCAATATCATGGTCGCGCAACTACGGAGGCAAGGCAACCCTCTCGGTCAACGCACTGCATTCCCAGAACTCGAGGGACTCTTCGTACGCTTTCACCCTGCCGAACGTAAGTTTCTCGGTAGCGACTTTCTATCCTTTCAAACGCAAGAACCGCGTCGGTAAGGAACGCATCTACGAGAAACTCAGTTTCGGATACAGCACCGCCCTGCAGAACAAGATAAACTTCAAGGCCAGCGAAGTGGGCCAGCCCGGCTTCTTCGACAAGTTCAAGAACGGCATGACCCATAACTTCAACATAGGCCTGCCGCCTTTCACCTTGTTCAAGTACTTGAATTTCACCCCGTCCATATCCTATGGCCAGAACTGGTTCTTCCGCAGGACCGACTATGCATACAACAGCACGACCGGAGAACTCGAAGAACAGGACAGCGGACAGTTCGGGCACTTCGGCATCACCCAGACCTATTCCGGAGGCATCTCCATGAGCACCCGGCTCTACGGATTGTTCGATTTCGGGCGCTACCACCGTATCCAGGCCATAAGGCACGTGATCTCCCCCACCATGTCGCTCTCCCTGAGCCCTGAAAAGGGGACATATGCAAACGGATACCGCACCCTTTATTACACCGACGCCGACGGAATCGAGAAGGAATACGCGTACAACATCTACAAAGGGCAGCTCAACTCCCCTCCCGGAAAGGGCAAGAGCGCTACCATGTCATTCGGCTTCGGCAACAATCTCGAAGCCAAGGTGCGCGACTTCGCGGACACGACCGGAAAGGGAAGCAAGAAGGTGAAGATCATCGACCAGCTCAACCTGAGGAGCGGATACAATTTCCTTGCGGACTCGCTGAAGATGAACACTGTATCGATGTCGATGTCGACGAACCTGTTCAACAAGGTGAACATCAGCGCCAGCGCCAACTTCGACCCTTATGCCGTTGATGAGCGCGGAAAGAAGTACAACCGCTTCGCCTTAACGGCCGGCCAGGGGGTGGCGCGTTTCACCAACGCTTCGGTCTCGCTGTCGTACTCGATATCGGGCAAGGGCAGCATCAACGGCAACGACGGTACCAAGTCTTCCGGCAGCGGCGGCGGGGAATCGGCGGCATCTTACTATCAGCGCATTTATTACCATCCGGTTACCGGTGAATACATCCCCGGTGGCTGGCTGTATTACACCAACCCCAACGTTCCGTGGGCGTTGAATATGAGCTATACCTTCAGCTGCAACAAGAGCTTCAGGTACGATTCCGCATCGGCTAAACTCAACGAGGTTTACAACAAGACCCAGACCATGAACCTGTCCGGCAACGTCAAGCTGAGCCCCAAGATGTCGGTGAACTTCACTTCTGGCTTCGACCTTGAGGCCATGAAGATTACCACAACCCAGCTTTCGGCCAATTACGACCTGCACTGCTTTACCATCAGCGTCTCATGGGTGCCCACCGGCAAATGGCAGAGCTACAACTTCCTCATCAGGGCCAATGCAAGCGCCCTCGCCGACCTTCTCCGCTTCAAGAAATCCAGCAGTTACTGGGACAACTAGGGATCCATGCGAATCAAGCGTTTTACCTGGCTGTTTCTCCTGCCCGCGCTTCTGTGCGCCTGTGGGGAGAATCCGGGCGGACCTGACACTCCATCATACCTTTCCAAGGTCTGGAGTCCCGACAACGGTGACGGTACCTATACGAACCCTGTTCTCCATGCAGACTATTCCGATCCTGACGTGTGCGTCGTCGGAGAGGATTATTATCTTACAGCAAGTTCCTTCAACTGCGTGCCGGGACTGCCGGTGCTACATTCAAGGGACCTTGTCAACTGGGAGATAATCGGGCATGCCCTTCAGAGACTGCCGGCGGAATTCGACGTGCCCGTGCATGGCGGCGGTGTCTGGGCGCCCTCCATCAGGTATCACGACGGGCGCTTCTACATTTATTGGGGCGATCCGGACAGAGGCATTTTCGCAGTAACTGCTGAGGACCCCGCCGGCCGGTGGAGCGATGCGCATTGCGTCGTTGAGGGCAAGGGGATGATAGACCCATGCCCACTCTGGGATGAAGACGGCCGCTGCTATCTCGTGAACGCCTGGGCCAACTCGAGGGTGGGGTTCAACAGCATCCTCACGGTCAGGGAGCTTTCTGAAGACGGGATGGCGGTGAAGGGCGACCCGCGCATTGTCTTCGACGGTGGGCAGGACAACCATACGGCCGAAGGCCCCAAATTCTACAGGAAAGACGGTTATTACTGGATATTCTGCCCTGCAGGAGGCGTGAAGGAGGGATGGCAGCTTGCTATGCGTTCTTCTTCCGTTTACGGACCCTATGAGGCACGGACCGTGCTTTCACAGGGATCCACCGATATCCATGGCCCACATCAGGGCGCATGGGTGCACACCTTGAGGGGCGAGGACTGGTTCCTCCACTTCAATGACCGCTATGCTTACGGCAGGGTCGTTTTCCTGGAACCCATGGAATGGAAGGACGCTTGGCCGATCATGGGCGAGGATCCCGACGGAGACGGTTGCGGACAGCCCGTTCTGCGACACGCAAAGCCCTTGAGCGACAACGCTCCGGTCGTGAATCCGGCCGAAGACGACGAGTTTTCCGGGGCTCTCGGACTCCAGTGGCAGTGGCCGGCCAATTACGACCAGAGCTGGGGCATGCCTTCGGCGGAAGGGTATTACAGGCTTTATAACTGCGACCTGCCTTCCGGCAATCTGTGGGACGCTCCAAATCTGCTCTTGCAGAAGCTCCCGGCCGGAGAATTCATCGCTACCGCCAAGATGAGGATTGCCGCCAAGTGCGACGGCGAATACGGAGGCCTGGCGGTGATGGGTCGCGACTGGCAGGCTCTCCTTGCCGAACTCGGCGGCGGCGCTTTCAAGCTCCAGCTGGTTTCCTGCACGGGAGCGGACAAGGGCAATCCGCCCTCAAAGCTCTGCGTAGCAGTCCTCAAGCCATCGGCAGAGGATTCCGACAGTGATTACTCCCCTGCCAAATATCTTGACATATTCATGCGGATAGCGGTATCCGGAGGCCGCTGCCGTTTTGGATGGAGTCTGGACGGAGAGCATTTCGAAACTGCGCCCGGAATGCCTTTCACAATGAAGGAAGGCAGATGGATCGGAGCGAAGATGGGTTTCGTCTCGGAAGCGGAGCACCGCAGCGGCGGCAAAGGATGGGTGGATGCCGACTGGTTCAGAGTATGTCCAGGTACTTCCCTATAGCGATTCCGTTGTAGGGATCTTTCTCATCCTTGTTCAGTTCGATGAGCTTATAGACTCCCTCTATCGCTTTGCGGGTGGACTGCTGCAGCCCTTCCCCGCTGAGCAGATGTCCGGCAAGGATGGCCGAGAAAATATCTCCGGTCCCGGCGAAAAAGAAGGGCAGTTCCTCGTAATTGATTATAAAATGATCCCCGCTTTTGATGTCAAAACCGGCTACTGCAGGAATGCCGTCTACCTTCATGCTGGTGATTATCACCGATTTTGATCCAAGGTCACGGATCCTGTCAACCATTTCGAAAGCTTCCTTGCCGCTGACTCCTTCTTTATGATAACTGGTTCCGGTAAGATAGCAGGCTTCGGTATAGTTGGGGAAGCACAGGTCTGATACACCCAGCATGTTCCGCATGTTGTCCACGGTTTCGGCAGGGAGACCGTGGTACATTTCACCCAGGTCGGCCATGATAGGGTCGACGAAGATGAATGCACCCTTTGCGGCCTGGCCGGCACAGAACTGCCGTATCAGGCCGGTTTGCCGGGCAGTGGGTATGAATCCTGTCATTACGGCGGAAAAGTTGAATCCTGCATCTTCCCATATCGGAAAGGTCTGCTCCAGATAGCCGGACGTATCGAGCATTGCATACCGTCCGTATCCGAAATTGTTCGAAACCAATGACGTAGGGAGGCTGCACGTGGGGAAACCCATGTAGGTAAGTATTGGGAGCATCACCGTAGTGGTGAGGTTCCCTACCCCGACTACGTCGGTTATGAGCAGGATGTTTTTCTTGTCGTTCATGATCGGGTGCCAAAAATAGTATTTTTTCGCGATATTTGCATTAACTATGAATAAGACCGTAAAAAGGAATTTCCCCGTGGTGGGAATGGGATGCGCGGCATGCGTGAACCGCGTCGAAGGGACCATAAAAGAGCAGCCCGGAGTCGTCTCCTGCGCCGTCAGCCTCGCCGCCAACAGCGCACAGGTGGAATATGATCCGGCCACAGTCAAGGCAGCAGACCTCAAGAAGGCCGTGCAGGAGGCCGGCTACGACCTCATCGTGCAGGATGACGACGATGAGGATTCCGATGACCACCTGGAGGAAGAAGCTGAGGAACTGAGGCGGAAGGATTACGTCAAGCTGCGCCGGGACATGGTACTGGCGCTTGTCCTCGCCGCAGCGACCATGATTCTCCAGATGGGTTTCAAGCCCTTCTATGGCCGTGGCCTAGTGCTGTTCCTGCTGGCCGCCCTGGCGGTTTTCTGGTGCGGGCGGCGTTTCCACAGGCTTGCATTCTCCCAGATACGACATCTCAGGGCGAACATGGATACCCTCGTAAGCCTTTCGACCCTGATCTCTTTCTTTTTCAGCGTTTTCAACCTCATCTTCCCCAACGTGGCGGGCAGTGCAGACTCCCCCGCGCCCCTCTACTTCGATTCTGCTGCAATGATCACGGCTTTCATACTGGCGGGCCGGGTGTTGGAAGAAAGGGCGAAATACGGAACCACGGCCAGCATACGCAAGCTCATGGATCTGCGCCCGAGGAAGGACAAGGCAAAGCCGGGCGATGTCATAAAGGTGAAACCGGGAGAACGCATCCCCGTCGATGGAACAGTATTGGAAGGCGCGTCCTTCGTGGATGAGAGCCTGCTTACGGGCGAACCCATCCCTGCGGAAAAATACAGGGGGGCCAAAGTGTTTACCGGGACCATAAACCAGAAAGGAGTGTTACGGGTGCAGGTGGAAAAGACGGGCGGTGATACCCTCCTTGCAGGCATAATAGCCGCCGTCCGTGACGCGCAGGGCAGTAAAGCCCGTATCCAGCGGACTGTGGACAAGGTGGCGGCGGTGTTCGTGCCCGTGGTCATCGTGATAGCGCTCGCTACCTTCATTTACTGGTGCTTCTTTGCTCCTCAGGGAGGCGGCTTCGGGAACGCCCTCCTCTACATGGTGAGCGTGCTTGTAATAGCGTGCCCTTGTTCGCTGGGACTCGCCACCCCTACGGCAATCGTCGCCGGAATAGGGAACGGAGCCGATAAGGGAATCCTGATCAAGGACGCCGACGCCTTGCAGACGGCCAGGAAGATAAACGCCCTCGTTTTCGACAAGACCGGGACCCTCACCGTCGGAAAACCCTCGGTGATCAAGAGCGAATGGTATGCGGAGAGGGGCAAGGGAATCCTGCTTGCCATGGAACAGGCTTCGGAACACCCCCTTGCAAGCGCGATGGTGGACAGCCTGGAAGAAGGCGTGGAGCCGAAGGAAATCAGCGGATTCGCAGCGATTCCCGGTGTCGGTATCGAAGCCAGCTACATGGGGACAAGGTATTTCGTCTCCAAATCGGCTCCCGAACGATGCGAAACGGGTGAGAACTGGGCATCCGAAGGCTACACGGTCTCTTATTTCTGCGACGAGGACAACGTACTAGCGGTATTCGCCATCGCCGACACGCTCAAGGATTCGTCGGCAGGAGCCGTAGCTGAACTCAAGGAGATGGGTGTGGAAGTGGCAATGCTGACAGGAGACAATGCAGCGTCTGCGTCTTTCACGGCCTCCAGGGCCGGCATAGATACGGTGATGTCCGGGGTCCTGCCCGGTGAAAAAGCGGATTACGTCAAGCGCTTGCAGTCCGGGAACAAGTTCGTCGCCATGGCCGGCGACGGCATCAACGACAGCGCTGCGCTTGCAACGGCGGACGTGGGTATCGCGATGGGACAGGGAAGCGACATAGCCATGGACACTGCGATGGTCACGATAGTTTCTTCTGACCTGGCAAAGATCCCGCAGCTCATACGCCTGTCGAAAAAGACTTCGCGCATCATAGCCGAGAATCTGTTCTGGGCCATGGTCTACAATGTGCTGGCCATACCGCTCGCAGCAGGCGCCTTCGGGCTGCGGCTCAATCCTATGATAGCCGCAGCGTGCATGGCCCTGAGTTCCGTATGTGTAGTGAGCAATTCCCTGAGACTCAGGAAATAAGGATTAGCGGACAATAATCTCGGCGTTGCAGGGGATCACGGCGCCTTCGCGTACTATCTCCCCTATGCTGTCGGCTACGATCCTTCCGGATCGCGGGTTCTTGATGGAGTCGATGTGCCCTGTGAGTCCGGCATCTACGTCGGAATACTCGAATGCGAGGTCGCAGCCTTCCATTGTGCAGTTTATCAGCTTCAGGTCCTTGCAGTAGCAAAGGGGCTGGGTGCTGATGATACGGCAGTTGATCAAGGTGAGTCCTTCGGAATACCAGGCCAGGTATTCTCCTTTGAATACCGAATCGCGGACGGTGGCACCCTTGCTGTGCCAGAGTGCGTCCTTGGTGTCGAATTCGCAATTGGAAATCTCCACGTCTTCGGCATATTGGAAGGAGTATTTCGCCGGCATGCTGGTGCCTTCGATGCGCAGCCTTTTCCCGCAAAGGAAGGCATAAACCGACGATATCTCACAATCCTTCACGGCTATGTCCTCGCACATCCAGGCGAATTCATCGGATTTGATCCTGCAATTGTCCAGGGTCATCCTGCGGCATTCGCGCAGAACCTTGATCCCGCCCAGGTCGCTGTTGCGTATCGCACCGTCGCAGCAATACCAGATGGCGGCCCTGCATGTCTCGTTCATTCGAATGCGGTCTGCCTCAAAGCCGTGAACATGCCATAAAGGGTAACGAAGCTGAAAATCACAGTCTGAAACTTTTATGTTTCGAGCTTCTTTCAACGCAGATTCTCCGTCGGCGGGTCCGGCGAAGACGCAATTGCGCACTTCGGCGTCATGAAGATTGTATAGGGCGCGCTCCTGATCGAGCGTAAGGTTCTCTATGATCCTTTCCATATTGTTCATCCCCTGTCGTAATGCGGCATCTCTTCGGGAATTACCATTGAAATCTCCACCAGTCCGCGCACCTCCCCGTTTTCCTTCCACGGCGTCTGGAATATCATTTTCTTCTGCCCGTGTTTGCTTATGGTGTAGCAATGGGTGCTGCCCTCGGAAAGCATCTTCCGTATCATGGCCTGGGAACGTTCATTGTGGCATGGCATCATGTTCTGCCCGACCATGCTTGCGCCGTCCTTGCCGAAGGTCCGGCGGGAGCGTTCGTTCATATAGATTATGGTTCCTTCAGTGTCGCAGACGGTGATGGCGCATCCTTCCATCTGTTCCGCCCATCCATATCCTTCCATGATTGTTGTAGCCGTTTTAGACCGCGCAAATATAGTCATTATTTTATTGAAGAATCGAAATTAATACTTATATTTGCGACGCCGAACAATCCTTCGGCCTTTAAATCTACATAAATATGCCCTATACTCTCTTCGAGCTCAACAAGATGTCGAGAGAACAGCTCGAGAACATTGCAAAAGAACATAACATAAACAAGACCAAGGGAATGGATGATGCCACCCTGGGTTTTGCCATATTGGATGCCCAGGCTACGGAAGAATCGCTGAAGCCGATCGCGGACAAGTCCAAGCGCCGCGGACGCCCCCGCAAGGACGCAACTAAAGCGGCAGATAAACCGGAATCCGCGGCAGCTGAAGACGTGAACCCCGCCGAGTCAGCTCCGGAGAACGATAAACCCAAACAGACCAGGACCAGGAAGGCTGCAAAGACCGCGGCTGAAAAGAAGTCTCCGGAAGAAAAAGCAGCTGAACAGCCCAAGGACGATACGGCAGCAGTAGCGGAGACACCCAAGAAGCGCGGACGCATGCCGAAGACCCAGCAGGAGAAGCCCGTACAGGAGACATCTCCGGCGGAACAGCAGCCCGTATCTCCGGCTCCTGCCGTTCCGGCACGGGACCAGAATGAGGCTAAGCGCCAGGAACAGCAGCAAAAGGCCATGCAGGATGCCATGCAGAACCTGAATGAAGCGAGGGAGGATTTCCTCCGTCCCCAGCCGAAGCAGCAGCCCAAGCCCCAGCAGCCTAAGCCGCGCGTGCCTGAATTCGAAGGAACCGTAGAAGCCACCGGCGTATTGGAAATCATGCCCGACGGCTACGGCTTCCTCCGTTCTTCGGACTACAATTACCTGAACTCCCCCGACGATATCTATGTATCGCAGCAGCAGATAAAGCAGAATTCGCTCAAGAGCGGCGACACCGTCACAGGCGAGATCCGTCCGCCGCGCGACGGCGACAAATACTTCCCGCTCGTAAGAATAAAGTATGTGAACGGCCGCACCCCGGAATTCATCCGCGACAGGGTGCCCTTCGACTTCCTCACTCCCCTCTTCCCGGACGAGAAATTCAACCTTCTGGGCAACGGTCACGAGAAAG
>ONSD01000080.1 GCA_900320385.1 uncultured Bacteroidales bacterium
CTGGCGCTCCACATGATGTGAAGGGTTTCAGGGCCATGCGCCGGATCGCGGCGGTCGTAGACCACTTTGCCGTCCTTGACAACAAGAAGTCCGTGCATTTCATCGGTTGCGATGCTCCAGGCCGCATCCCAGAGTTTGTCGGCATGGGGAGCCAGCGCGGGGTCGATAACCCTCGGAAGGTCTGACGATTTTTTGCAAGCGCACGTGCCCAGAAGGCAGAGCGAAACAGAAAGAAAGAGTATTATTTTCTTCATAAGGCAAATATATCCATTTTTGATTAAATTTGTAAGATTGAAAAAAGAACCAGCATGAAAAAGACAGTACTCGTTTCCGGCGGAGCCGGATTCATCGGAAGCCATGTGACGGTAGAACTCATCGAAGCGGGCTATGACGTAGTGATAGCCGACAATTTCTCAAACTGCGACCTCACCAACTACAACGGGGCCTGCGCCATTACCGGAAGGAAGCTCCCGCTCGTGGAAATGGACTTCTGCGACCCCGAAGCCGTGGAGAAGCTCTTCAGCGACTACAAGATCGACGCAGTCATCCACTTCGCAGCCTTCAAGGCGGTCGGCGAATCGGTTTGGGAGCCCCTCAAGTACTACCGCAACAACGTTGAGTCGTTCATCAACCTGCTCGAAACGGCAGAACGCCACGGCGGCTGCAACGTACTGTTCTCTTCGTCTGCAACGGTTTACGGCGAGCCCGAAGAACTTCCGGTAACCGAAAAATCGCCCAGGCAGCCGGCCACCTCGCCTTACGGCAACACAAAACAGATCTGCGAAGACATGCTACGCGACACAGTAAAGGCAAAGCCAGTCATCAAAGGCATAGCCCTCCGCTATTTCAATCCCATCGGCGCCCATCCAAGCGCCCTCATAGGCGAACTCCCCCGCGGCGTCCCGAACAACCTGGTGCCCTTCATAACCCAGACCGCAATCGGCAAGAGGGAATGCCTGAGCATATTCGGCAACGATTATCCTACCGAAGACGGCACCTGCCTGCGCGACTACATCGACGTGGTCGACCTCGCCAAGGCGCATGTATACGCAGTTCGCAGGATGCTGGAAGGCAAGATGAAAGAAGACTACGAGATCTTCAACGTCGGTACCGGAAGGCCCGTGAGCGTGCTTGAGCTCGTAAAGACGTTCGAGAAGGTGAACGGAGTCAAACTGAACTGGAAATACGCACCCCGCAGGGCGGGCGACGTGACTGCGATCTGGGCCGATCCCACCATCGCCAACAAGGAACTGGGCTGGAAGGCAGAGCGTACGGTAGAGGAGACGCTGGCCGCGGCATGGGCATGGGAGAAGCGCGTCGCTGAGATGTAGGCAGTCTGATATACAGCAGATACGCCACTTCTTACACTCTGCAGGACACTGACTTCGGAGGGGGTAGGATAAGCGCAAACGGGCCGCAGTATTTCACACTTGACCATCTCGGCAACGTCCGAATGGTTACCGACAATGACGGTAACGTCATAGAAAGAAATGACTACTATACATTCGGGTGGCGGATGCCGTCATCCACCACACTCTCCGGCAACCGGTACCGCTATGCTGGGAAGGAAATCCAGAACCTTGGATCTCTTGGCTGGCTAGACTTCGGCGCTCGTATGTACGACTCCTTCATTGCACGCTGGACAGCGCCGGATCCGCTCGCGGAAAAGTATCCATCTATAAGCCCCTATGCTTACTGCAAGGGAAGCCCAATCAGATATATTGACATATGGGGACTTAGCACTTATAAGGTTAATGGTAAGAGCTTGGCTATCCTCGATGGACATTTTGAGACGATAACAATTTCCAATAAGGAATTCGAATATATCAATTCCCTGTTCTCATCAAACAGAGGTCTATATGAACTGCAGCGCAGCAGTCTGATGGACTCGTATGGATATCTTGATGCTGATGGTAATCAAGTTTTAGCTGCGGCTATTACAACGGCATCCAAACAATCATCTAAGTCTATGACATCTATGTTGCTAGGCGCAGGTTTATCGGGCGCAAGTGCATTATACACAATTAATGGAGAATTACAATATAGTAAGCTATTCAATTTCTGGATTGACAAATATGGTAATTTCCGACCTATGTCTACACCTGGGAATCAATATATTGGAGGGAAAATCAGTTTTGCAAAGGCTTCGAGTAAAGTAATAAAGAACGCTAGTAGACGTCTAAACATATTCTCAACGGCTGTTGATTTTATGGAAGTTTTTAAAGGAGTTCAAGCGGGTAATTATGATGAACATTTCCTACTTGAATGTACGGATTTAATTGTTGACGGCACGGGTTTTCTTCCTTATTTTGGATGGGCTATTCCTTTAGTTTGGAATTTTGGATTAAGATATAAGATTGAACAAGACTTAATGACGAAATCGGGAGATGGAGAGCCAACGTTACACCCGGAAAACAATTAGTTTTATGAGTATTGTTGACAAAATCCGCAGGAACTACGATTACTGCTTCTACAGATGTGCTGACTTATATGAACGGACGGAAGGAGGTGGAGCTGGCACAGGTTGCATAGTCATGTCAGCATGTACGATTTTCCAATGTGGCACATTTTTACATCTGATCTACTGGGCCGTTGGCATTACCACAACACATAATTATTATTATACATTTGGTGTCGCTTTTCTTGTATATAACTTATACAGAGACAAATTCAAAGACACCGATGAGAAATTAAAGGCACTGAGAAACAAATACAGAAATGAGACAAATCGTAGATTAAAGGGATGGCTTGTTTTCCTTTATATCATTGTTAGCACTTTCCTTTATGCTATTACAATGTATCCTATCATTTGATTTAGCCAGAGATAATGAAGTAATGAATAAGAGATTGTACATAGGTCTGATTTCCGACACGCACGGTGTGTTCGACGAGGAGTTCCGGAAGTTCCTTGAGCCGGTGGATGAAATATGGCATGCAGGCGACTGGGGCGGAGGACCTGAATTCTGGAGGCAAATAGCTGATTTCAAGCCCATTACAGGAGTTTATGGCAACTGTGACGGGCAAGAAATCCGTATGGAATTCCCGCATCACCAATTCTTTGAAGCAGGAGGGCTGAAAGTGCTGATGACGCATATCGGAGGCTCGCCGGGGCATTACGATCCTGCTGCCAAAGCCCTGATAGACAAGCTGCATCCACAGGTCTTCGTCTGCGGTCACTCCCATATCCTCAAGGTAAAATGGGACGACAGGTACAATATGATGTACATTAATCCCGGAGCGGCCGGAATACAGGGATGGCAGGTAGTCCGAACGGCACTGCGGTTCAAGATAGAAGACGGGAAATTGTCCGCAATGGAGGTCTTCAATCTGCCGAGGGGATAATTATGAAAAATTTTTAATAATATTGGAACACTTTGGCGGATTAATGTTTACCTTTGCAGCAGCAGAACAAATCTGCATGACAATTAACTAGTTAAATTAACCATTATGAAAAAGATCTATGTAGTTCTCGCCGTTGCTGCCCTTATGGTCTGCGCAGCATCTTGCGGAAACAAGAAGGCCGCCAAGCAGGCTGAGCCCGCTCCCGCCGAAGAAGTAGCACCCGTTGAAGAAGCCGCCAAGGAGGCTGAGGCCACACTCGAAGACGCTGCCAAGGCAGCTGCCGAAGATGTTGCCAAGACCGCTATCGACGAAGCCGCCAAGCAGGCAAAGGATGCCATCAAGGGAGAGTAATCCCCGATTACTTATCCAGCGACAAATCAACCGACTCAAGGAGCCGGTTTTTTTGTTTCCTATGGCAGGGATACTGTTCTAAAAAACTCTACAAAAACTCTATATCGCGAGATACGACCCAACTGACTTCTGACAAAGCGCAGTATTAATACATTGTATATCAATAATTTATAATTACAGACTATACCGGAATCAAAAAAAAGGCCTTCAAATAAATCTCTACATCGCTTGTCTCCGTATCATTTTTTTCCTACTTTTACGATAAGAAGAACCACAAGCACCGGAACAAGTGATGAAACTGTCATCAATTTTCTCTACAAAGAAGACCGAGAGTGCCATCAAAGCCATAGACCGACTCCTCAACACTGTCGACGGATCGGTGCAGGTTTTCCGCGAGGGTGTTAAGAATTATCTCTACGCCGATTCCGAAGCCTTCAAGTCCAACCTGGCCTCTATGGCAACCCTGGAAAGCGAAGCCGGGGCACTGCGAAGGGAGATAGAGACCTACCTGTATTCCCGCGGTTCCCTCCTCCGCTCGAGAGGAGACATAATGAGGCTTCTGGAGCGCATCGACCATATCATAGGCATCATCAGCAGCGACCTCATCCAATTCGAGATCGAAACCCCAAAGATCCCTTCCGTCCTCCGCAAGGAATTCGTCAAATTGTCGGAACTCGCGGCCATGGCGGTGGAGAGCTGCATACCGGGAGCCAAGGCATACTTTGAATCGCCTGGAGCGGTTTCGGAAGAGATAGACAAGGTGTATTTCTACGACAAGGAAGCCACCAAGCTTGCCCAGAGCATCAAGCGCACCGTCTTCCACGACATGAATGAGCTCAAGCTCAGCGAGAAATTCCACCTCAGATACTTCGCCCTCCACATCGAAGACCTGTCCAATGCCGCCATGAAGGTGGCCGAGCAGCTCTCAGTGATGAACATCAAACGCAATCTGTAGGATAAATGCCGGCGTCGCTTCCCATAATCATCATCTCTGCAGGAATCCTCGCATGGGCCCTCATCTTTGCCGAAGCGCCCATTGTCCGTGCAGCACTGATGTCCGGCGGCGCAGCAGAGCATCGCTTTTTCAAGATACTCCTGCCCATTCTGGCTGCAGGGGCCGTAATCCTTCCCATCTTCCTTCCCACACCGGTACAGGGCACCATCCGTTCGATGGCGGAAAGCTCAGGCGAAGGGAACATCCTGGTCATCGCTACGGCCACGGTACTATCCACCCTGATATGCAGCCGCGCGAGCAGGTTCGCAGCTCCCGCCATGGCCGCCACCGGCGCCCTTTTCGGCACCCTCGCGGCATCAGGCACCCTTCCCCTCCGCCCCGCAGCTGCAAGTCTTGCCATATGGATCGCCGCCCCTGTGCTTGCGGCCATCCTTTCGCTGCTGACCTTCAAGGCTGCCGACCGCTTCATACGCCGCCGCGGCATACACCTGCTCAAACTCGACGCCACAATGAAGGCGTTATTCTACCCGGCTTCCGTACTCCTTATTGCAGCAACGGTATACAACGCAGCACCCGTAATTACGTCCGCCGCATTGCAGGCATCCACCCCCGGCATTATTACAGCCGGAGTCTGCCTGGCCTGCGCCATCGGCGGTTATGCCCTGCTGTTCAACATCATACGAGTGCAGTCGTGGGACTTCGCCGACCGTGAACTCGACATCAGCTCGCCAGCCCTTCTCTCAGTTATCCTGTCCTCTTCCATCGTGCTGGCAGTATCGCCCGCCCCTCTCTCCGCATCCCTTGTCATCATAGCTGCGATGGCCGGGGTATCGCTGTCAGGCGACGAAGCCATACTCGAAAAAGGCAGCGCCATGCAAGCGGCAATCTCTGCAATAGCTTCACCCGCAATAGCTTTCCTTCTCGGTTACGGACTCGAAAGCGGCAACAATCCCCATAGCCTCCCGCTCATACTGATACTGCTTGCCAGCATCCTCGCGGCAATGCTGCTGCAGCGGACGCACAAGGAAAGGGAACTGCAACGGAGCATTATCTCTTCGAGGGAAAGGCAGATAGAATCGAACCGCCGCTCGCTTACGGCGCTGGAAGTGCGTTCCGAAATGGTAGAAAAGGACCTTGAAAGCAAGCTCGAGGCCAAACGCAAGGAACTGGTGGACTTCGCCCTAGGCATCGGAGAGCAAAAAAAATACATGGAAGAACTCTACACCGGCCTTCAGGAAGCCAGGTCCATGTCGGACCCTCAGCAAAAGGACCGGCGCCTGGACGGAATGCTGGGAAGTCTACGTGAAAGGATGTATTTCACCCGCGAAATGAACGACTTCTATGCGCAGAGCGAGATCCTGCACAAAGACTTCAACCTGCGCCTGCGCGAGCGTTTTCCCGACCTTACCGAGAACGAGCGCAAGCTGGCCAACCTGCTGCGCCAGGGATTCTCCAGCAAATACATAGCTTCGCTCATGAACATAACCCCGAAAAGCGTGGAAATCAACCGCTACCGTCTCCGGGCCCGGCTCGGACTCAAGCGTAGCGACAACCTGATAAATTTCATCAAATCCATTTAATCAACAACCTTTATTTTTAAACTTATGCGTAAAATTCTACTCATTTTGGCAGCGCTGACGATCACCGCATCCGCGGCCTTCGCACAGCAGAAGTACAACCAGTACGGCGTTGCCGTGCAGTCCGACCGCCTCGACGTAGAGGCCCAGGACGGCATCCTGGTAATGGAGTCGCCCAACAGCGGCTATAAACTCTGGTTCGACGTCCGTACGCAGGCCGACGGAGCCGTATTCTTCGGAGAGAACAAGGACTATGACGCAATCGGCAACGGCACCAGCATACGCCGCGCCCGCTTTGCCGTAAAG
The DNA here is from genome assembly GCA_900320385.1 of uncultured Bacteroidales bacterium. Lineage (GTDB taxonomy): Bacteria > Bacteroidota > Bacteroidia > Bacteroidales > UBA932 > Cryptobacteroides. Next base: position 6,532 of record ONSD01000080.1, read on the forward strand.
GGCCAGATCGACCAGAACTGGTACGGAGAATTCGACATGGACCTCGCAAACGGCCTGGTCGAACTCAAGGACGCCATCGTCCGCTACACCGGGGTTCCCAAGCTCGAACTTCAGGTGGGCAACTTCAAGGAAAACTTCTCCATCCAGCGCAACACCACGAGCCGTTATCTCCAGTTCATGGAAAGGCCCATGGTTTGCTCCGCCCTTGCTCCCTCGCGCCATCTCGGCATCAATGCCAAGTACGCCGGCGGCTTCCTCTGGGCATCCCTCGGCGCCTTCACGACCGAAATCGCCGGCAATGAGGAATGGACGAACATCGCCGACAATAACAAGGACTTCGGCCGCAACTCCGGCTACTCCCTTACCGGCAAATTGGTCTTCCGCCCGCTCTACAAGGCAGAGAACGCCAGCCTGCACATCGGCTTCGCAGGTTCCTACCGCACCCCGATCACCAGCGTAGCTACCGGCGAATACGGTTTCTACCGCGCCAGCGCACGCAACTCCACCAGCATCAACCGCAAGAAATACCTGGACACCAACACCCTTCCCGGTTACGACCACAACCTCCTCTGGACCGCTGAACTCGCCGGCCACTGGAAGGGCCTCCGCTACGAGGCCGCCTATATCGGCGACAACGTATTCTTCAAGGATGCCAAGGATCCCGCAAGCGTGACCACGAACAAGTTCGGCGGATGGTACGTACAGGCTGGCTACCTGCTCTTCGGCGGCACCCAGCGCTACGATGCCAACGGCGGCAAATATACCAAGATCAAGCCCGGGACGAAGGCAGGCGACCTCGAACTCTGCGCCCGCTATGAGAACGTCGACCTCAACGACGGCGATGTATTCGGCGGCGCTGCCGAAGCTTATGCTGTCGGCCTGAACTGGTGGGTGAACAACAATGTCAAGATCCAGCTCAACTACCAGTACAACAACAACGACCGCTATGCAAACGGCAAGGGAAAGCTCTTCGTAGGCCATGACGCCACTGGAGCTCCCACCAAGGATTACACCAAGGTAGTGGAAGAGGCCGGCAAGGGCGGCGTAGACTACAGCATGCTGGCTATCCGTTTCGAAATCGACTTCTAGTTCAACCTCTTAACACGGAAAAATCATGAAAAAGATATTCTTTATTATGGCTGCAGCCCTGATGGCTTTCACCGGCTGCGTCAAGGACGAAGTTTTCAAAGGCCCTTCCACCATCGAGAAAGTGGTCTTCGCTCCTGAAGCACCCACTTCACATGATGCTGTAACCGTAACGGCTACCGTCACCGGCCTGCAGGCCATCAAGACCGCCACCCTCAAGTACAACGGCACCGAAGCCGCCATGACCGGATCCGGCAACACCTACACCGCCACCATCCCCGCTCAGGCCGACGGCACGAATGTGGAATTCACCGTGACCGTAGTAAACGAAGCAGGCTTTACCACCACGTCCGACAAGTTCAGCTACAAGGTGGGCGACCCGGCCACCGACTGGACCAAGCTCAAACTCAATGAGGTATACGGCGCCGGTGCAGACGAGGAAAAGTTCTTCGAGCTCTACAACGCCAGCGATTTCCCCATCAAGCTCACAGGCGTGACCATCAACAAGGATGAAGAACTCACATGGACCGGCATCGACGGCGAGGTGGTTCCTGCAAAGGGCTTCTTCGCCATCATAGGCGGCAAGGGCACCACCGAGAGGGGCTTCAAGAGCGGTTTCTCCGCCAAGAAGAGCGTCCTTCTCGAACTCTTCGCTCCCGACGGCACCAAGGTTGATTCCTTCCAGCGCGGCGAAAAGGACGATTCCGGCGCTTGGGGCGCATCGCTTCCGAACAACAAGGGCTCATGGAGCCGCATTCCCGACGGAAGCGGCAAGTGGATGATCACCGAGTCCTTCACTCCCGCCCAGGCCAACTCCACCGACGGCACCGAAGATCCCGACGTCAAACAATAAAAGCATCAGAACTATGGCAGAACTCAAAATAGGCGAGCAAAGCAAGCCCCGCTTCGAATTCCGCAGCTTCGGCCAGTGCTTCTGCGAAGCTCACAAGAGAATGGCCCGTCTCTCCGTTCCCGTACCCGAAAAGGTATGGGAGCGCGAGAGCGACGAAATCTACATCATCTCGGCCAAGAACGACATCAACAACACCAAGATCCGCAACGGCAAGATGGACATCAAGACCTACGTACAGACCGTGGACGGCCTCGAACAGTGGAACCCGCTCATGAAGGGCGAGTTCCCTATCAGCCGCGAGGTGCTGGAGAAGGAAGTGTTCCCGGCCTTCATGGTAGAGATGCCCAAACTCGACAAGGATACCTATACCTTCGATGAATTCATCGCCATGGTAAAGGCCAACCCGGACCTGGCGGCGGTACGCGTCCACAAGCAGCGCTTCGGCTACATGGTGAACAACACCATCTGCGAAGTGGGCAACGTGCTCATCAACGGCGCCAAGGTGGTGACCATCAACAGCGAATCCACCGAGATCGAAGACATCAAGAAGACCATAGCCGACTGCGGGCTCGAAGGTGTGGAGAACATCAACTACCTTCAGGCTATCAAACGCGTCATCGGCATGATAGACAAACCTTTAGCAAACGAATAGCATTATGGCCAACCGCGAGATCGAAAAGAAGTTCCTCGTAAAGGGAGACTTCAAGAAAGATAGCTTCAAGGCTACCCGCATCACCCAGGGCTACCTGTGCAGCGTGCCCGAAAGGACCGTACGCATCCGCGTCAAGGGCGAGAAGGGATTCATCACCGTCAAGGGAATAGGCAACGCCAGCGGAGCCGACCGCTTCGAATGGGAGAAGGAGATTCCGGTGGAGGACGTAAAGGCCCTGCTGGACCTCGCTGAACCCGGAGTGATCGACAAGACCCGCTACCTGGTGAAGAACACCGACGGCGTCCACACCTGGGAAGTGGACGAGTTCTACGGCGACAACGACGGCCTTACCGTGGCTGAAGTGGAACTGCAGGACGAGAACGAGCCCTTCGACAAACCCGAGTGGCTGGGAGAAGAAGTTACGGGAGATCCCAAATACTTCAACTCCATGCTTATGAAGAACCCGTATAAGAACTGGAAATAATGGCAGACGACACGAAGACAATGGCGCCCAAAGCGGCGTACGACCCGCTCGATATGAACAATTACCGTATCGAGAAACTCCCCAAGATGGAGAAATCCGGATTCGAGAAATGGATGGCCAGGCTTGGAGTGCCGCTGGCAGTCATTGCCTTCGTGCTCATCTACTGGTTTTCCAGCATAGGGTTCATCGACAATATCACCGAGGGCAGCGTCACCGACAAGGCGGTGGCCAGGCTGCACGAGCTGGGACTGTCCGGCTTCATCCGCAGCAACTACGCCATGCTCGCCATATTCGTCGCGGCGCTCATCCTCTGGATGACGGAGGCCATACCCAATTATCTGACCTCCCTGCTCGTTACGCTGGGAGTCGTGCTGTGCGGGGTAACTTCGCAGAAGGAAGCCTTCGCACAGCTCGGCCACCCGGTAATGTGGCTCAACATCCTCAGCTTCGTCCTGGCCAGCATGCTCGTCAAGACGAAGTTCGCCAAGCGGCTTGCCCTGGGTTTCGTGCTCAAGTTCGGCAAGAGCGCCAAGGGCGTACTCTGGAGCTTCCTGCTCATCAACCTGGTGCTCAGCATGTTCATCTCGGCCACAACCGTAAAGGCGGCCATACTGCTGCCCATCATGATGACGGTATGCGCCATCTACGGGGCTTACGGAGGCAAGCGCAACAACTTCGGCCGCAACCTCGTGATACAGGAACTGTTCCAGGTGAACATAGGCGCCAATGCATTCTACACGGGTTCCGGCGCGCATCTGCTCGCGATATCCCTCATCTTCGGAGCCACAACTTCCGAATTCGGCTACTCCGACTGGCTCATCAGCTGCGGCCCCATGAGCCTGCTGATCCTGGTCCTCGGCCTGCTGCTCAGCATGTACGTGTTCTTCCCCATGAAAAAGGAAGAGCAGAAGCCGCAGATCGAAGGCGGCATGGACCGTCTGAAAGCGGAGCTGGACGCCATGGGCAGGATGACCAAGGAAGAATGGAAGGCGGTGGCCATCTTCGGAGGCGTGCTGCTGATGTGGTGCACCGACAGCCTGCACGGAGTCGACGCCACGACAGTAGCGCTCATCGGTGCCGTCATCGCCCTCATGCCGGGCATAGGCGTGGTGAAGTGGAACGACGTCGACATACCCTGGCACCTGATGATCTTCAGCTGCGGCGCATATGTGCTCGGCACGGGCCTCAACGCCACGGGGCTCCCCGGAACCATGGTGAATGCCATGTTCGATTCGCTCGGAATAGGCGACAACACCCCGTTCTGGGTGCTATACGTAATCCTCACCTTCTTCATGATGTACTCCGGCCTGGTCTTCCAGAGCAAGACCATACGCACCATGATCTTCGTTCCCATAGCTATGGGCGTGGCGCAGCGCTTCGGCTACCCTGTCATCAGCCTCGCGCTTCCCGTCTCGATGCTCATCGAGCACTGCTACGTGCTTCCCTTCAACAGCAAGCCCGCGGCACTGCTCTACACCACCAACCAGTACAGCATGACCGACGCTTTCAAGTTCGGAATCACGCTCATGACACTATCGTGGTTCATCATCCTGCTCTGGGGCGAAACCGTCCTCAAGTGGCTGGGGATCACGCCCGGATTATTCTAACACATACCGACTATGACAGCTGAATTGATTCTTAGATTATTCATCGCCGGAGTCCTCGGCGGACTGATAGGATTCGAGCGGGAGTTCCGCTCCAAGGAGGCGGGGCTCAGGACCCACTTCCTTGTGGCGCTGGGCAGCGCCCTCTTCATGATAATATCGCAATACGGCTTCGACGGCCTTCAGGCAGGGCGCTTCGATGTTTCCAGGGTTGCCGCTCAGGTAGTCACGGGCATCGGTTTCATCGGCGCCGGCATAATCATCTTCCAGAAGAACTCCGTCCGCGGCCTCACCACAGCGGCAGGCCTCTGGGTCACTGCAGCCATAGGCATGAGCTGCGGAGGAGGCATGTACATACTGGCAGCTGTCACCACGGTCATGGTGCTGATCGTGCTGGAAGTGATGCACTATGCTCTGCCGCAATTCGGCGAGAAGGCCGTATCGATCACCTTTTCGGCAGACTCGAAGGAGAACCTTGCCAAGGTGATGGATTCGTTCAAGGCGCGCAGGCTTCCGGTCACCTCCTACTCCATAAAAGCCCTGGAAAACGGCCGCCTCCTGGCTACTATCGACGTCAAAGTCCGCCACGGCGAATACACCGCCGCTCCCGGACGCATCCTCGACGAGATGGAGGGAATCAGGCTCATCAGCATCGAATAAGCCGCATAGGGATAGCGGAAAAATAGTATATTTGTACCACTATGGCTAAAGCGAAGACCGTGTGGTACTGCACTTCGTGCGGTAACGAATACCCCCAGTTCCTGGGGCGCTGCCCGGCATGCGGCGAATGGAATACGATGAAGGAGATGACGGTGGAGCCGAAAAAAGCACCGGCCACCACTGGTGTACGGAGCGTCGGCAAGGGCGGGACGGAAAGCCGCAAACCACTCAAGCTAAAGGAGATAGATTATTCAAGGGAAAGCCGCGTAAGCCTTGGACTGGAAGAAGTCGACCGCCTGCTGGGCGGGGGCATCGTACCCGGCTCGCTCGTGCTGATAGGCGGTGAACCCGGCATAGGCAAGAGCACCCTCAGCCTGCAGATTCCGCTGTGCTGCAAGCACCTCCGCACGCTGTACGTCACCGGTGAAGAAAGCGCCCGCCAGGTGAAGATGAGGGCTGCCCGCCTTGAGGCGGGGGCAACCGACACCGACAACATAGGGATCTTCTGCGAAACCCTGATAGACAATGTGATAGCCGAAGCGACGGAATCAAGGCCCGAACTTATGATAGTCGACTCGGTGCAGACGATGTACACCGATTCCATCGACTCCACCCCCGGATCGGTAAGCCAGATAAAGGAAGTCGCGGCAATGCTGCTCCGCTTTGCGAAAGAGACCGGCGTGCCCGTAATCCTCATCGGCCATATCACCAAGGACGGCTACATCGCCGGCCCCAAGATCCTGGAACACATAGTGGACGTCGTACTCCAGTTCGAAGGCGAGAACCGGGGCGCATACAGGATACTGCGCTCCATCAAGAACCGCTTCGGCAGCACCAGCGAAATCGCGGTGTTCGAAATGACCGGAGAAGGCCTGCGTGAAGTCAAGAACCCGTCCGAACTGCTTATACCCATGCACGAAGCCGGCCTCAGCGGCACGGCTATCTGCGCCTCGCTCGACGGTTCGCGCCCGCTCCTCTTCGAAGTTCAGGCCCTGGTGGCTTCGGCCGTGTACGGCACGGCCCAGCGCAGCGGCACGGGCTTCGACCTGAGGAGGCTGAACATGCTTCTGGCGGTACTGGAAAGGCGCGCCGGCTTCCATCTGGCCCAAAAGGATGTTTTCCTCAACATGGCCGGCGGCCTGAAGGTAAGCGACCCGGCAGCCGACCTGGCGGTCATATGCGCCGTGCTTTCCAGCAACTTCGACTTCGCAATCCCGGGAGATGCATGCTTTGCGGGAGAAGTCGGCCTGAGCGGCGAAATCCGCCCGGTGTCACAATGCGAGCGAAGGATCCAGGAAGCGGCGAGGCTGGGCTTCAAGAAAATTTACGTGAGCGCCTTCGAAAAGTCGCTTCCAAAAGCCGACGGCATCACCGTAGTGAAGGTCGCCGACGTTCCAGAGTTCGTAAAGAAACTCTTCAAATAGAATATTCGCAACCGCAGAAGGTCTGGTTGTAGAAGCCCTGCTCCCTGATGATTTCGGCGCGGCGGGGCTGCAGTCCGCCTTTGCGCCAGTTCTGGGGCCACCAGCTCACCCCGTTCACCGACGAGCACGCCCACTCCCCGGCAGCATCCACCTGCTCCAGCGACTTCCAGCGGGAAGAAGCCAGCGAGGTGGTAAGGCAGTCGAAGCCGTTTGCCGCTGCATAGCGCGCAGCACGCAAAAGCCGGAACCTGAAGCACATAAGGCAGCGCGCGCCCCGCTCCGGGCAGTCCTGGGGGCGCAGGCCGTCCTGTGCAAGACCGTCCCGGACGAAAGCCAGCCAAGCGGCATGGTCGTATCCGTCCACCACCACCGGCACGCCGAACTCAGCGGCATAAGGCGCGAGTGTCGAAAGCCTTTTGTCGTTCTCTTCGGCAGTATGGATATTGGAATTGCTCCAGAATACAGTAGGTACGATTCCCTGCGAGCACATCGACTCGATTATGGCGCCGGAGCACGGTGCGCAGCACACATGCAGGAGCACCCTGGAACCGGGAGGCGTAAGGACGGGGCCCGTCATCTAAAGATGCACCAGCGCGGTGAGCTGGGCCATCACCTTGTCGGTGATGACGGGTTCGTTGAGCCAATGCTTCTGGATGCGGAATCGGTGGGTGTCGGTACCCGCCATGTCGTACCAGCCCTTGCCCAGCAGGGCTTCGGCCTTGGCCTTCTCGCGCGAGCCATAGAAGCCCACTATCGAAGGTATGTTCAACTGGAGCCGGCAGCCCATCTTGTGGAGACGCTCATAATCCCGCATCTCCATATAACGATAGCGCTCGGGGTGAGCGATCACCGGCCTGTAACCGGACGACATCATCTCCTCGAGGATGTCCCAGAACTCGTACGGAGCCGACCAGGTACTGGTTTCCACCAGCACCATGTCCTCGTCGTGGAAAAGCAGGTCGCCCCGGCGCATCCTCTCGACGAAGGGCGGGTCCATCATATACTCCGATGCGAGATCGAGCTCCAATCCGCCTTTGTAGGCCGCTTTAAGCTCCCCGAAACGGGCTTTCAGGCCCCCGGTGGTATTCGGCACATCCTCCATGGTATGAGGGGTGAGCCACACCTTGCGGAATCCCTGTTCCTCCATGTACTGGAGTATGGTAAGGGACTCCTCCAGGGTACGCACGCCGTCATCCACACCATACAGGATATGGGAATGATTGTCCACGGCACCGTCAAGGATGCCGCCTTCGATGAGGGAACTGCGTTTCTTGCGGAACAGCATTATTTCTTCTTGTCTTCAGCCGCTTCGGGATTGCCTTCCCCGCTGTTGCCATAACCGTAACCGTAGCCATAGCCGTAATGGCCATAACCATAGTGACCGTAGCCATAATGGCCGTAGCCGCTGTGGGCGGTCTCTACGCCGTTCAGCACCAATGCCATACGGTTGTACTTGCCGCTCTCGTAAAGCTCTTCAGCGGCGGGCAGCGCCCTCTTGTCGAAGAGGCCGGCCCTCATGACGAACAGGGTCATGTCCGCATGCTTGGCGATGATGCCGGTATCGGCCACCATATCGATGGGCGGGCAGTCGAGGAAGATGTAATCGTATTCCTTGGAAAGGAGTTCCAGCATCTGCTCGAAGCGCTCTCCAAGAAGGAGTTCGGCCGGATTCGGAGGCAGGTTGCCGACCGGCAGCACCCAAAGGTTGTCAGTCACCGGAAGAATGCTGTCACGCACGTCGGCGGTCTTGCCGTTCAGGTACGAAGCTATGCCGGACTTCTTGGGAGCCAGCACGTTGGACAAGGTCCCCTTGCGCATGTCCACGTCTATCAGCAGCACTTTGCTCTTCTTCAGGGCCATGGTCGCCGCGATGTTCATGATGAGATAGGTCTTACCAGAATTGGGGTTGAACGAGGTGAGCATGATCCTGTGGCAACCGGGATGTCCGGCGGTCATGAGGTCGAGGTTGGTACGCATCACCCTGAAGGCTTCGTTCATCATGTCGCGGTTGCCGGGCTTCACCACTATCTGTGAATTATGGCTGCTGTAGCGGATCGACTTGTCGAGCCGCTGCCACCATTTGGTGGGCAGGTTGGCCTGGGGTATCTCGCCCAGGAAAGGAATCTGTAGGCCCTTGACGTCGCCGCGGTCCTTCACCCTGGTATCCAGTTGGTTGGCAAGGAAGAAGTAAAGGAAGGGAAGTCCCAGTCCAAGGATAAGGGCTACGAGCAGCACCATGCTCCTGCGCGGAGCGACGGGAGCACCGCTGCCGTTGGGAGCCTGTATCAGACGGGTGTTGGCAACGTTGAGAAGACTGGTAAGCTCGTTCTCTTCGCGCTTCTGCAGTAGGAACACATACAGCTGCTCCTTGACCTTCTGCTGCCTTTCGATCGAGAGCAACTGGTATTCCTGGCTCGAAGTGGATGCCAGGCGGCGCATGATATCGTTCTCCTGCTGGTTGATGCGGTTCACCTGCATCTGCAGGGTGGAGATAAGGTTGTCGATGGAACGGTTGATGGCGGAACGGAGCTGTTCCATGCTGTTGTCGAGGTCGCGGACCATGGGGTTGGATTCGGAGCTGGCCGCCACCATCTGCTCCCTCTGGAGGTACAGCTTGTTGTACTCGGCGATCTGCCCCTCTACATTGCTGTTCGCGATGCCGGAATTGGCAGGGATGAGCCCGTGCTGATGCGCCGGATCGTTGAGATACTGCTTGATGTAGTGCGCCATGGAGAGCTGGTTCTGCGCCTCGAAGTTCTGCGAAGAATAATCGCTGGACTGGCCCAGATACTCCCTCGCCGCCGAGCTGAGGTCGGTGATGCGGTTGGCCTCCTTGTAGTCGCGGATATCGGTTTCGATGCCGCCGAGTTCCCGTTCGATGACCACCAGACGGTCGTTGATGAAGTCGGTGGTATTACGCGCCGAACGGTTCAGGTTATTAACCCATTCCTCGTTGTAGACGTCCAGGAGCGAACTAAGGATGCGCTCAGCCCTGGTGGGATGGGCATCGGTGAGCTGCATGCGGATGACACTGGCGGTCTTGCTGGGTACGCTCACGCTGAGGCGGCTGCAGTAACTTTTGGCACGCGACATGGCCTTGGCATACGAGACTGTCACACCCTTCTTCCAGTTGCCGGGATGGGTAGTGGCTACAAGCACCAGATTACCTACCGGAGTGGAAAGGGTGTCGCCGTACTTGCCCTTGATGGCATCGGCGGACAGCTTCTCTCCCCTTATGGTGAAGTTCTTGATTACGAAGAGGCTGTCGCCGGCGCGGTCGGCATCGAAGGAGAACGAACTGAGGTCGTTGTCACCAACCAGGCTGACGGTGAACGGTGAATTCGTGTACAGGTCGCGCTTGCGCAGGAACTGGTTCGATATATAATTGATCTCCAGGCCCAGGCGTTCGACGACTTTCTTCATGAGGTCGGGCGACGAAATCGCCTCGATCTCGTTGTCGACACGTGTACGGCCCATATTGCCCGCCGCGCCACCGGAGATGTTGGACAGCTCCTTGGCGAACTTGTTCTCGTAGCTTTCCTCAACTATCAGCTTCTGCACCCGGCTGAAGCTCTTAGGGGTGCGGTAGAGATAGAAGAGCGCCACGAACAGCGCTATGGCAAGACAGATGAGATACCAAATCTTGTTATCCCATATCATGCTCCATATATCCCTGAGACTCAGGGCGTTCTGGTCTTGTTCACCAGCGTCCGCCTTCCAGACGGGGGCTTTGATTTCTTCGCTCATGGTATATCAGTCCCGGTTGCGCGAGAGGGTTACTACAAGGTTGACCACCGTAATGGCGAGAGAGCCCATCGACACCCAGAAGCTTCCGGATTTAAAGTAGTTTTCGTTTATTGTGGACTGGCCAGCCCTGACGCTGTTGGGTTCGACATAAACGATGTCGTTCTGCTGCAGGTAATAGGCCGGAGAATTGAATATATCCGACGAACGGAGATCGAGCACGTATACATACCTCTTGCCACCGGTTTCACGGGTGACCTGCACGTTGTCGCGGCGGCCATATATGGTGAGGTCGCCCGCAAGGCTAAGCGCTTCGAACAGGTTGATTCGGTCGTTGGTGATGGAGAAAGTGCCGGGACGGGCAACCTCGCCTATCACAGAAACCTTGAAGTTCATGAACTCAACGGTAACCACAGGATCCTTGAGAAGGTCGCGTTTTACGAGCTCGTTCTTCACCTTCTGGGCGACGCCCCAGCGGTTGAGCCCGGCGACATTGATCTTGCCTATGATCGGGAAATCGATATTTCCGTCGGTATCCACCGTATAACCCATGAGGCGCTGATATCCTGTCTGGCCTGCCTGGGAACCTGCCTGATAGCTGACGTTGGTAAGGTTGAACATGGCCGCCAGCTGGGGTTCGCGGCAGGAAACGACGATGGATATCATGTCCTGGGGCTGCACGATTATACCTTCGCCTGCCTTGAGCGCCATAGTGGTATCACGGGTGACGTCCTGGACATAATTGATACTCCGGTAAGTGTTGGGCGAGCAGGAAACTGCAAGGGCTATCACCGCCGCCGATATGGCAAGATGGATTTTACGCATAGCTACAAATAATTTCTCAAGCCTACAAAGATAGCATAAAATCCGGAATAAACCATTTTCATACCTTTATGGTATGGGTCGGACGCCAGATAAAGAATTGCCAGAAGCGCCATGGCAGTATCCAAAGTACCTCCGACGGGAAGTAGCGAAGGAAGCGGGACTGGCGGGAGAAGAAGCGGCCGAACAGTTTGGCAGCCCGCTTTTCATCGCGGTAGACAGCATTGCGCCTGTCGAATTTTCCGAAATTTCCGGCGAGAAGTATCTCCCTGAGTATGAAGGGTCCGCAGTTTTCATCAGCCGGGGAGAGGAGCCTCCCGTCGACCAGGCCGAACACTTCGCGCAGCACGTACATCATTCCGCCGAACAGGCGCTCCATCCCGAATTCGTGCACCCTGCGCAGCACCTCCGCTTTCTGCCCTTCGCTGAGCGACGAAAGGATGTAGAACAGGTCATAGACCTGCCTAAGTCCGACTCCTTCCTCGAGCAGATGCCGGTAGATATGTACGAGGCAGTAGACAGCGGCGAAATCGGCTGTGGGACTGTTGAAGCCAAGGCCGGTTGAATGCTCCCGCTGGAGCGGCCACTCCTTTTCGAAATACCGCTGCAACTTCCTGTTGTTGAACGGATTGCAAAGCCAGGTAGGATGATGGTGAACCTCCACCTCAACCTTGTCGAATACGTTCACTTCGGTATGGTGCCAGGACTGCTGGCCAAAGCTGTACCGGCCTGAAAGGAAACGCAGCACTTCCTTCCTGTCGCCCTGCACCCAAATGTCTATGTCCCCGGGTTTGCGCAGGGCAGGTTCGGGATAATAAAGCGCCGTCCCCTGGCCCTTCAGCAGGCAGCTGCCGAAGCCTCCTTCGGCAAGGATGGCGGTAATTTCGCGGGCCCTGGCGTCCACGATGCCGTTGTTTCCCCTGATCTTCCCCTGCCAATGCATCCACAGCATGGTGATGTCTTCAGGAGGCCGCTGCCCGGCGGGAAGACGCTCCACCGCATCGAACAGCACCCCCACCAGCGCCTGCATCCTGGCTATGGACAGCAACGCACGCCACTGTTCGGCATCGGGGACGCTCGAAAGCTCCCTGCGCGTGCCTGCCGACACCTGGATGAGATCGAAGAAGAGGTTGTTCATTGGAGGGCGGATTTATAGATACCGTACATTTCTTCGGCCTTGCGGTCCCATTCGAGCATGGCGGCCTTGGCCGTGCAATTGTCACGCATACGCTGCAGTTCTTCGGGGTGCATGTACAGATGGCGCACGGCAGCTGCGAAGTCCTTGACGCTCCGCTCGGGATCCGACAACCGGACCTTACGGCCAATCGACCCGTCGACTACCGTACCGAAGCCGCAAGCATCGAAGCAGACAACGGGCAGATGGTTCTGTACCGCCTCCATGACCACAGTGCTGGTGCCTTCCATTATGCTCGTGAACAGGAACAGATCGGATCCGGCCATTATGTCCAGCACCTCATCCCGGGCCACCTGACCGTGCCAGACGCACTTGTCAGCGATGCCGAGGGAAGCGGACAAGCTGCGGTATGCGCCGGCATCCGGGCCTGTTCCCATGATATGGAGTTTCAAGTCCAGGTCCTTGCATTCAGCGATAACGCGAAGCGCAAGGCCCAGTTGCTTCCTGAAATCGAATTTGCCCGCCCATACTATATTGAAACCTTCACACGCCCGTAATGTCCTCACAGGCAGGCCGACGGATTCACAGCCCGTTTCGTTGAGCAGGACGGAGTCCCTGCGATGATAGCGCCGGATCTTGTCTACCGAACTTTTGGTTGCCGATACCAGCACCGCCGATTTCCGGATAGCCCTGCGGACGTTCGGCTGGAAGCGGCACTGAAGGTAATTGAGGACGTTCTTGACCACGTTGAACGCAAGGGTCTTGAAGCCAGCGCCTTTCAGATAGGCGACAGGCATGGTTTCCATCCCGCCAATAGGCCCCCAGACGAAGCGCGGCCCTTCTATCTTCCAGAGCAGGCCCGGTTCCCGGAATCCTATCATGTTCAGTTGGTGGATAAGGTCGATGCCCTCGTCCGCCACGATCTTCTTCGCGATGGCGAGAGTCTTCTTCTGCCATTTGCGATAGTAGTAGTAGAAGCGCCAATCGCCCTGGTTCCAGCACATACGGCGGACTTCGGGAGTCACGGGGTTATAATAGAAATGCATGTTCGCACCCTGAGGCAGGGCAGGAAGGGCGGCTTCGATGCGGTCGCGGAATTCTTCTTCGGTAATGATGAACAATTCGCAGTGCTCCGCAAGATGAGCGCACCAGTTCCAGCCCATTCCGGGTTCGCTGCCCATTCCCGGACAGCAGGCGTATGCATTTACCAGAACCTTCATTTCCTCTTGATACGGTCTTTAATCCTGCCGAACTCCGGATTCCCGCGACGGAGCCTGCGGTACGAAGCCCTGTCCAGGACAAGGCCCCCGTCCGGGGTCTCCGTTCCCGAAAGCTGGACGAACGCCCCGTGCGAAGGGAGTTCGGATATGACATTCCCCAGCCCGGCGACGGCAGCGTTGCCACAGACATAAGTCCTGCCCAGCTTGCAGCCGGAATCCTTTGCCCTGGCCATGAAGCGGATAGGGCCGTCGACCACGTTGTCCCTGATTTCGTTGTTCACGTTGGTGGGGCCGATGTCCTTCTCATTGCCGGCGTAACGCCACGAATCGATGCAATAGCTGTTGGCAATCCCAGTTATGATATTGCCGTAGATGCTGAAGTTGCGCGCTCCGTTGTCACAGAAGATGCCCCTGTTGTCCATGGGCCCGGTGAAATCGTGGATGCTGTTGTAGCGGATCACGGCATGCTTGTTCTTGGTCCAGACATAGATGGCCCCGGAATCCATCAGGGTGCGGTTGAGGCAATCCTTCTGGTATCCTTCACTGAAGAACAGCTCGTTGTATTCGGTAACGCCATAGCTGCTGTCTTCCCCGGCTGCGCCCTGCCACTCGCCAACGCCTATGCCGTAGGTTCCGAAGTCCTCGATGACGTTGCGCGCGATGAGATAATCCTTTCCGAAAGCCTGGATCGCCTGGGTATTCTGCCAGCGCTTCCCCACACGGCAGAAGCGATTGTCCGTAATGGACGCATCCACCGAGTTCTCGTTCGCCACCACACATTCCCTGTAACAATCCAGGAAGATGTTGCCACGGACCGTTACGCCGGTATTGCCGAAGATCCCCACTGCACGGCTCTGTATGCCCCGGAACTCACATGCGCTTATGTCGGCTGCCTGAAGGTCGGACTTGACGATACGCACCAGGAAAGCATCCTTGTCGGCGTTGCCATGGAACTTGAAACCCTTCATGCTGAATGCCTTCAACTTGCAGCCGGAAACGAGCAGGAAGCAATTGGCCTTGCCTTCCCGCACCGAAGCCACGGACGCGGGGAGGCGCACCCTGCCGTCCAGGATCCTGAACGAATCGGATACTCCGGCGGCATTGCAGAGCTTGTAGCGGATGCGTTCGCCGAAGCAGGTGACGTCGTCATTGATGTAATAATCTTTCTTGGACTCATTGACGGTCAAGTCCTTGACAATGAAATACGCATAGCCGTCGCGTATCTCCTTCACCGGGAAGAAATTGCTCTGCCAGGTCTGCGATATCTGTATGAACGTATTGGCGCAGCGCTTCTCATCCATATTGCCGTACCCGGACACCGCAATCCTGCAAAGGCTGCCTTCCTGCAGCTTCCTGACCAGCGACACCTTGGAATCCGAATATTTGAAATGCTCGAACAGCTCGACGTCTTCGCCCTCCGGGGTCATGAAAGAATGGCGTCGGTCGAATCCGCCGGCATAGCTGCCGCCGTTGCGATAGTCGCTGCCCTCGGGACGGATGATGCTGCCGTTCCCTTCCAAAGATATGGACAGTTCCGGCCAGGCCCGGTTGGACAGGACTATATGATTCTCCCTGAAGACGTATTCGCCTTCCTTCAGATCGACCTTTATGTCCTTGACGCCCTTCGTCGCGGCGGCCACGATATCGGCCTGAATCCTGTCGAAACCCTTCTGGTCGGCAACGCTTATGGTCTTCTCCTGCCCAAGGGCCGCGGGCAGAAGGAGGACTAACGCCGATATGCAGAGCAAAGCTTTCTTCATCATCGCTTTACCTTGAATGTTTTATCCAGATACCCCTGATGGGCGGCACGCTCCGAAGAGGGGAACCTGTCCCTTATCTTGCGCGCCGGATTGCCGGCCCATACTTCCATGGGCGGTATGCTTCCCGTAACTACCGACCCTGCACCCACAACGGCTCCATCCCCTATCGACAGGCCGTCGGAGACTATGATGGTCCCGTTCCCTATCCAGACGTCGTTCCCTATGACTGTGAGGGCATTGGCCTGCCGCTCGCCGTCCCAGATGGTCTGGCCGGGGACATCGGTAGTATGGTCGTGCTTCCCCACTATATGGCAATTGGCCCCGAAAAGCACGGAGTCGCCTATCTTCACGGGAGCCGCTATCTCGCAATAAGGCCCGAACTGAACCCTGTCGCCCAACTCGACGTGGAGACGGGCGAAACTGGTATGCTTCCCTACCCTTATGAACCCTCTGTACTTAACCCACGGCCACTTGACATGAAAGCTCCACCACGTCCTCAACACATTGGCTGCGTGGTTGAAACGGATTCCGGCCTTCGTGGCTCCAAGCGGATTGTTGGTGTACTCCATATTGAAAGTCTTCTAATGTGAATAAGCGTATTCTATGGCATCCGCAAAACCCTGCACCATCCTCTCAAGGGATGCGTTGGTGTCGTAATAGGCTTTGGCGTTCCTGCCCAAAGCCAGATATTTGGCGCGGTCGCCGGCAATATCCGCGAGCACGTCCGCAAGTTCGCCGACATTATCCATAAGTATGCCGTTGCGCCCGTTTTCAATATTCAGGACCTCCCCTCCCGTAACCGCATCTTTAACAGTTACGAAGGGGACCCCGTAACCCATGCTCTTGAGCACGGAAAGGCCGGCCTGGTTCGGGGAGACGCATGCTATGGCCCGGGAGAAATAATCCGCGAGCACGTCCTCGTCGTAGATGGCGCCGCAAAGGCGTATCCTGCCCTCCATTCCGGCAGCCGCGATCCGTTTCTGCAGGTCTGCCGACATGTCGCCCTTCCCTATTATGTCCAGGCGGGGGAAATCCTCCCTGGAACCCGTACGCCTGAACGCCTCGGCATATGCATCCACCAGCAGGTCCACACGCTTCTCCTTGTACAGGGTTCCTACGAACAACAAGTTTTCCTTCTTACCTTCCTCTATCGTTATCTTCTTGACATCTACTGAGTTGTGTGTCTCGAAGCACTTCGCCCGCACCGCATCGGGAAGGTTCCAGAAGTCCAGGATCTGCTTCATGTAGACCAGCACGCTGTCACCGCTGAAAAGGGCTTTTTTGTACAGATAGTCGCTGAGACGTTTCCGTCTGCCGAGATCGAATTTGAGCTTATAATGAGCCCTTATGCCCACGTCGTGCGACACCACCTTGAACCCCGTGCGCCAGAAAGGCATGGTGAACATCTGGGGATAGCTGTAGTGGCATGTCTCCAGCACCACGTCGTAGTCTCTGCAGATGGAACGGAAATCCTTGAACCAGGTCACGGGACCTATTTTCCTGTTCTCGAGATAAAGCTTGCGGAAGGGTTCCCGGTCCGACGATTCATCCCGGAAATGATATCCCACGGTAAGTTCGTAGCGCTCCGCAAGTTTGCGCAGCACCGGCACCCTGTAATTTGGGATCCAACCGAATATGATCAGGACTTTCATCTTTTGGCTCTATTTTCCTTGCAGGCGGGTTATGGTATAGAACAGGGTCAGATCTGAATTGAGGGCGAACGCCTTGATGCGCGCGGTAGTGTCGAGGCTTCCGTAATCTACAGGCAGATAGCGTTTTATACCGAGTTCACCGAACTGCCGGGCCGTCATCCCGGCCTTGACGGCGAGAGTTGCGGCCGAACAGAGCAGGCTGTAGAGCAGAGTATTGAATACGTCCTTGCGGAACTGCGTGGCAGCCGTCTTTTTCAACCCGGAGGCGCGGTCCGCTGCATTGAGGGTCTTCCGCACCAGAAGGGGCGTATAAACCCTTGACGCACTTCCCTCCCTCCGGCGGACAAAATAAAAAGGCCTGTCCAGGAACCTGAAAACGCGGAAAGCGGTCAGGCATTCCGCATAGAAGATGCTGTCTTCGGCATTGGTAAGCGATTCATCGAAACGTATCCCGGCTTCGCGAAGCGCGGCGGCACGGTAGAAGTTCCCGCAGGAAGTGCAGCGCAGATACCCTTTGAAATCCCCCTGTGAATAAGCGGTTCCATCCTTGAAGCGGTCGCTGAACGCGTAGTTCTCCCGGCCGTCTTCGGTCATTATGTCCAGATGCAGGATATCGGTGTCGGGATTGGCCTCGAGTTCGCCTAAAACTTCTTCCAGCACCCGGGGGTCTATATGGTCGTCGGCATCAAGGAAGGTCACGAAGCATCCTCTGGCAAGCTCCAGGCCATGGTTCCTGGCCGATGAAACTCCGGCATTCTCCTGCTCGGCAATGATCACGTTGTCGTGTTTGCCGGCAAGTTCCCGGACAGGGGTCATGGAACCGTCGGGCGTACCGTCGTTCACGAAGATCAGTTCATACCTGCTCTCGTCCAGCCCGGGGGCATGGAGAGAAGCCAGGCATTGCCCTATCACATCCTCCACCTTGTATACGGGGATGATGAACGAAACAAGTATGCCGGAACCCTGTGTCATTTGGCAAAACCACTGAAAATCCGAGTCGTGAACTCATCTATGGTATGTTCGCGGACATAACGCTCCGGGGCGAATCCGTCGAAACCGCAGTCCTGTATGGCCGCCGGCAGGTCCTCCGGCTTCACCGCCCGGCCAAGCCGGTATTCCTTGACCAGATCGGCCGCGAACCCGTCCTCCAGCACGATTATCGGCTTGTGGAACAGTGCCGCACAGCCCACCACTCCGCTGCTCTGGAATGAGTCGTAGTACGGCGCCAGCACGACGTCGCAGGTCTTGTAAAGCGAGTTCATCATGGCGAAAGGCAGGAACTCATCCTTTAGAATCAAATTGTAGCTGTCTTTCAGTCCTCCATACTTGCGGTAGAACTCCTCCTTTATGTCGTCCTGTATACGTCCCGCGAAGATGAAATACATCCCTTCCGCCTTCCCGGCAGGTATGGACTTCAAGGCATCCAATATCGCCAGCGTCCCCTTGGGTCCGCGCATGGCGCCGAGGTGAAGGAACACCCTGGCATCTTCGGGTATGCCCAGCTCCCCGCGGAGGCTTTCGCCGGGCTCCGGGCTGATAGGGATGGGATCGGTGAGATACTTGAACTTGCCCGTGCGGTATCGACTGTTGAAAAGGCCGGTATAAGAGTGGCTGTTCAGGACATAAAGGTCCTTATACCTGCTGCTCTTGAGCAAATACTTGTAAGTCAGCTTCTTGACCAGTTTCCGGCGCCACGACAGAGAACTCAGCTGAAGCGGCAGCATGCTGTAGATGATGCCGGAGATCTTCACCTTGCCCCGGATGAAGGCCAGGTCGAACGGCACCACCTGCGGCAGGACGATCAGGAACACCTCGTCCGGACGGTACTTGCGCACCCTCCTGCCGAGAGCCTTGGCGGACTTTGAGAAACTCGTACGGAACACCGCATGGATATCGGCGTATTCTTCAGCTGAAAGAAAGTCGAAGCGGACGTTCGTGCTCCCGGTCCAATCCAGCATGCCCTTGAGTTCCAGGAACTTCTCCGGACACACGAACACGAACTCCATATCCTGCTCCAATACGGCCCGCTCATGGATATGGTGGATATACTCCAGGTGATGCCCGAAGATCTCGTCGTCGTATATCAGCACCTTCTTCATTTCTTATCCTCCTTCAAGCCCTTGCGTATCAGGTACATGTCATCGAATGCGTACATATATAGGAAGAGGCAGAGCCAGACTACGGTGTTCACCAGGCCGAAATACGCATGCGTCGCGGAGCAAGCCAGGATGAAAAGCGCATTCGCACGCACCGTAAAGCATATGTTCTTCTGGAACAGCGCCCTGAAGACGCAATAGAAAAGCACTATTATCGGAATGATGCCGAACTGGTTCCACAGGCCGATGAAGCCCACGTCTGAGTTGTAGATACCGAGCTCCATCATGTCCTGCATATGGCTCGTTGCCTTTGCGGACAGGAAGCCGTTGCCGAGTATGTAGCACCACCACGAGCTGCAGGCTTCGGTGACGAAGTAAGTCACTGCGGCGACGCGGTTATAGTCGTCGCTGCCGAGCTGCTCCTGAGTCTCCTGGAAAAGACCCGCCCACTGCTCCCAGGTAAGGGCTATGAACACTGCCAGGAAAAGTCCGAAGCCTATCCACAACAGCTGCTTCCTGCCCTTGTACTGCAGTATGAAGAAGACGAATACAATGGCTGAAGCAAGCAGGATGGTCCTGTTCTGGATGAGGAACATGAAGGCCAGCAGGGCGAAGGTATTGAGGAAGCGCGATGTATCCCGCTTGTGCGAAAGGTCGTTCAGCGAGAAGATGAACGCCATTCCCAGGAACTCCATGCCGTCCAGCCTGTGCACGAAATCGGGCTTCTCTATGTACGCATGGCGCGCCGAAACCGGGTCCGAGCCCCAGTTCGCCTTGGTTGCCGTGACATCCCACGGCGTGAGGGAATCCAGCAACGTCACCACCAGATAACAATAAGAGAACCAATAGCATGCATGCTTTATGTCCTTCATGCCCGGCCTGATGTACAGAAGGCAGGGCAGGACCGCGAGTATGTACATCTTGCGCGCCGCAATGGCCGAGGTCATGAGCCCCTGCCCATAATATACCCTTGCGGGGATGAACGACAGGAAGACGCCCAGCAGGATGAAAAGCACGGGGCGGGCATAGCGCTCCCACTCGGCGTTGAAATGATTCTTCCTGTAGACCAGGATGCCGAAGGCCAGCCACAGCAGGATCAGCGCCAATTGGATGTCCGGGGTGAGGAAAGAACTCAGGAAGTTCAGGTTCCAGAGGTTCACCGAGAACAGCAGCAGGACAAATATGTAAACCGACTTCTTCATATCACTTCGCCCATATTCCGCTTGCCGTGCGGTTGATTATCTTGCCGAGCTGTATCTTGGCGAAAATGCCCTGCACCAGATAGACCAGTGAAGGGAAAAGTATGATGCCCACCAGCCCCCAGCTGCGGCCAAGCCACGAAAAGACAGGCCAGGAGACGAGGGCGAACACCACATAGAGTATCAGCTGTATGCGCAGGGTGCCTATGCCATTGATCATGTTCATGTAGACATTGCCGAAGCACTGGCAGCAGACCATCACCAGCATGGCAGCCGAAATGACGAAGGGCATAGCCACCGAATCCCCTATCCACACATGGTACACGGGTCCGGACAATGCAAGCATCAGCAGCCCGGCTCCGGTGCCCAGCAACATCAATTTGTCAAAACGCTTTTCGGTCTTCTTCATCCAGGCGAAATCCTTCAGGGTATATGCGTCCGTGAAGGCAGGCCAGAGGGTGGTGACTATTATCGAAACCACCATGAACAAGATGCCGAAATAACGGTTGGCGATGTTGTACTGCGTCACGCTGTCGGGGCCCAATTCCCTGGTTATCACCACGTTGATTATCTGGAACACCAGGATGAGGCAGATGTTGATGATGAAGAACTGCACCCCGAGGTTCAGGATGTTCTTCACCAAAGCCGGCCGGACGTACTTGAACTTGGGCGAATAACCGCGATAGCGCTTACCCATGAAGAAAAATACGGAAGCCAGGCCCATCACTATGCAAGGGATGCCGGAATAGTAGAGCGCAAAATTGTAGAGCGTGCCCTGCGAGACCTTGGTGAGTATGAATATCACCAGAAGGGAGATATACTGCCCCACGGCCTGGATCACTCCCGCGACCGCCGGACGCTGGTCTCCCGCAAGGAAGGAGCTGAAGATGTTCGCGATCATGTTCAGGCAGGTGAACACTATGATCACCGCGCAGGTACGGGTGAGTTCCGCATTCAGCGAAGCCGGCACCTTCAGGAAGGCACTCCAGTCCACGAACTTGTTGATTACCAGCAGAATGAGCAGCAGCAGCGCCACCAGGCAGCTTATGGCCACGTAAGTAGTGGAAACATACTCGCGGGCCAGGACCTTGTCGCCTTTGGCGAGACACTCGGAGAAGCGGTTCTTGAAGCCCTGACCGAAGCCGAGGTCGAAGTGGTTCACCAGGATCACCACCGACGAAACCGTGAGCCAAATGCCGTAATTGGTGGGGTTCAGGTAATTGATGGTGAGAGGCACTATCAGGAGCGTGGCCAGGATGCTCGCCGCACGCGCAACGAGCCCGACCACGGAGTTGCGGGCCAGGCTTTTGGTCCGGCTGTCCTGCGCTCCGAATCGTTCGGCTATTTTCTTCAGGCCTCCTGCCACTTCTTTCGCCTATTAAGGTAAGATACAAATATAGCAACAATTTTCAAGAAACGGCCTTAGGCGGCATCAGGGCAAAAATGACTATATTTGTGGGGTGAGCATTTTCGAATGGCAGAATTCGCAATCAAGAAGCTACGCATCCTCCGGGACAAGTCGGCACTGGCCGGCCTGCCCGAAGGGAAACTGCTCATCAACACCATCAACGCCCACAGCTACAACACTGCGCGAAAGGATAAGCTCCTTGCCGAAGCGCTGCAGCAGGGGGACGTGCTCATCCCCGACGGGCAGAGCATAGTATGGGCATCCAAACGCCTGCATCCCAAGGAGATGCAGGTGCGCGAGCGCTGCGCGGGATGGGACCTTTTCATGTCCGAGATGGGCAGGCTAGCCGCCAAGGGAGGCCGCTGCATGTTCCTTGGCAGTTCTCCCGAAGTGCTGGAAAAGATAAGGCAGCGCGCCGCTAGCGATTATCCATCAATTGAAACCGTCACCTTCTCCCCTCCTTACAAGAAGGAATTCAGCGCCGAAGACAGCGCCGCTATGGTGGCCGCCGTCAATGCCGCCGATCCCGACCTGCTCTGGATAGGGATGACCGCCCCCAAGCAGGAAAAATGGACCTGGGCGCATTGGAAGGAACTCGATATCCATTGCCACTGCGGCTGCATAGGCGCAGTATTCGACTTCTACGCCGGCACTGTCAAGCGCGCCCCCGAGAGCTGGCAGAAGGCCGGTTTCGAATGGCTCTACCGCTTCCTCAGCGACCCGGCGCGGCTGTGGAAGCGTTACATCATCGGCAACGCCGCATTCATCTTCAACATACTGCGAGAAAAATGAAACCTTTCACCGGCAGATTCGCTTCGTACAGATGGATAATAGTCCTGCTGGACTTCGTGGTATTCAACATATACCTATACTTCTCGTACATCCTGTTCCCCGAACCGGTGAGGATACACCCCCTCCACGGGTTCCTCCAGCTGTTCTACATAGCCAATATCTCGCTGCTGGTCAGCGAAATGCTCTACCCTCCGGTTGTCGACAGCAGCTCCAGTTCATGGGTCGACGTCGCCCTCAACACCGCCAGGCTCACCATAGCGGAATGGCTCGCCCTGTTCATCTTCTGCTCGACCGCCAACTTCTCGCACCGCGTCATCCTCGACACCCTCTTCTTCAGTTTCTGGTTCGGATGCATAATGCTGATAGTGCGCACCATAGAACACCGCATAGTGGTAAGCCGCTCCAGGACCCATAAAGGCACCGGAAAGATAGTGCTGGTGGGAGAGACCGAGCCTATGCGGCACCTGCTGGAAAGGATAGGGCAGGAAGCGCTTTCGAGCATGCCTCTGGCCGGGTTCTATTCCGACGAAGAACCGCCGGTACCGCTGCGGGGGATGCAGAAACTTGGCAGCGAAGCCGACTTCATGGAAATAGTGTCCAGGAACGATCCTGACGCCCTGGACAGCATCTACTGCACCATGTCGTTCGAAAAGGACACCGCCCGCATCCAGCAGATCCTGGCCTGGTGCGAACGTACAGCCACCCGCTTCTACCTGGTTCCGGCGGACGTATACCGCGC
>ONSD01000083.1 GCA_900320385.1 uncultured Bacteroidales bacterium
CCACCATAGGGGTGCCGGTAGCTTTGACGGCCTCGAGAAGCTTGTTCTGGAGCCCTGCGAGCCCAAGCGTCGCCCTGTCGAAGCCTTCGCCGCTCTCCATGTCGGAAAGCGCTCCGGATTCCACCTCGGCGGCACCGGTACTGCCGTAGCTTGTACGGAAATCCCTCGCCGAGGAACCGCCCACCACAACGACCGCGACATCGGCGGCACGGGCGGCCGATACTGCCTGAGCTATTCCGTTCCGGCTCTCATCCCTTATCGCACAGCCTTTTACATAACTCACGCTTCCGGCCTTTGACCGTATGCCCTCCAGCATGGTCACCACGTTGTCGGGATCCTGAGGCGCGGTGTAATCGCCCAGCTGGTTGTACATCATATCGGCATTCGGGCCTATCACAGCAATCCTGGCACTGCGGTCGAGGGGCAGCACTCCATCGTTCTTAAGGAGGATGACGCTCTCAAGCGCCGCCTGCTTGGCGAGCTTGATATGTTCAGGAGTACGCACCTTCGAAGCAACGGCTCCGGGATCCACGTATGGATGGTCGAACAGGCCGCTGGCGAACTTGTAGCGGAGCACCCGGTATACTGCCTCGTCAAGTGCCTTGGAACCTTCCTTTATCAGTGGGAAGCAGTTGGAGCCCAGATCGATGTCCACTCCGGCTTCCAAAGCCATCCTGCCCGCTTCTTCGGGTCCCGAGGCTATCCTGTGCCCGCTGGCTATCACGTCGATGCTGTAGAGGTCCGAAACCACGAATCCTCCGAATTCCCATTCCCCTTTGAGTATATCCCTCAACAGACGGGGGTTGCAGGTACTGGGCACCCCGTCGATTGTATTGTACGACGTCATCACCGACACCGCTCCCGAATCGATGGCTGCCTTGAACGCCGGCAGGAAGTTCTCACGCAGGTCGCGTTCGCCCACGACGCTCTGACTGCCGTTATGGCCGCCTTCAGGTATGCCGTAGGCGATGAAATGCTTGAGTGTGGAGAGGCCTGTACCGGCAGCCATGGCGGCGCCCATCATGGAACTGAGGTATACGTCTTCGCCGAAGGTCTCCTCGACGCGGCTCCAGCGGGGATCGCGGGCCAGGTCGATCACAGGACCGAAACCCGCATAGCTGCCCTGAGCGCGGAGTTCCTCGCCTATCGCGCGGCCGGTTTCACGTACCAGGCCGGTATCCCAGGTCGACGCCAGGCCGATGCCCGTAGGAAACACGGTCGTGCCTATGGCCATATGCCCGTGAGGGGCCTCCTCGGCCAGGAGCAGGGGGATCCCGAAGCGGCTGTGTTCTATGGCATAGCGCTGGAGTTCATTGCATGCCTTTGCGGCAAGCACGGGATCGAGTCCTGTCTCGAGCGTCTTTCCGGTCCATGGGTCGGCGCGGAAAGTGGCCCACAGCATGCCGCCATGCTGCCTGTCTATAAAATCCTTGAAAACGGGGGTGATACTGACGCTGTCCTGGGAAAGCTTCTCGTACATCGGCCAGCCCAAGGGACAGAGCAGCTGCCCCGTCTTTTCCTCGAGGGTCATACGCCGGACGAGGTCCCGCGCCCGCTTCTCGGGCGGCTGTGACGCATCCTTGTAGATTTCGCGGTCACACGCGGCGGGAAGCGCCAGCGACAACAGCAGAAGGTATTTTATAACACCTTTATTCACAATACTTTACTGCAATGATATTGCGAAACCGCCACTCTGTGCAAGATGCATTGAAAGCTTATCGGCCGCGGTGACGCGGACTGTGCGTATGGAGTAAGCCGGGTTGAAAGCCGGATCGTCCCCTATGCCGCAAGCTCCGGGAGCGTCTTCGTAGATGGTAGCGGTGTAAGTCCGGCCGGGTTCAAGGAACGAGAGGTCCACTTCGAGATCGCGTTCATTCTCGTCGGTTACTCCCCCGACGAACCACTCATGTCCGTCTTTACCGAGGTTGGCCTTGCTCTTCGCGCCGGCTTTGGCCCTGCGGGCGATCACAAGGTAATCGCCCGGTTCCGCCAGAAGGTAACGGCTCTCGCTCCAATCGACCGCAACGTCCTTGATGAACTGGAAGGCATCCATATGTACGGCATAGTGCTCAGGCAGGTCGGCAGCCATCTGCAGCGGCGAATACATGGTTACATAAATCGCCAGCTGGCGGGCTATGGTGCTCGAGATATTGCCGGGAGAAGCGGGATTCAGCTTGGCCATGTCCATTTCGAATATGCCCGGAGTATAATCCATGGGGCCTCCTTGCAGGCGGGTGAAAGGCAGGATGGTGACATGGTTCGGGAGTATCCCGGTCTTGAACTCGGTGCCTCGGGCGGATTCATTGCCGATCATGTTCGGCCAGGTGCGGCACAGGCCGGTCGGGCGCACAGCCTCATGGGCGTTCACCATTATACGATGCCTGACGGCTTCGGTGATGCAGTAATGGTAGTGGTTGATCATGAACTGGCTGTAGTGGTGCTCCCCTTCCGGAAGTATGTCCCCTACGTATCCGCTCTTGACCGCATCATAGCCGTACTTGTTCATAAGGGAATATGCCTCTTCGAGGTGACGCTCGTAATTAACTGCCGACGAGGAGGTTTCGTGATGCATGATGAGTTTCACCCCCTTCGAATGGGCATATGCGTTGAGGGCTGCAATGTCGAAATCGGGATAAGGGGTCACGAAATCGAAAACGTCGAATTTCTGATGTCCGAACCAGTCTTCCCAGCCTTCATTCCAACCCTCCACGAGCACGGCGTCGAAGCCATTGGCGGCCGCGAAGTCGATGTAGCGGCGCACATTATCGTTGTTTGCCCCATGCTGGCCGTGAGGCTTGGAGGCGGCATAATCAGTCTCGCCCAGACGCACAGAGTGATAATCTTCGGTGTAGCTCCATTTCGTCTTGTCGGCTATCATCTCCCACCATACCCCCATGTACTTCACAGGATGCACCCACTCGGCGGCATCGGGAACCGCACAGGCTTCGTTAAGATTAAGTATCAACCTGGAAGCCAGTACTTTGCGGGCATCGTCAACTACCATTACGGTGCGCCATGGCGTCTTGCAGGGAGTCTGCATGCGTCCCCGGTACCCTTCGGCATCCGGGGTGAGCATCGTGGTGAAAGTGAGCGTTGCGGGATCGAGGTCGAGGTTCATGGCGGGATAGTCCAGCAGCTCCGCCTCGTGGATGTTGATATAGAGTCCTTCGTCCGTCTTCATCTGAAGCGCGGTCTGTACCGCATTGGGCGAGCAGATGAGCTGCGAGGCGTTGTAGTCGGGATTGTGCCCCGCCTTGATCTCCGAAAGTCGCGATACCGTATAGCTGTACTCCTGCGTATCGTAGTCGCCCGGAATCCAGTATGCCGTATGGTCAGAGGTCATGGCGAACTGCGTAAGTTCATCCTTGATGACGAAATAGGTCAGTTTCTCCTGGTCCGGGAACTCATAGCGGAATCCGAGGCCGTCTTCGTAGAGACGGAAGCGGATAAGCATCTTGATGCCGTCCTTCGCCACTGTCACAGTCATCCCGTTGTAACGGTTGCGGATTTCGCTCTCTTCGCCCCATATGGGATTCCATGTCTCGTCGAAGGAATCCCTTTCCTCCGATTCGATGCTGAAGCCGCTGTGGAAATCGACGTCGGCGGTATAGGTCCTGTGAAGGCGGGAATCGTAATCATTATTGATGCGCTCTCCGCGGAAGGTGAATCCCATCGCGCTCGGCTTGACGACTTCCCTCTCTCCCATGGCAAGGGCGTACATGGGGGTGCCGTCCTGCGACAGGCCGAACCTCAGCGTGAGGGTGCCATCGGGACTCTGGAGTGTCAGCGGATCGGTGAGGGTCAGGGTCTTTTGTTTCACCGTGGAACATGCAACCATGGCAGCCGCGGCGAGAAGGAGCAATAACTTTTTCATATCGCAGTATCGTTTTTCAGTGCATATTGTTTACGGTCATCCACCCGCTTGAGTTCCCAGGTGTTGACCAGGTTGTGCCAGATGGCGTAAAGTCCGCCGGCCACCGAGGTGACGGGCGTGAGGAAAGTGAACCCCAGCCAGATGATGAAACCGGTATTCTTCTGCCCGAAGGCCTGTCCGGCGGTGATGGATTCGCTGTGGCCGTATCCGCGCGCAATCTTGCGTCCGGCCCAGAACTGGAAAAGGCAGCAGGCAAGCGAAACCATGCCTATCAGCACTGCCGTCAGAACACCTATTCCGCTGCCCATCAGGGCTTTGGTGGCAAGGGAAATGGACAGCATGAGGGATATCCCCCAGATGTAGAAGGAGAGGTTGCGGTATCGCGCCAGCCATTTCTGCAGCGGCGGAAGGGTATAACGGATGAGCCATGCCAGCAGGCAAGGCAGGAGAATGATGGAGAACACGCGTCCCACCACCATGATGAATCCGTTGAAATAAGGGATATCGGCAGCCGGGTGCACGATCGGCACCATAAGCGGTATCAGCAGCGCCGCGAGCGTATCAGAAAAGAAGGTGTAGGTGATGATGCCGGAGAGGCTCCCGCCTATCTTTGAAGTGATCACCCCGGCAGCTGCGGCCGTGGGGCAGATGAAACAGAGCATGGCGCTCTCCAGCAGTATCTTGCCGCCGCCCTCCTGCACTCCGGTACTCATGAATGCGAAAGCGAGGAAGAGCAAGGCCTGCATCCCCAGCAATTCAAAATGCCACTTGTGCAGATGCATGTCGGAGGGGGCAACCACGTTGAATTGCAGGAAGAGCATCAATCCCACAAGGGCGGGCTGCGCGTTGCGGGCAAATGCAAAATAGCCGGACTCCCCTGCTTTGAAAGGTCCGGCCGAATGGAACAGGAAGAAAAGGGATACTCCCGCGATCATAGCGAGCGGGAGCATCCACACTTTAAGGAAATGTAGCGTCTTATTCAATGTTCTGGCCCTTCCAGACCTTGTCCGCGACGCAGTTCACATCGACATGCCTGTCTCCTGCCATGAGGCGGAAAGCGCCTTTCTCCAAACGCCATTTGCCGTCCTGGCCCACGAAAGCGAGCGAGTTGGCCGGAACGCTGAGTTCCACGACCTTGCTCTCGCCGGGCTGGAGGTCGACCTTGGTGAAAGCGCGCAGGCGCCTTGCATCCGGAATGACGCTGGCCACCAGGTCGGAGCTGTAAAGCAGCACGGCTTCCTTGCCTGCGACGCTGCCGGTGTTCTTGACCGTGAGCTTCACATCCAGCACATCGCCGGCAGCGAAGTCAGTCTTGTCCACCTGAAGGTCGGAATACTCGAACGTGGTGTAGCTCAGACCTGTGCCGAAAGGCCACTGAACGAACATGGATGCATCGTAGTTGTATGCACCCGCCATCGTGGCGACGTTCTCGGAAACCTTGTAGTCGTAGGTATGAAGGTCGTTGGTATTCTTGGAATAGGTGAAGGGCAACCTTCCGCTGAAGTTCTCCTTGCCCGAAAGCAGGAGTGCCAGGGCGTCGCCGCCGTAGTTGCTGGGGAGCATCACGTCCACAATGGCCTTGACTGCAGGGAGTTCCACAAGGTCGCTGATGATCCTTGCACGGCCTTCGTTGAGCACCAGAACGATGGGCTTGCCGGTGGCGGCAAGGGCCTTGACGAGTTTCTTCTGGTTCTCGGAGAGATTGAGGTCCTCGAGGTTGCCCGGGGTCTCGCAATACGAATTCTCACCCACGCATGCAACCACCACGTCTGCGGAACGGGCAGCCCTTACTGCAGCGTCGATATTGATGTTCTTCTCATCTTTCCATACCATGTAAGTGTCGTCGTATTCCACGCCGGGCACATAGTCGACGGTGCCGAACTCGTTCTTGAGGGCTTCGTAAATGGTATTGTAGGGACCCACGTACTTTTCCTCATTCGTACCCTGCCAGCGGTAGCTCCATCCGCCGTTGAGCGAGCGTATGCTGTTGGCGTTGGGGCCGGTGACGAGGATGCGGGTGCCCTTCCTGAGCGGAAGCAGGCCTCCTTCGTTCTTGAGCAGGACCTCGCTCTCGACCGCTGCGGCGAGAGAGGCGTCCTTGAACTCCTGGCAGCCGTAACGGTCGTATACCTTTACGTCCCAGGTGGGATTGTCGAAGAGGCCGAGGCGATACTTCTGGCGCAGTATCCTGCGGCATGCATCGTCGATGCGGCCCTGCGGGATAAGGCCTTCCTTGACGGCGGCGATGATGTCCTCGCATGCAGCCGGGTCGTAAGGATCCATGATCATGTCGATGCCGGCGTTGATGCCGAGGGCCAGGGCCTCCTTGCGGTCCGCGGCCACATGTTCACGCTGCCAGAGATTGTTGATGTCGGCCCAGTCCGTGACTATCATGCCGTCCCAGTTGAGGCCCTCCTTGAGCCATCCGGTGAGCAGTTCCTTGTTGGCATGCATGGGAACGCCGTTGATGGATGCGGAATTCACCATGATGTTGAGCGCGCCGGCTTCGATGCTGGCCTTGAACGGAGCGAAGTACTTCTCCCGAAGGTCGAGAGGTGAAACGTATGCGGGGGTGCGGTCCCTGCCGGTTGCGGCGGCACCGTATGCCATATAATGCTTGAGGCTCACCGACACATGCTCGCCGTCGATGTGGTTGGGGTCGTCGCCCTGGAGGGCGCGGGTTTCGGTTGAAGCCATGACGCTCTGCAGGTAGGGATCTTCGCCATAGCTCTCCCATACGCGGGACCAGGCGGGGTTGCGGGCGAGGTCCATCACCGGCGAGAACACCCACGGGCACATCGCCGCGCGGGTTTCATAAGCCATGATCTCACCCATCTTGCGGGCATGCTCCGGGTTGAAGGTGGCCGCGAGGTTGATTTCCTGAGGGAAGAAAGTTCCGTCCGAAAGGTATGAAGCACCGTGGATCATGTCGAGGCCGTAGATGCACGGGATGCCTATCTCCTTCATGGAGAGTTCCTGGATCTTTCCGATGTATTCGGCGGTGAAGAAGCGGTCCTGGGCAGTACCCGCGAACACATTGAGTATCGAGCCTACCTTGTATTTGGAGATGGCAGTGCCCAGTTTCTCCATGTCAAGGCCGGAATTGTCCGGAAGGGTGACCGTTTCGACGGAAAGCTGCATCATCTGTCCGACCTTCTCTTCGAGGGTCATGCCCTTGAGGGTCTTTTCGACCTTGGCTTCGAGTTCGCTGTCGACGGGAATCGCCGGTTTGCTGTTCGCTCCGTCCGTGCCGCCCTTGCAGGCAGGGATGGAGAGTGTGAGTGCTGCCATAAGCAGGAGTTTGAGGTTTTGGTTCATATCAGTTGGAAATGGTTTCGTTGCTATCTTACAAAGATAAGATATTTTAGCTAAATTTGCGATATGAAAATAGGAGTAATTGTAGCTCTCGACCAAGAATATTCGGAACTTCACCGCCTCCTTGGAGGACGGGCCGAGGGCATGATCGGGAACAATGAGATAGTCCTGGCCAAAAGCGGCATAGGAAAAGTTAACGCAGCCCTCGGGGCGGCAAAGCTGATCAACGAGTATCCGCTCGACTGCATAGTGAACACCGGTGTTGCAGGCGGGTTGTCGCCCAAGCTCGGGAGCCTCGATGTGATAGCTGCCGAAAGAGTTGTGTACCACGATGTCTGGTGCGGTGCAGGCAATGCCTACGGGCAGGTCCAGGGACTGCCGGAGATGTTCCGGTCCCACCCCACCCTTTACGGCACCGCGCTTTCGCTCGGGCCCAAGGTACACGGCGGCCTTCTTGCCAGCGGCGACTTTTTCATCAGCAGCAAGGCTGAAGCCGACGCCATACTCGCCCGTTTCCCCGATGCGGTCGCCGTCGATATGGAATCCGCCGCCATCGCCCAGACCTGCTGGCTCCATGGAGTCCCCTTCCTCAGCCTCAGGATCATATCGGACGTCGCCGGTGAGGACCATCAGAGCGAATACGACAATTTCTGGGCTACGGTCGCCGAAGATTCATTCAACGCCGTCCGCGAATTCCTCGAAGCGCTTCCCGCCAACCTATGAAAAAGATTCCCAGCTTCACGATAGACCATCTGCGCCTGCTGCGCGGAGTATACGTATCACGCAAGGATATGGTGGGCGGCGAAACCGTGACCACATTCGACATCCGCATGAAGGAGCCCAACCGCGAACCGGTGCTTTCCCAGGGAGCCATCCATACCATCGAGCACCTTGCGGCAACCTATCTGCGGAACGATCCCGTTTGGGGGCCGCGTATAGTCTACTGGGGCCCCATGGGCTGCCTCACCGGGAATTACCTGCTCGTAAAAGGCGACTGGCAGTCCCGCGACATGCTTCCGGTGCTGCGCGAAACTTTCTCATTCATAGCGTCTTTTGAGGGCGAAATCCCTGGCGCGGCCCCAAAGGATTGCGGCAACTGGCTCCTGCACGACCTGCCGGCCGCCAGGGCCGAGGCGGAGAAGTACCTGCACGAAGTGCTGGAAAAGGCCGGGGAAGAGAACCTGAATTATCCGGAGTAGACGCTACTCCACGTAAAGGAGCAATCCCTTAAGATATTCCCCTTCGGGATGATAGATGTTCACGGCATGGTCGGCTGGCTGGTTGAGCCTGTCGAGTATGCGGACGCTGCGGCCGGTCTGCGCCGCGGCAGAGAACACCGCTTCGAGGAAGTCCTGCCGCGACACTACCTGTGAGCAGCTGAAAGTGAACATCAGGCCTCCCGGGGCGATTCTGGAAAGGGCGGAGGCATTGAGCCTCTGATATGCCCGCAGCGCCTTGTCGAGCACGCCGCGGTGCTTTGCGAAGGCCGGAGGGTCGACTATCATGAGGTCGTATTTGCCTTCGGGGACTTCAGCCATGAAGTCCTTCACGTCCGCACAGTAACCGGAGTGCATGTCCCCACCGAAGCCGTTAAGCGCAACGTTCCTCGCAACCAGGTCCATGGCCTTTTGCGAACTGTCGACGCTGTCGACATGCTTAGCTCCGCCACCCAGGGCGTACACCGAGAACCCGCCGGTATAACAGAACAGGTTCAGCACTTCCCTGCCGCGGGAGTATTTCTGCACCAGAGCGCGGTTCTCCCTCTGGTCGAGGAAAAATCCTGTCTTCTGCCCCTCTTCCCAGTTCACCAGGAAACTGTGGCCGTGTTCGTGCACCACGGTCTCGCTATTCGCGAAACCTTCGGATTTATAGAGATATCCGTCGACAAGGTCCAGTCCTGCCTTGAACGG
The DNA here is from genome assembly GCA_900320385.1 of uncultured Bacteroidales bacterium. GTDB lineage: Bacteria > Bacteroidota > Bacteroidia > Bacteroidales > UBA932 > Cryptobacteroides. Next base: position 9,100 of record ONSD01000083.1, read on the forward strand.
CGCGGTGCCGCTGGACTTGTCGTAGACGGCCTTGAGCGAAGGGCCGTAAAGCGCCTTGAGGGCCTCGCATATCCTGTCCTTGGCCCTGAACATGCCGGCCGAATGGGCCTGAATTACACAGACGCCGCCGTAATAGTCGATGATAAGGCCGGGAAGCCCGTCGCCTTCGCCATGCACCAGACGGTAGCAGTCGGTGTCCGGAGCGTCGGTGAGGCCGGCAGCCGAGCGGGCTGCGAATGCGGCTGCGACGGCATCGTTCCAGAATCCCGACGCTGCAGGGTCGCCGCAGAAGGAAAGTATGCGTACAGCTATGGAGCCTATCTGCCAGTGACCGCTCGCAAGGTACTCTCCCTCAGCGGAAAAGACCTGCACCAGGTCGCCTTCGGCAGGGTTTCCGACAACGTTGGCTATCGCCCCGGAGAATACCCAGGGGTGGAATCTGCGGACCGACTCGTCGCGGCGCGGCTTGAGGTATATCTTAGTCATTTTTTGGTCTTTGTTCCGGCGGCAGCATCTCTTCCCTGGACAGAGGGTGCTTGGGACTACGCATGAGCTTGAGGTACATTTCCCGGCAGATCCAGGCGTCTGTTGCGGCATATTTCATCTGGGCCTCGTTGAGCGTGTCGGCTTCCCAGTTGGAGAGCTGCTGGGTCTTCGAGATGCGCACACCCAGGATGATGGCCGACATCTTCTTGACGCTCTTGTCCCTAATCCCCCACTCCCACACCATCTTCTGAAGGTCGACGAAGTTGTTCTCCTCGAAAGGGGCCACTCTCTGGAGGGCGCGGACGTCATCGTGGCTGGCAGCACCGACCTTGATGATGTCCGGGTTCGAGAGTATGCCGCAGAGGTGCTTGCGTATGCCCATCCTGTTGACTCTGAAAAGGAAGGCCTCATCGGGACCGGAGAGCTGCAGCAACGCCACTCCGTTATGGTGTTGGCCTGGTGCGAAGACGGGACGGGTCTCTGTATCGAAACCCAGTATCTTCTGACCTTTCAGATATGCGATGGCCCGGCGGTAATCCCGCCCGGCACGGGAGATGACGTGTATCTGACCGGGGAACGAGCAGGGTTCGAGAGATTCGATCTCTTCCGGCTTTATGCTAATGCGGAACTGCTCGCTATCTGGCATATCGGCTTATGGTAAAATCTACGGAATCTATAGCCATCGTGCTGAATTCAAGCGACTTGGGCTGTGCGATATTATGGGTGAACAGGTTGTTGGAACGGAGTATGCGGTAGCATTCCTCCACCGCGGCGCGGCGCGCGTCGAGCAGCATGAAGTCCCTGGCCAGCAGATTGCCGTAAGTAAGCGAAAGGTCGCCGGACGGGTCGGTGAGAAGACTGAGGCTGACTGCGACTGCATCCGGATCGATATCATAGTCGTCAACCAAGAGCGCGTCCAGGGGACGGGTGTAGCCCGCCGCCATGTAACTGTTGAGGAAGGATACAAGCGGGTCGGCACCTGAAGTGTCTGAGGGGAACACGACGCAATCGCTCCCGGTCAGGGAATGCCTGGCCGATACCTCCTGTACAAACGAAGAGTAGCCTCCCGACGCGACGTTGTCCCTTGTGGAGATTACCCCCACCATCGCATCGCCCTTCCTTCCGGAGAACACCCTGTCCATCATCACCCGCAGGGGGCTAACCACATGCAGGCCGCAGCCCAGGGCGTTGAAAAGGGTATCTACGTCATAAAGGCCGAATTCCGAAGCATAGGGAGACGGAAGCACCACCACTTTCGACGCGGGCTTCCGGCCCATCCCCGTCTGATCGTGTTCGCCGATGCGGCAGAGCGTATCCATCGTCGCCAGCACATTGCGCACCGTCACTTCGCGGAGCGCATCTTCACGTCCTTCAGCCAGGAATTTCGCATAAGGAGAGTTGGCGATATCGGAGACCGTACAGATTGTTTCGCCTGCGAAATCGGCAAGGCCGTCATTGCTGGAACGGCCGTCGACGTTGTCGTAAATGTCGCTCTGCATGAAAGCCTTCAGCAGGGGGATGCACTGTTCCGACGGGCCGACAAGATAGATGGCGGCGTCACCCTGGGGCTTGTATCCGCTTGCAAGGGCGTGCTGGGGAAGGGAGTGGTCGCTGATTATCTCCCTTACATATGGGATTGTCGGCTTCCCTATCTGCACCTTGCCTGAGCAGGCCGTCAGAAGCAGGAGCGCTGACGCGATCAAATATCTTTCTTTCATGACCACAAATATAGGAAATTTCGCTATCTTTGTGAAAACCGAGACTGAGAAAGTATGCCCAGCATATCCATTTACGCAGAACTTATTCCGCAGTCAGCCATACGCATGCTCACGCCCTTTGCGGACAAGGCGGAAGCCGACGGCATTACAGTCTACCATCTTAACATAGGCGCTCCGGACATCAAATCGCCGGAGAGCGCCCCCAAAGCGGTGCGGGAGTTCCAGTTCGACCATCTTCCCTACTCCAATTCGGCGGGCACCCTCTCGCTTCGCAAGGCCCTAGTCGAAAAGTACTACGCCAAGTTGGGAATCGACATCACTCCGGACGAGATCATAGTCACGAACGGCGGTTCCGAAGGCGTGCATTTCGCCCTCATGACCGTATGCGACAAGGACGACGAAGTGCTGGTGATGGAACCTTTCTACTGCAACTACAGCACTTTTGCCGCTCTCGGCCACCTCAAGTTCGTTACAGTTCCCACCGATATACGCGACGGCTTCAAACTGCCTAAGGCCGAAGAATTCGAAAAACGGATCACCCCCAGGACCAAGGCCCTGCTCATCTGCAACCCGTCCAACCCCACCGGCACCCTTTATACCAAAAAGGAAATGCTGGCACTCGGGGAACTCTGCCGCAAGCACGACCTATTCCTCATCTCGGACGAAGTGTACCGCGAATTCTGCTACACTGACGCTCCCCATTTTTCGGCCATGCACATCCCCGGCCTCGAGCAGCATGTAATCCTGCTCGATTCCGCATCGAAGAGGTACAACCTCTGCGGCGCACGCATCGGCTGCATCATAAGCCGCAACCACGAGGTCATGGACTTTGTCACGAGGCTTGCACAAGCCCGTCTCTGCCCGCCGGTCCTCGGACAGGTGGCGACCTACGGCGCCCTCGAAGCCGACGAATCGTATTTCGCTGCGGTCCGCCGCGAGTACAAGGCCCGCCGCGACTTCACCATAGCCGCGCTCAACAACATCCCTGGCGTCTACACTCCTACGCCCATGGGAGCATTCTACACCCTCGCCGAGCTGCCGGTACCCGATGCACAGGCGTTCTGCAAATGGATGCTTACCGACTTCCATCCGGACGGAGAAACGGTGATGCTCACTCCCGCAGCCGCATTCTACAAGACTCCGGGTGCAGGCATGAACCAGGTCAGGGTGGCATACGTTTTGGAAATACCGCGCCTTCAGAGGGCTATGAAGGTCCTCGAAGCCGGCCTGGAAGAATACAGGAAAATCAATAATCTGCTATAAGCATCATGAAAAGATTCATCATCGCTGCGGCACTTGCCGCAATCTGTTCTGCCGCATCGGCGCAGAACGCACCCGTCAGGTTCCCAGAATACCAGTTCACGACTGTAAAGGCGAACCCAATCACTTCCGTCAAGAACCAGAACCGCAGCGGCACCTGCTGGGCATTCTCCACCATCGGATTCTTCGAGTCCGAAGCCATCCGTCTGTGCAACATAAAGGACACCACCAAGTATCCGGACTTCTCCGACATGTACGTGGTCAACATTTCGTACGGCGAGCGCGCCGACAAGTATGTCCGCCTGGACGGCAATCTCACTTTCGCAGCCGGTTCCGAAGCCGATGACGTGCTCGATGTCATCCGCGACCACGGCATCGTGCCCGAAAGCGTGTACAGCGGCATGAACTATGGCACCAAGCTCCCGGAGCAGAGCGAACTCGACGCCGTGCTCAAGGCCTATATCGAGGCCGTGGCCAAGGTTCCGAACCGCAACAGGCTCAGCACCGCTTGGAAGAAGGGTTTCCAGGGCATCCTGGACTCCTACCTGGGTGAAGTCCCCACCGAATTCACTGTGGGCGGCAAAAAGTACACTCCCGCATCGTACAGGGACGCCATGAAGATTAATCCCGACGACTACGTAACCCTCACCTCGTTCACCCATCATCCGTTCTACACCGCTTTCGCCATCGAGGTATGCGACAACTGGCGCTGGGACAAGTCGTGGAATGTCCCGATCGATGAACTGATGAACGTGCTCGACGCGGCCATCAACAGCGGCTACACCGTAGCATGGGGCGCCGACGTAAGCGATCCCGGCTTCACCCGCAACGGCCTCGCAATACTCGTAGACACCGAAGGCCCCGCAGCTGCCGGCTCCGACCAGGAGCGCTGGGTAGGCAGGCCCGGAGCACGTCCCGATACCCCGGCTGAGGAAGTGAAGGCTCCCAAGGAGCGCGAAGCTACTCAGGAAACACGCCAGAAGGGCTTCGACGAGAAGACCATTACCGACGACCACGGCATGCAGATCTTCGGCATCGCCCGCGACCAGTTCGGCAACAAATACTACATGGTGAAGAACTCCTGGGGTGAGACCGGCAAGTACAAGGGCATCTGGTATGCTTCCGAGGCTTACGTGAAGAACCAGACCCTGGACTTCATGATCAACAAGAACGCCCTTCCCAAGGACCTCAAGTCCAAACTCGGCCTGAAGTAGTGTCGTTCAAAACGAACATACCCAATGCAATCACCGCGATGAACCTGCTCTGCGGGCTCGTCGCGGTGGTTTTGGTTTTTGCGGGCAGGAGCGAAACCGCTTTCGTGCTGATGCTCGCAGCTTCCTTCTTCGACCTTTGCGACGGCCTTGCCGCAAGGGCTCTCGGGGCATTCTCCCCAATCGGAGGCGAACTCGACTCCCTGAGCGACATGGTGAGCTTCGGAGTTCTCCCGTCGCTGATGCTCCACAGATTGATGCGGGACTCAGGCGCCCCCTGCGCGCTCTGCTTCATTCCGCTGTTGCTGGCGGTATTCAGCGCACTCAGGCTGGCGAAATTCAATGTGGACGAGCGCCAGCATGAATCATTCCTCGGTCTAGCCACCCCGGCCTGCGCCATTTTATGCGGCGCCCTGGCGGCATACTGCCAGGCCAGGCCTGAGAGTTGGCTGGCCGGTCTCGGAGGCAGCGTATGGTTCATCCCTGCCTTGTGTGCAGGGCTTTGTGCACTCCTGGTTTGCGAAGTGCCCATGTTCTCATTCAAGGGGAAAAGCCAGGGACTTCCCGGCACCAAGCGCACGGCGTTCATCTGCATCGCGCTGATCGCAGCCATAGTCGTCGCCGTATTCGGTCTTCACTGGACCCTCATCCCGATAGGCGCCGTACTCGTCTACATCTGCATGAACCTCATCTTCGCTGCGCTGAAGGTCTGATCCTCACGCTGATTGGGACAACCGCGCAGCCATATACGTCAGCGAAGGCCATTTCCGACCGTAAAAGTACAGGATAGCGTATCATCTTGGTAGCGGAGCTCAGCATCCGGATCTGACAACCTGTCATTCAACCATGTCAGATACATGCCAACCTTGACCGGAATCGAAAGATTGAAGGTCACCCGTTCTTTGACAATTTCGTGCTCATAAATAGGAATAAGTAAAGATATGTGTCGCCCGATAGCGTGCATATTATCTTCCAAACTGATGCCCGGGACACACATATCCTCATCCCGGCGTCCAATACACACGATTTCACCAATATTTTCTCCTGCATCATAACCTCCGAAAACCTTGTCGGCAATTAGAGACAAGCCTCCTTTATAATAGATAGTTGCATACTGGCCTCCATGGACTCTAAAATCCAACTCTTGGTAAATATCATCGTATTGCTTCGAAATCTTTTTGGATGCCGTTCCAAATTGTTGAAAGACTGAATTATCCGGTATAAACTTGAAATCATTATCCAGAAAGCCTCTTGCTAAGTTTTCTTGATGACAAAGAAGATCCAAGTTGAAAATCAGCAAGAACATATGTGAGTTTTCGTCTTCATTGCCTTTCTCAGAATCGATAAGCCATCCGTTATCGTTGTAATAACTGAAAGTATATGCGTTTGCAACATACGACTTAAATGTTAAACTCGAACTGTTTAAACACTCGCCCGGCAAGAAAGAATACTCCTCGGCACAGGTCGTTCCTGCTCCAAATCGAGAGCATGAAACGATGGTCATCAATGTGCAGGTTGTAATGAGAGCACTTGATATTATTACTTGGATGTTTACTTTCATACGTTCTTTTCCTTAACACTATATCGAGAATCCATAGCTCATACTTACATTGTAGTTGTAGCTATAGTAACTTCCACTCTGAACATACCAATTTGCAGTCAATAGTGCAAAAGGCAATGAGAAATTCTTCATAACATACGGGTAACTTGGTAAATATAGCTTTTTTACAATTCATTTAAAACCCGAACTGCCGTTTTTTGTCAGAACCCTAGACCGGGGAAACAGGGGGGCGTGGCGCCGCGGCAAAGGCTATAATTCCGCTATCATCGCGCGGGCGACGGCGCGGGAGGCTCCTGTGCCGCCGAGGCGTGAGCGGATTTCGGCATAGTCGGAGAGCATGCGCTGCCGATAGGCTTCGTCCTCGACCAGACGGCGGATTTCCGCCGTGACCGCTTCGGGAGTGTAGTCATACTGGATGAGTTCCCTGAAGGCCATACGGTCCAGGATGAGGTTTCCAAGGGAGATGAACTTGATGTGGTCCAGCACGCGAAGTACGTATTTGGCCATGAATGCAGTAAGGAACTGGGTACTCCAGCACACCACCTGCGGGGTGCCGATAAGCGCCGCCTCCAGCGACGCGGTACC
>ONSD01000122.1 GCA_900320385.1 uncultured Bacteroidales bacterium
AGAGCCCCTGCCTTGAGCTTACCGATGCCGGCCGGGAGGAAGCCGAATGATTGCCGTGCAGAGTACTGAATAACCGCATTTTCTTGAATCTGGGGGTGGTTTTGAGGGGGCAGAGTCAAGAAAACCGCCAAAAACAAGACTCTGCAGGGTGTTTCTACAGGCCAAAGTCAAGAAAATGCGGTGAAACGGGACTCTGGAGTCGGAACTGTGCCCCGGACTAGACCGGCAACAAGCGGCCGGGGCGGAGGGCCCTTGCCCGGAGCCCCCCGCACACGGCCGCGTTGTAGCCGCCGGAGGTCGTATATTCCGGCGGCGGTGCCACAATAAATAATGTCGCGAAAACAAGTTATCTTCGCGACATCATGTAAACCAATATCAGGACTAGACCCGGCACCCTTTCAACGGTTGGAGTCTTTGACGAGGGTGGCGACTTTGGTCGTGAAGGCAGATTCGTCAAGCAGCTGGCGGAGGGTAATATGCATGCGCCAGCGCCACTTGTTGTCGGGGTCTTCGGGATGGTTCACCTGCTCGTCCGCGGGATTGCCGTGGCGCAGGCGGCCGTCTATGGACAACCAGTCCTGCAGCGGGAAGATGGCCAGCATCGAAACCGAATCCAGGTTGTCCTGCAGGATGCGCCGGCACTCCGAAGGATCCTTGTCGGGGCCGTCCCAAAGGCGTATGGAGCCTGTGTCGTGCGACGATGTGGCGCAGACGCTCAGGTAGGTCCAGGGCGAATCCTTCTCCACGCGTGGCATCTCCAGCGACAGGATCTTCTCGTGGTCGAGCACTTCGGGAACGCAGTCCGGCACCATACCCAGGTCTTCGGCGCAGGCGAGCATGCCCGTGCATGACAGCAGTTCGGGAAGCTTGCGCATCGCGTTGCGTTTCCAGAACTCATTGTGGCGGCGGAAGAAGAAATCGTTGTACATATTGTAGTAACGCTCCTTCTGCCAGTCTTGCAGGGCCGAAGTATCCGGGCTTATGAGCGGATGGAACATCCCCTCGCGGTGCGGATCCTCGATGAACAGGCCCACTATGGGCAGGCCGGCCGAAACTATCTCCTCGCGGGAGTAGGGGATGGCAGGGTTGAAATGCCCAAGCAGCCCGCCTTTCTCCGGCAGAGGAATCTCCCAGATACGGAAGAATCCAAGCACATGGTCGATGCGGAAAGCGTCGAAGTACTTGCTCATCTTGCGCAGGCGGGCCTTCCACCATGCGAAACCGTCCTTGGCCATGGCGTCCCAGTTGTAGGTGGGGAAGCCCCAGTTCTGGCCGTCGGCCGTGAAGAAATCCGGCGGAGCTCCGGTGCTGGAGTCGAGGTTGTACTGCTCCGGATGTATGGTGGCCTCCACGCTGTCCGCACCCATTCCTATAGGCAGGTCGCCCTTGAGGTAAACCCCCTTTGAATGAGCGTATTCCACCGCCTTGGAGAACTGCTTGTCGGCATGGAACTGCACCCAGCGGTAGAAGTCCGGATCCTCGCGGTGGCGCTTGCCCAGCACGGTGGCATAATCTTCGAGCCATACGGCATTGTCGGCGGCGAAGCGCTTGTACGCGGCGCCCGCCATATCCTTTGCCCCATGGTCCGCGAAGGCGGCGCGCAGATACTTCATCTTGGCCTTGAACACCTTGGGATAATTCACGAAGTACTCCCCGTTCAACTCGGCCTGGAGTTTCCTGAATGCGGCATCTTCCTTTACGCCGACATCCTGGAGATGGATGTAGATGGGATGCAGCGCGAACGCCGAGATGGGCTTGTAAGGATAGGAATCCCCCCACTCTCCCTTGCGGGAAGTGTCGTTCACCGGCAGCAGCTGTATGATCTTCTGCCCGGTGCGCTCGATCCAGTCGGCGAAGGCCGGAATGTCGGTGAATTCACCTACGCCGAAGCCCTGCTCGCTGCGGAGCGAAAACAGCGGGATCGAAGTTCCCGCTCCCCTGAAGCCCGGCTGGTCGAATATGGCGGCCGAATGCTCGCGCGGGAAGGGGCAGCCCGGAATGGGGCACTCGATCCATGAATCCTCCGCCGTGCGGACCCTGCCGCTCCGGCTGTGATGCTTCCATTCGGTACGCATTATTATGCCGCCCACCATGACTATGTAAGTATAGTCCTTGAGGATGGCCGCATTGCAATCGTTGAGGGTGACTGTCCATATGTCTCCCTCCGTCCATGTCATGGGGTACTTTATGTCTCCCGCCACAAGGGCCAGATTCTCCCCCCACCTGGTGTGATACTCTATTTTGAAGGTTGTGGTCATAGTCGTGTCCAATAACATTCAAATATATAAAAAATACCTAAATTTGCTCACCAAAAAAAGCAGATATGCGCAGGATACTCATACTGGCGATATCTCTCGCAGCGTTTTGCTCGTGCAGCGGCGGAGACCGCATCAGCGACGAGCAGACCTATCCGTTCCTCACCCGGAACGAATACGGGATATACAACCTCGACGGCAAGAATTCTTCGCTCACATACTCCGAATCCGAGCACCAGATCGCAGTGATAAAAGGCGGCGGCAACGCCTTCCGCATCATAAATCCGTCCAAGCAGAAATTCTTCGAACTCTCCGGCCTCCCGGCAAGCATGAAGAAAGGCGACAGCTTCCAGGGCAAATACCGCCAGAACTGGACCGGCGACATCGCCCAATCCCGCACCATCAACCTGACTGTCAGGAAGATAGAAGGAGACAAGGCCTGGATATCGGACGCCTCCGGGGTGGGGTATATAATCAAATACTAGCGCGCCATGAAGAAGATCCTGTCCCTCGGCATATCCATCCTTGCGGCCGCGCTTCCGCTGTCAGCGGTCCCTGCCAGCCCGCGGCCGTTCCGCTACACCCAGCCCGACGGCAGGGTGATAAGCCTCCAGCGCCACGGCGATGAATTCTACCACTGGACCACGAGCGCAGGGCAGAGGGTAGTAAAAGGCACCGACGGCTTTTACCGTCCCGTAGCCCTAACCCGTTCCTACGACTTCGCGGCACGCGCCAGGGCGCAGCGCATGCGCGAGCTCCGCCGCAAGGCGCTCTCGATGCATCCTGCGGCGAATACCGGCAACCGCAGGTGCCTCGTGATACTGGTGGAATTCGCCGACAGGCACTTCGTCGTCGAGGATCCCGCCCGGGCATTCGACCGCCAGCTCAACGAAACCGGCTACACCGGCAACGGCGGCACGGGATCGGTGGGCCAGTACTTCCGCGAAAACTCCATGGGCGCCTTCTCTCCTGTCTTCGACGTGGTGGGCCCCGTGATGGTGAGCGGCAAAGTGGCCGACTACGGCGGCAACAACTCCGAGGGCGATGACATCAATGCCGCCGGATGCTTTGCCGAAGCCTGCAGGATAGTACATGAAAACGCCCTTGCGGACTTCTCGCGCTACGATTCTGACGGCGACGGATACGTCGACAACATTTTCTTCTACTATGCCGGCTTCAACGAAGCCGAAGGCAGCGATACCGATCCCAATGAAGACACCATCTGGCCGCATGCCTGGAGTCTGCTCTACTACGGCGACGGCAGCGCCGTATACGACGGAGTGAGGCCCGCATCCTATGCCTGCAGCTCGGAACTGACGGGGAGCAAGGGCGATTCCATGTGCGGGATAGGCACTTTCTGCCATGAATACGGCCATGTGCTGGGCCTGCCGGACTTCTACGACACCGACGGCGAAGAGAACGGCAGCGCCTCCACCCTGTCGGCATTCTCGCTGATGGACGGCGGCTGCTACAACAACGACGGCCGCACGCCTCCCCACCTGAACGGCATGGAGCGCTGGATGCTGGGCTGGATGGACGAACTCCAGGAACTGGGACCGGGATCCTATAACCTCGGCGCCATCCAGGACAATGCAGCCGCGCGCATCCCCACCGGCAATCCGGGAGAATTCTACCTGCTGGAGGTCCGCAACGGCAAGGGCTGGGACAGCAAGATCCAGTATTATTATACCGATGGAACGCCTGTGAGCAACTGCGCCGAAGGTCTAGTGGTCTACCATGTCGACCGTTCTTCGAACCTGGTGGGCGAAGGCACAGCGGAATCGCTCTGGAACAAGGGTTACGACATCAACGCCCATGGCGACCATCCCTGCTTCACACTCATCCCTTCGGACGAAGATTACCAGTGGGCCCTGGACAAGGTGCCTTTCCCCGGAGCTTCGAGGGTAAGGAGCCTGGGCGGCCTGGATTCCTGGAACGGGGCCGAAAGCGGATTCACCCTGAGCGGCATCAGCTACTCCGGCGGCAAGGCGGGCTTCACCCTGACCAGGGAATCGTCCCTGAAGATCTCGGGCCTCGTGAGCGATTCGGGCGGCAGGCCCATAACCGGTGCGGAAATCTCCCTCTTCGCAGGTTCTACCATCAAGGCCAGCCCCGACAGGAAGGCGGTCACCGGTTCCGACGGCCGTTATTCCTTCCAACTCGAAAGCAATGGCACATATACTCTCAAGGTGGTGGCGGGAGGCTACCAGAGCCAGACCAGGACGGTATTGGTATCGGGTGCCAACCTCGGCCTCAACTTTACCATGTACAGATATTCCGAAACCCGCACCGACTATCTGAGGAGATACGGAAGCTATTATGGCTCACTGGGTTTTGGAGACAGCGCCATCAGTTCCTATGCAATAGGGGTGGAGTTTTCCGCCAAGGACCTCTCCGATTATAAGGGCATGGAATTCGCCGCCCTGGAGTTCATGCTCAACGTCGATTCGGCCGATGCGGTGTACGCCTTCGTCGACTTCGGCTCCGAGCAGGTATTCCTGCGCAGGGTGGACGACCCGGTCCTCGACGACAGCGGCATGAATTCGGTCGACATGTCGCAATCCGGCCTTAAGGTCCCGTCCGGCAAGGATATACGCATAGGATACATGGTAGACGGATTCACTTCTGCCGGAGGATATTATATCCCGATAGATTATCCCGGGAAGGACGGCAGCGGCGTATGCAGGCTGTTCGCGGGTGATTTCACCACCGACATCCCTTCGTCGGACTGGTTCGTGCTCGCCGACGGTCAGGGAGGCTACTACGCACCCGTGGTGCGCGCCCTGGTGCAGGCTCCCCCGCCAGGCGAACTGCTCGGCTTCGGCATACATTCCATAAAAGCGGATTCCAGTTATCCCAGAGGCGCTTCCGTCGCCCTTGAACTGAATGGCGAAACCGACGACGACCCCATTGCAGTCGCCTGGTTCTACGACGGCAACCCCATCGCCTCGCTCACCTTCACGCAGATCGGGCGGCACGTACTGCGGGCCGTCCTCACCTATGCCGACGGCACTGAGGAGACCATAGAGCAGGTAATCGAAGTGAAATAAGCCCTATTGCTTGTCGGGATCGTAACGCGTGTCAACTTCGCCGTTGTACGAAATGGCATCGCGGTTGCGGCTGCGCACGTCGATGTGTGTACTGCCGTTGTCGAAGATGCTCAGCGTGTACAGATAAGTGTCCTCTTCGTTCTGGACCTCGATGTACACCGTCCAGTGGTCGGGAGCGGTCTGCACCAGCTGGTACCCGGCGATGTCTTCCTCGAAGTTGAGGCCCTTGCCGCCGCCGTAAGGCAGCATGCGCGCGGCACCGATATAGGGCAGATACGAATAGAGCCTGCCGTCCTTGACCGTAAGCGAGTAGTTGCTCACGTGCTTAGTGGTGCCGCGCAGGGGTATCATGGTGGTGACGTCTATACTGTACCGTCCGCTGAGCACGGCTTCGCGTACGTCCTGGATATGCTGCGCCTTCTCTTCGGGAGTTTCGCGCAATGCGCCGCAGGAAAGGAGCAGGGCCGCGGCGGCGATGAGGGTGAGGATCTTCTTCATATCCGCAAATATATGAAAATAGGCCGAAAGTAGTATCTTTGCATATATGAAGAAGACAATCTTGGCTTTGGCTCTCGCGCTGGCTGCACTGGCTGCGGGAGCGCAGGAAAAGGTGACCGTCGCCAATTACGCCCAGGCGGAACGGTTCTCCACGAAGAAGGTAGGGCAGATGGTTTATTCCACATCGGTGCGCCCGCACTGGTTCAAGGGCGACGACCGCTTCTGGTATTCGTACAAGACCTCGGCCGGCACGCGATACTGGCTGGTCGACCCTGCCAAGGGTACGAAGAAGGAGCTCTTCGACCTGCCCCGTCTCGCCATGCAGATATCGGAAATCGTCCGCGACCCCTTCGACGCGCAGCATCTGCCGATGCAGGACCTGAAGCTCCGCGAGGACAAGTACTTCACCTTCGACATAAGGAGCACGGCAAAGGAACAGGACCCCGACGACAGCACCAAGACCAGGCCCAAGGTCTTCCATTTCAAGTACGACATAGCAAGCGGTGAACTTGAGCAGGAACCCGAGCGCAAGCAGCTCTATCCCGACTGGGCCAACGTCTCTCCCGACGGCACCATTGGCGTCTATGCCAAGGGCAGCAACCTTTGGTGGATGGACTCCACCAGCATGCGCAAGGCCGTCAAGGACCCCAAGGATTCCACCATCGTGGAGCACCGCATCACCTCCGACGGAGTGCGCCAGAACGGCTATGGCTATGAGAATTACAAGGGCGACACCACTGACGACCCCGAAGAGCGCCATATCCCCTTCGACCTTGTCTGGAGTCCCGACGGACGGCACTTCGCAACCTTCAAGTGGGACATGACCCCGCTCAAGGATCTGTGGGTGATACATTCGGTGGCCATGCCGCGCCCCGAACTCGAGACCTACAAATACCAGATGCCCGGCGAAGAGGGCCCCAAGGGTAAGCTGCTTGTGTTCAGCCGCCGCGACACTTCCTGGACGTCCAAAGACGTCAAGGTTTACGCTTTCAAGAGCCAGGACATGAGCTTCTACGATGACGAGCCCACAGCCGAGGACCCCTACCAGGAATATGTCTCCCGCCGGTGGATGGGCGACAACTCCGGCTTCTACATGCAGCGCCTGAGCCGCGACCTCAAACGGCTCGACGTGTGCCGAGTGGACGTGGGTGCCGACTCTACCAAGACCATAATCTCCGAACGCTCAAATACTTATGTCGAATACAGGAACCTGCGCGAAACTCCGCGCGGCCTGGTATTCTGGAGCGAACGCAACGGCTGGGCCAACCTCTACCTCTTCAGCAAGGACGGCAAGACGGTGAAGAACATCACCGAAGGCCCCTTCCACGTCGAGGACGTGCTGGCGCTGGGTCAGGATTACCTGCTCGTGAGCGCCTGCGGCATCAATGCAGACGAGAATCCCTATCAGATGCATACCTGCAGGGTGCCGCTTTCCGGCGGCAGGCCCAGGCAGCTGGATATGGCCGACATGGACGTCGCGGCTGATGCAAGCGTGGACGCCCGTTGGTTCGTCGCCAACTGCTCCCGCGTGGATGCCAAGCCGGTTTCGGTGCTGTACAGCGCCGAAGGCAGGAAGGTGATGGATCTTGAAGAATCCGACTTCAGCGAACTCTTCGCCGCCGGATACAGGTTCCCCGAACGCTTCAAGGTGAAGGCGGCCGACGGCATCACCGACCTGTACGGAGCCATCTACAAACCCTTCGACTTCGATTCCACAAAGGTCTATCCTGTATGTGATTACGTATATCCCGGCCCGCAGGTCGAGGCCGTGAACATCTCCTGGAGCCGCGGCTTCACCCGCACCGACCGCCTTGCCCAGCTCGGCTTCGTCGTGGTTACAGTAGGCAACCGCGGCGGACACCCCAACCGCAGCAAATGGTACCATAATTTCGGTTACGGCAACCTTCGCGACTATGGTCTCGAAGACCAGAAATACGCCCTCCAGCAGCTCTGCTCCAAATACAAATGGATGGACATCGACCGCATAGGCATACACGGACACAGCGGCGGCGGTTTCATGAGCACTGCGGCCCTTCTCACCTATCCCGACTTCTTCAAGGTGGCGGTATCCTGCTCCGGCAACCACGACAACAGCATCTACAACCGCTGGTGGAGCGAGCAGCACCACGGCATCGAGGAGAAAGTCGTCAAGGGCGACACCACCTTCGTCTACTCCATCGAGACCAACCAGCAGCTGGCATCCAGGCTCAAGGGGCATCTGATGCTGGTTACCGGCGACATCGACGACAACGTGCATCCCGCTGGCACCATACGCGTGGCGAACGCCCTTATCAAGGCACACAAGCGCTTCGAATTCGTGCTGATGCCCGAGCAGAGGCACGGATACGGCAGCATCGACGATTTCTTCTTCTGGAAGATGGCCGATTTCTATACCCGCTGGCTGATGGGAGATACCACGCCGCGGCCGGTGGACATCCCGGGGATGAACAACGATTGACCTCCCCGGCGACGCACAAGTTGGAGTTTTTTAGCTATATTTGTGGACTAAACCTTACCTGAAATGAACAAAACCCTCGATGCCCAGTGCGCAAAGTACACCCTGCCTCAGGAAGTGAAAGCCAAGGGCATTTACCCTTACTATCGCCCCATATCCTCCGGACAGGACCCGGTGGTGAAGATGGACGGGAAAGAAGTGCTGATGTTCGGTTCCAATTCCTACCTGGGATTGTCCGACGATCCACGGCTTAAGGAAGCGGCCATCGCCGCAATCCAGAAATACGGTACGAGCTGTTCCGGATCGCGCTTCCTGAACGGCACCCTCGACATACACGAAGAACTCGAGCGCAAGCTCGCCGCCCTCGTCGGCAAGGACGAGGCCATTACCTTCAGCACCGGTTTCCAGGCAAATCTGGGCACTGTATCCTCGCTGGCTTTCCGTGACGGATACGTATTCCTCGACTCACTCGACCATGCCTGCATAATCGACGGCAGCCGTCTCGGCTGGGCCAAGGTGGTCAAGTTCCCGCACAACAACATGGAAGTGCTCGAGCGCAGGCTCAGGGCAGCCATACGCAAGGCGCCCAAACTCATAGCAGTCGACGGCATCTATTCCATGGAAGGCGACATAGCTCCGCTGCCAGAGATAGTCAGTCTCGCCAAGAAGTACAACGCCTACATCCTGGTCGACGACGCCCATTCCCTGGGTGTCATCGGTGAAGACGGACGCGGAACCGCCAGCCATTTCGGCCTGACCGACGACGTCGACCTCATCATGGGTACCTTCTCCAAGTCTTTCGGTTCCCTCGGCGGCTTCATCGCCTGCAACAGCACCGTGATGAACTACCTCAAGCATAACGCCCGTTCGCTTATCTTCAGCGCCAGCATGCCTCCGGCAAACGTGGCAGCCGTAAGCAAGGCGATCGACATCATGCTATCCGAGCCCGAAAGGCGCGAGCACCTCTGGGACCTCACGCACCACGCCCACGCCGCTTTCCGCGAAAGGGGCTTCGACATCGGCCATACCGAGTCGCCCATCATCCCCCTGTTCGTGCGCGATACCGAAAAGGCCCTCACCGCTGTCAAGCTGGCCCTCGACGAAGGCGTGTTCATTACTCCTGTGATCCCGCCGGCAGTACCGCCGGACAGCGTCATCATCCGCTTCGCCCTCATGGCTACACATACCATGGAGCAGCTGGACCTTGCAATCGACAAGCTCACTGCGATCTTCAAGAAGCTCGAAATCATCAAATAGAACCATAAAACACTACTAAAATGGCTGAAGAACAGAAATTCGATCCCAGGGACCTGAACCAGGACGGCAAGGTTACCCTCAAGGAAAAGGTACAGTACGGCGCAAAGCAGGCTTACGAGAAGCTTGACGAAGCCTCCGAAAAACTCGGCAAGGTTGCGGATGCAGCTGCTGTCAAGGCAAAGGAAGTATACGCCGACGCAAAGGTAAAGGGCGCCGAATTCACCGACAAAGCCAAGGACGTCTACGGCAAGGCCAAGGACAAGGCGGAGGAACTGGGCGACAAGGCCGAAGCCAAGATCGAGGAGATCAAGGCCAAGAAGTGCGCCAAGTGCGGTGAGAAGGAAGCCTGATTACAGCTTGTAATACAGCGACAGGATCCAGGCGAACCAGCGTTTGGGCAGAAGCCCTTTGGCGGCTACGGCCAGTTTCTGCAAAGGGCTGGCGATGATGTAGTTGTAGCGCGGACGGCGTTTCCTGACGATCCTTTTGATCTTAGCGGCGAGAAACTCGGGCTTGAGCCCGTGGTTCTCGTCGTGTTCTATACTGGCCAGTGAGCGCGCGTAATGCGGGTAGGCTTCCGCCACTTCGGGCCCGCCTACGCTCTTGCGCTGGGCGGTGAAGTTGGTCGAGAAGTCGCCGGGCTCGATCACGCACACATTCACCCCCGTGCCGCGCAACTCCAGGCGCAGGGCCTCGCAATAGCCCTCGATGGCGTATTTGCTGGCCGAATACAGGCCCTGGAAGGGCAGTCCCATCAGGCCTCCTATGGAGCTGAAGCAGATAATCTTGCCGGAACCCTGCCTGCGCATCACCGGCACCACCCGGTGCAGGAAGCGCACCATCCCCATCCAGTTTACGTCCATCTGCCTCTGGCAGTCCTCGAGGCTGCAGAATTCCAGCGGCCCGCCTATGCCCATGCCGGCGTTGTTGATAAAGACGTCGATGCGTCCTTCGGCGTCAAGAACGGTCTTCACGGCCGCTTCCACCTGGGCGTCGTCGGTGGCTTCACACTTTATGTATTTCACTCCGGGAAGGACTTCGGAATCCCTGCGATGGGTGCCGTAGACGGTGTGG
>ONSD01000095.1 GCA_900320385.1 uncultured Bacteroidales bacterium
CCAAGACTTATCTTCCCAATTCGGCCGAATTCTACGAGATGCGCTGGTTCGAGACTGCCGCGCTGCTGGGCCCGGGGCTTCACGGAATCGAATTTGCGGGGCAAAAGACCATGCTTGGAGTCAAGCAATTGTTCAGCATCGGCAAGGCTACCGTTGCGGTCGAGATCTGCCAGGACCTCTGGGTGCCCGTTCCGCCGAGTTCATACGCCGCCCTTGCCGGGGCCGACATTATCGTGAACCTTTCGGCGTCGAACGAGACCACCGCCAAGCACGATTACCGTCGTATGCTGGTGCAGAGCACCTCCGCCCGTTTGAATGCGGGGTACGTTTACTGCAGCTGCGGTTTCGGCGAATCCACCCAGGACCTTGTTTGGGGCGCCAGTTCGCTTATAGGAGAAAACGGCACCATCCTGGCCGAGAACACCCGTTTCCCGATTGAAGAGAGCGCGATATTCGGCGATATCGACGTGGAAAAAATGAAGAGCGTAAGGGCGAAGAACCCGAATTTCTACGACCTTTACCATGCTCAGGAATGCTGGCCGTGCGCCGATGCCGGCGAATGCAGCGAGACCGACTTCAGGAAGGATTTCTTCCGTAAGGTCGAGGCCCATCCTTTCGTGCCCAAGGGCAGGGAGCTGGATGAGCGTTGCCGCGAAATATTCTCAATCCAGGTGATGGGACTCGTTACCCGGCTCCAGCACATAGGGTGCAAGACCGCCGTGCTCGGTATCTCCGGAGGGCTCGATTCCACCCTCGCCCTGTTGGTCACCGTAATGGCGTTCGACAAACTCGGCTGGGACCGTTCCAGGATTATCGGAGTCTCCATGCCCGGCTTCGGAACCACGGTCAGGACCAAGGGCAATGCCCGCACCCTGATGGAGAAACTCGGTGTCACCAGCAGGGAAATCAGCATAGTCGGAGCTTCAACCCAGCATTTAGATGATATCGGACATTCGCTTGATAATCACGATGCTACATATGAGAACGCCCAGGCTCGCGAGCGTACCCAGATACTCATGGACCTCGCCGGACAGGAGGGTGGTATCGTCGTGGGGACGGGAGATGTTTCGGAACTGGCCCTGGGCTGGTGCACATACAACGGCGACCACATGAGCATGTATGGAGTCAACGCCTCGATTCCCAAGACATTGGTGCGTACCCTTGTCAAATGGACGGCCGGCGAACACTTCGCCGACGCGCATGATGTGCTGGAAGACATCGTCGCCACTCCCATCTCTCCCGAATTGGTACCGGCCGCGGAAGACGGCACCATACTCCAGGTCACCGAGGACATAGTAGGACCGTACGAACTGCACGACTTCTTCCTTTACAACGCCGTACGCTGGGGATACGCCCCGGCGAAAGTCCTTTTCCTCGCTGGCAAGGCCTTCTCCAAGGAAGCCCGCAAGGCTGATCCTTCGATAGGGAAGTATGATGCTGAGACCGTCCGCAAGTGGCTGGACGTATTCTACAAGCGCTTTTTCTCCCAGCAATTCAAGCGCTCCTGCCTGCCGGACGGGCCCAAGGTGGGAAGTGTGAGCCTGTCACCCCGGGGCGATTGGCGCATGCCTTCCGACTGCCGTCCCGACCTGTGGCGCAAGGTCCTGGAAGAAGCGGAAGCCTGATATGAGGACTCCATGCCTCTTGTCCCTTGCCTTGTCGGCGGTGCTTCTGTGCGCCTGCGGCAGGACCGGGTCGCTTGTAGTCAAACACTCCCGCTTCCTCTCCGAGCCCAACGGATATGTCTGCAGTTTCGCAGACGTACCTCCCGTAATCGACGGGAAGCTCGACGACGCTGTCTGGCAGAAGGCGGAAGCCGACTTCCGCTTCACCGACATCAGCGGCGAAGGCTTCCCCGAACCGAGGTTCAAGACCAGTGTCAAATTGCTCTGGGACAGCACGTTCCTTTATGTCGGCGCCGAGATGGAAGAGCCCCATGTGAGCTCTTGCATAAGCGCGCGCGACGACATCGTCTACCACGATAACGATTTTGAGGTGTTCCTCGACCCCGACGGCGATGCGCGGAATTATTTCGAGCTGGAGGTGAATGCCCTCGGCAATCTCTTCGACCTCTTCCTGGCCGGATCCTACCGCGACCCGGACAGGCCGTTCATTTCGTTCGGCTGGGACTGTCCGGGGCTTCAGCTGGCCACCTGCGTCGACGGCACCCTCAATGACCCGTCCGATACCGACAGGGGGTGGAGCGCAGAGTTTGCGATTCCGGCGCGGGCCGTCCTGACGGAGTGGGACAGCAGCTTCACCGAAGGCATGCTTATGCGCGTCGGTTTCTCCAGGGTTGAGTGGCAGTGGGACATCCGGGATGGCGTGTACACCCGCAAGGAACGCGAGGACGGTACGCTGCTGCCGGAAGACAATTGGACCTGGGGGCCTACAGGAATGGTAGCCATGCATATGCCGGAACGCTGGGGAAGGGTGTACCTCGCCCGTGAAGGCTATGAGGGCGGGGTGCCAGCAGCGTATCCCACGGACCGTCTCCTGTGGGCTATGTTCTACGAACAGGAGGCCGCCTTCGCCAAAACCGGCCGCTATCTGAAGGCCATTCCCCTGGGCCCGGAAGACAAGGCCCTTCTGCCTGCAGGAAAGGGTCCTGAAATCGAAACCGCATCGGACCGTTACAGGATCGGGATTCCGATGGGGGATGGCAGGATGCGTTGCATAGACAGCTCCGGAAAAATTTTCACAAAATGAAACTGAAACTCCTTGTGGCGGCGGTATCCGTCGCTCTGGCGCTGTGTTCCTGCGCCGACAAAGGCCCATGGCCCGAGGTAACCGTGTTCGAGAATTATTCCACCGGCGTTCCGTACAGGATCCCGGCTTTGGACATTAACCGGCACGGCGACATAATTGCACTCGCCGATTACCGTTATTGCCATTACGACATTGGCTTCGGCCCCATCGACCTGCACTTTTCCATCAGCCGCGACCTTGGCAGCAGTTGGTCCGCTCCTGCCGTGATGGCGGCAGGGGACTCAACACTCGCCGGGGGCTGGAATTATGCTTTCGGCGATCCCAGCATAGTTGCGGACAGCGGCAGCGACGAGGTTCTGGCCATGTCCTGCGGCGGACATATTGTGTTTTGGGATTCCACCAGGGAACGGCCCCAGGATTGCGTGAGACATCGCAGCCACGACGGGGGAAAGACCTGGACGGAGCATGAACCCATAACCGGCGGGATTTACAGCCTGTTCGACGGCAGGCCTGAGGGGCCGGCCCAGGGACTGTTCTTCACTTCGGGAAGGATACTTCGCAGCAGCCGGATAAAAACAGGGAAGTTCAATCGTATATACAGCGCCCTGCCGGTGCGCCCCGGAGGCTGCTACGTGCTGTACAGCGACGATTTCGGCGGAACCTGGCACGTCCTGGGCGGAGCCGGTGCCGCTCCGGTGGTTTCTTGCGACGAGGGCAAATGCGCTGAATTGCCGGACGGAAGCGTTCTGCTGAGCGTGCGCAAGCGGGGCGGCAGGGCGTTCAATATCTTCCGCTATACCGACGGATCCAAGGCGGAAGGCTCCTGGGGCAAGGAAGCGGATGCGCTTGCCATGGAGGGAGTCAATGCATGCAACGGCGGTTTTACTGTAGTCCAATCGAAGAACGGAGCGACTCTCATCCTGCAGTCCATAACCTTCCAGCCTGACCGTCGCGACGTAGGAATCTTTTACCGTGAATGGCGCGGTGACGAAGACAATCTTGCTGAAGGCTGGAAGAAGGGAATACAGCTCACCGAGGATACAAGTGCTTACAGCTGCCTCATGCCAATGCCCGGTGGAACGGTCGCTTGCTTCTGGGAGAATGAATTGGAAGACAATGGGTACGACCTTGTCTTCAGAAGACTTACTTTAGCTGAAATAACTCTAGGGGAGTATAAATGAAAGAAGCCGCAATCGATTGCGGCTTCTTGGTGCACCCTTAGGGATTCGAACCCTAGACCCACTGATTAAGAGTCAGTTGCTCTACCAGCTGAGCTAAGGGTGC
>ONSD01000085.1 GCA_900320385.1 uncultured Bacteroidales bacterium
GCACGCGGCGATTATTCTTTTATTATATTTGCGAAAGGACTTCATCATCAAATTATTGAATATGAAACGAATACTCTTGGCCGCATGTGCTCTTGCGCACGAATGGCAGACATGGAGGAGGAGCCTTTACGAATTCCTTCCGTTGCTGTTCAAATGACCATTATGATCCCACATCAACTGTAAAATCCCAATAATTATGAATGTCGGTATTATCGGAGCCGGATGGATAGCCGGCAAAATGGCGGCCACGATCGCCGGAATCCCCAAGGAAAGGGGCATTGTAAACTATGCCATCGCATCCAGGGACCTCCATAAAGCACAGGAATTCGCCGCGGCCAAAGGCTTCCTGAAGGCTTATGGTTCCTATAAGGAACTGGTGGACGACCCCGATGTGGACCTGGTATATATCGCCACTCCGCATTCCCACCATTTCGAACCTGCAAAACTCGCCATCGAGGCAGGGAAACCCGTCCTCTGCGAGAAAGCGTTCATGGCCAATGCCGCGCAGACCGAAGAAATACTTTCCCTCGCCCACGCCAAAGGCGTCTTCATCACCGAGGCGATATGGACGAGGTACATGCCTCTCTCATTGAAGATCAAGGAGTTGATTGATTCGGGCGTTATCGGGGAACCCAGGCTTCTCCGGGCCAGCCTTTGCTACCAGATGGACAAGAAGGTGAGGATACTCCGTCCGGACCTTTGCGGCGGCGCCCTTCTGGACATAGGGGTGTACTGCCTGAATTTCGCGAGGATGTATTTCGGAACCGATATCGTTTCGACCTCGTCTTCGTGCGAGAAATTCCCGGGCGGCATGGACAAGTGCGACGCAATCTCCCTCACTTTTGCCGACGGGAAGGTGGCCCACCTGTCGAGTGACGCATCCTGCCTGTGCAACAGGGAGGGAATAATCTGCGGCAGCGATGGTTACCTGGTGGTGGAGAATATCAACTGTCCCGAGAAGGTGACGCTGTACAAGGGCTACAAGCCTGTGGAAAGTTGGTATCCGCCCAAGGAGCAGGTTACCGGATACGAGTACCAGGTGTTCGCTTCGGAGGATGCGATAGCGAAGGGGCTTGTCGAGTCTCCCTTCATGCCCCATGCGGAAACCCTGTCCATCATGAAGCAGATGGATGCCCTGCGCAAGGAGTGGGGTATAGTCTATCCTATGGACTGACCGCCATCCACCGCAGCCCTGGTAGCCTTCCGGGCTTCTTTCCACAGCGGGAAGATGCGGTCCATCACCGCATAGAAGCGGGGACCGTGGTTCGCTACGAGCAGGTGCGCCATTTCGTGTGCGACAACGTGTTCCACGCAGAATTCCGGAAGCAGCAGGAGATAACGGCTGAAACGGATTTCCCGGGTGCGCTTGTTGCAGCTGCCCCAGCGGGTCCGGGCGGAATTGAATTTGACTGAAAGCGGCCTTTTGCCTGTGAGGGCGGCGTATTTCTCCATCATCGGGGCAATCAGTTCCCCGAGACGGGAGTCGGCCTCCTGCCTTTCCCTGCGGGTGCGCAGCGGCATCCGGGAATAGAATGCCGCGTCCTTCTGCTCGCGCTGCGCAGTGCGCTCCAGGGCCTTTGCCATCCAGTCGCGGTGCTCTTCCACAAAGCGCTCCACCGTTGCCTTGGGAACGCCCCACGGCACCGAAACGTGTATCTCGCCGGACTTCGTAGCCCTCATGCTGAGGCGCGAAGTCCGGCGATAGACGACTTTGATTACGGGATTATTCGTGGTGTTTGTATCCAAGGATGTCGAGGATTGCGAACTGGTGGGTGCGTACTTCGTTCTCGAAGCGGGCGTAATCCTTCTTCTCCGGCTTGCACCACTGCACTTCCGAAAGGGCCAGCATGCGCGGCAGGAGCATGTATTCAAGATGCTCGGGAGTGGCTATATACTCTGTCCACAGATTGGCCTGGACCCCAAGGATGTGCTTCTGCTGTGAGGCGTCGATCTGGTCGAAGGGGTTGAACGAATAGGCCTTTTCCATAGTCAGCGGGATCTTGATATAACCCGGGCCGAGGGGCTCCTTTTCAGGATCGCCCTGCTGATAGTCGAAATAGAAATAGTCGGTCGGGGTCATGATCACGTCGAAACCGAGGCCGGCGGCCTTGATACCTCCCTTGGTGCCTCTCCACGACATGACCGTCGCCCCTTCGTCAAGGTCTCCTTCGAGGATTTCGTCCCAGCCGATGATCTTGCGGCCCTTGCCCTCAAGGTATTTCTGGATGCGGGATGTTACATAGTTCTGGAGTTTCTGCTCCTTGCTTACTCCACCCTCCGACTTGAGTCCCAGCTGCCTGATCCTGGCCTGGCATCGCGGGCAGTTCTCCCAGCGGACTTTGGGGCACTCATCGCCTCCTATGTGGATATACTCGGAAGGGAAGAGCTCGCAGACTTCATCCAGTACATTCTCCAGGAATGTGAAGGTCTCTTCCTTGCCCACGCAGAGCACGTCCTCCGACACGCCCCAGATGGTCCACACGTCGTACGGGCCGCCGGTACAGCCAAGCTCGGGATAGGTGGCGAGCGCCGCCTGCATGTGTCCTGGAAGGTCGATTTCCGGAATCACAGTGATGCCCAGGTCGCCGGCATATGCGACTATCTCCCTGATCTGCTCCTGGGTATAATAGCCGCCGTAGCGGATGCCGTCGTTGGAATCGAAGTCGTGCCCCACCATAGTACCGTTACGGAAGGCGCCGGTCTCGGTCAGTTCCGGATACTTCTTGATCTCGATGCGCCAGCCCTGGTCTTCGGTAAGGTGCCAGTGCAGGCGGTTCCGCTTGTACATGGCCATTACATCGAGATACTTCTTCGTCTCTTCCACGCTCCAGAAGTGGCGGCAGGGGTCCATATGCATTCCGCGGTATGCGAACTGCGGACCGTCCTCGATGACGCAGCAGGGGAGCCTCCACGCGCCTGAAGGTTCGGCCTTGCCGGCATAATTGGCCACAGGAAGCATCTGCCTCAGTGTCTGGATGGCATAGAGGAATCCGTTATGGTCCGATGCAGTGACCTTTACGGCCTTCCTCCCGACTTCTATGCGGTAATTCTCCGCCGGCAGCGCAGGGTCGCAAAGGAAGAAGAAGCCTTTCAGCGAGGAAACTTCGGCCGCTGGGGTCAGACCGTTGGCGAGTGCGACACTGCTGGTCCTGCCGGTACCGACGCTGATATCGTCGGCCAGTCTGTTCAAGGCCTGGACGGTGTTTTCCTGGAGAGCGGGGTCGATATTGAATCCGGCTCCCTTAACCTTGAAGCTGCCGTTCTGGATGGTGACATCCTTCGGGGCCGGCACGATGCCGAGGGCTCCGGGAGCCTTCGCGCAGGCAGCGAGGGGAACGAGCACTGAGAATAGAATGAACAATCTTTTCATATTGGTATCAGTATATTATGAATCCTATGAGCCCGCCTGCCAGTATCAGCAGAATGGGGTTTACCTTGAAGAATAGCGAGGCGCACACGCTGGCCGCCAGTATGGCCCAGCTGGTCCAGTCGGGGAAGTTGTCCTTGAGGACGCTGATTCCCTGGAGGTCCACCTTGAAGATCAGGATGAACGCGGCGGCGCCTATGAGTCCGGCGACGGCGGGGCGCAGGCCCGTCATCATGTTCTCGAACATGGCCGAAGTGCGGTATTTGTTGTAGAGTGTGATTATTCCGTAGAATATCAGGAAAGAGGGCAGTACGAGTGCGAAGGTGGATGTCATGCTGCCTATCACCCCGCCCACTTCGTATCCCACGTAGGTGGCGCAATTGATGCCTATGGGGCCCGGTGTGGTCTGCGAGATCGCCACGATGTCGGTGAACTGCCCTTCGGTGATCCAGCCGAAACGGGTGACCACCTGGGCCTGTATCAGCGAAAGCATGGCGCCGCCGCCGCCGAAATTGAAAAGGCCTATGGTGAAGAAGGTCCAGAACAGCTGGAGCAGGGTACCTATCATCGCCGTGAGCGCGCCTCCTTCGCGAGCGTAAGTGCCACTGCGGCGACTATGATGATTATAATGATGTAGATGGGTGAGAATTTGAGCACCGCTACCGCCACCAGGGCTGCGAGGCATATGAGCCACTGCCACCACTTCCTGCATCCTTTGCGCGCCATGTTGATGGCAGGAACCATGATGAGGCCGACCGCCACAGGGCGTATTCCCCTGAATATCTTGATCACCACGGGGTTGTCCTTGAAACCCGTGAATACCATGGCCACGAGCAGGATAATGATGAACGAGGGGAGTGTGGCGCCGATGGTGGCGACTATCGCTCCCTTGAGCCCGCGGAGCCTGTAGCCGCTGAAAATGGCCATGTTCACGGCCAGCAGCCCGGGGGCGCTCTGGGCGAGGACGATTATGTCCGGCATGTCCTCTTCTGATACCCACCCGCGCTTCCGCATTTCCGCCGCAACCAGCGGAATCATGGCATATCCGCCTCCTATGGTAAAGGTGCCGATGCCTGCGAAAACGCTGAAAATATCCCAAAGGGAGGCCTTTTTCATAATTATGCGAAGATAGTAATAAAAAAAATCAAAAAAAGTTTGCTGGGAAAGAAAAAGTAATTATCTTTGCAGCCCCAAACGAAAACCACGGTTTTCCAAAAGGGAAGATCATTGACAATATTGGAAGAACAAGTACAAGCAAGTACCGAGAACAAATGAATCGAGAGCGTTAATTTCTTTGGAAATTGAAGGTGTCAGGGTCAAGCTAAGAATTATAAGAATATACAAAGAAGAGTTTGATCCTGGCTCAGGATGAACGCTAGCGGCAGGCTTAACACATGCAA
>ONSD01000076.1 GCA_900320385.1 uncultured Bacteroidales bacterium
ATACCGCGCGGACAGGCGCTCGGCCTGACCTGGAGCCTCCCCACAGAGCGCAAGATTCTGCCCAAGTCATATATGATGGACGAAATGTGCTCGCTGATGGGAGGGCGCGCCGCCGAGGAAATAATCAACGGCGAACCGGCATCCGGAGCACTCAACGACCTGGAACGCCTCACCCGCATGGCCTATGCCATGGTCCAGTACTACGGTATGTCCGATGCGGTGGGAGAACTCTCTTTCTACGATTCCACCGGAGCCCGCGGCTACGACCTCACCAAGCCTTACAGCGAAAAGACCGCCGAACTCATGGACAAGGAGGTCAAGGCGCTCGTAGATGAAGTGCATAAGCGTACCACTGGCATCCTGACCTCTCACATGGACGAATTCGTGAAAGTGGCGGAACTTCTCCTCGAAAAGGAAGTCATCATGTCCGACGACCTTGAATCGATTCTCGGTCCCAAGGTGAAACCCGAAGGTGAACAACAGTCAAGCGAGAACGATGAGCAATCTGTATAAAAGGATAATCTCGGGCATCGTCTTCATCGCTGCCATGCTCGCGGGACTGCTGGTCAACCAGTGGCTCTTCGCTGCCTTGGTGTCCGTGGTAATGGTTGTGATGCTCGATGAATTCTACCGCATGGCCATGGGGAGCAGGCACAGGACCCCGCGGTTCTTTGCCGTTTTCGCCGGACTCGCCATGTTCTGGCTGCTGTTCGCGTTGGAGAACTGGGACCTGCCGGGCCGCTTCCTTTCGCTGGAGATAGTACCCGTCATCGCGGTCATGCTGACGTCCATATTCGAGAAAGACCACACGCATGTGGACGATTACGCCTACATACTCACCGGTCTCGTCTACATAGCCGCTCCACTTTCCCTGTCCAATTTCATCGCATTCCGGGGAATGGAGTTCAATGCATGGCTGCTACTGGACTTCTTCATCCTCATCTGGTGTTCGGATGTAGGGGCTTTCGTTATCGGTTCGGCCCTTGGTAAGAATTCGGCAAAGCTGGCCCCGAGCATCTCACCGAACAAATCGTGGGCGGGTTTCTTCGGCGGGCTCGCCTTCTGTGTGGCAGGCGCGGTTATCCTGCACTTTGTGGGCACGCTTGATTATGTCCTGTACCATTGCATCGCCCTCGCTGCCGTCATTCATTGCGCAGGTGTCTGCGGAGACCTGTTCGAATCGCTGTGGAAGCGTCATTTCGGAGTGAAAGACTCCGGCAAGGCCATCCCCGGCCACGGCGGAATGCTCGACCGCTTCGACAGTACCATCATAGCCGTTCCGCTCGGCGCCATCTATCTTTCGATATTCCATCTGCTATGAAAATCGACAGGAATTCATACGGGACACTTGCGGTGGTTTTCTTCATAGCTGCCGTCCTCATCTGGACAGGCTTCCGCTTCATCCATATCCGCTGGATATCCTGGGTGATCGCTGCGATTTGCTGGCTTTTCTGCGTATGGCAGATGTATTTTTTCCGCATCCCCGACAGGACCTCGGCCGGTGGTGGCAAGGATATCAGCTCCGCTGCCGACGGCAAGGTGGTGATAGTCGACGAAGCGATGGAAAACGAATACATCGGCGCCATGTGCAAGCGGGTGTGCGTCTATATGGATTTCTTTGACGTACACGCCAATTTCTGGCCGGCCGACGGCAAGGTGGTATACTACAAGTATCATCCTGGGAAGCACCTTCTGGCATTCAAGCCCAAGGCATCCGAAGAGAACGAACATGCCAGCGCATGCATCGAGACGCCAGACGGACAGAAAGTGCTTTTCCGCCAGCACGCAGGCACGTTCGCAAGGAGGATAGTGAATTATGCCGTGCCCGGCATGGAAGTGAAAGCCGGCGACCAGTGCGGAATAATAAAGTTCGGTTCACGCATGGACCTTTACCTGCCGCTCGATTCAGAGATTCTCGTCCGTCCCGGGGATAAGGTCCGTTCGCGCGAGAGCATCATCGCCCGGCTTCGATAAGTTCAAGCAGGCGGTCGACCGCTTCTTCTTCAGGCACATGCCTGAGCACAGGCTCCTTCTTGCGGTAGATGCTCACCTTTCCGTTGCCCTCTCCCACATAGCCCCAGTCGGCGTCGGCCATTTCGCCGGGGCCGTTCACTATGCAGCCCATCACGGCGATTACCATGCCGTTAAGGTGTGAAGTGCGCTCCTTGACCTTTTCGAAGGCATCCTGGAGGTTGTACATGGTGCGGCCGCAGCCGGGGCAGGCTATGTATTCCGGCTTGTAGAAACGCCTGCGGGCTGCCTGGAGGAGTTCGTCCTCGAGATATCCGGCAAAGTTCCCTTCCGAGATGTTCCGTTTTTTCCCGTCCTGCAGGAAGGTGCCGGAGAATTTGACATCGTCCGCCCCGCGGTCGAGAAGCACTTTGCCGAAGTCGCAGGCCGCATCGAGTATCAGAGCCTCGCGTGAAGGGGCTTCATATTTGGCGTAGGCGGTCTTCCCGCGCCAGGTGACATTCTGCAGCGACGAAGCCCTGAGGCCGTCAAAACGGTCGGCAATGTGCCTTGCGACCGGGATCTCTGCCACCGGGTCTTCGGTCAGCGAAACCCTGATGGTATTGCCTATGCCTTCGGAGAGAAGGGCGGAGATTCCCACCGCCGACTTGATGCGCCCGCTGTCGCCGTTGCCGGCCTCGGTGACGCCGAGGTGCATGGGAAACACGTGTCCTTCTTCTTCCATCATTGCGGCAAGCAGCCTGTAAGCCTCCACCATGACGAGGGTGTTGCTGGATTTGAGCGAGACCACCACATTGAAGAAATCCTTGTCGATGCACATCTTGAGCCATTCCATGGCCGCTTGCGCCATTGCCAGGGGAGTGTTGCCGTAGAGGTCGGTAATGTACTTCCCGAGCGAACCGTGGTTCAGCCCTATGCGCACCGCGGTGCCGTTTTCCCTGCACACGTCGAGGAAACTGGCGAACTGCTCGCGCGCTTTCCCGTGGTCGGGATGGAAATTGCCAGGATTTATACGGACTTTCTCAACGAAAGGCGCCACTGCGATGGCGGTATCGGAAGAGAAATGGATGTCCGCACAGAGGGGAGTGCCTATGCCCAGAGAGCGGAGGGAGGCGTGGATGTTGCGCATGTGCCCGACGTCGGCAGGTCCAGGAACAGTAATGCGGATGAGCCGTGCACCGGCTTCGGCCATGCGGACACACTGGGCCACCGTGCCTTCCTCGTCGTAAGTATGGGTATTGCACATGGTCTGCACCGCAATGGGGCAGCCGGAGCCTATGGTGAGGCTATCGCCTATATTGACTTGAAGCGTTTTCATTTTCTTTCATGTCCCTGTAGCGTTGCTCCACTGCTTCGCGGGCTTCTTTCTTAAGCATACGGTTCGTCTTGCCGCTGCGGCGGGTCAGCTGGAGGTACACGCCTGCCGTCACGTTCACGTCGAAGGGATAGGCGAAGCGGTAATAATACTCACGGTACCTGCTGTCGGACGAATTGGGCTCGTATATGCTGGACCACGAATAGCGCACAAGGGCGTTGATGTGGAATTCCAGAGGCTCGAAGACCAGGGCGAAACCCATGCCGCCCTGAAGGCCGTAGTCCCAGCGCAGGTCGTTGTACTTGAAAGAGTGGGCGAGGCTGTCCTTGACGGCGTCTCCTATCCTGGTTATGCTGCGCCTGTATCCGACATAAGGACCCGCGTTAACTTCCACCTTGAAATGGTCGATGTCGTAGTGGAAGTAGGTCATCACGGGCATCTCGACCACATTGTAGTATGCCTCTTCGGCCCCTTCTATATGGTGCATGTATCCGGTTTCATCGTTCATCTTGAACTTATACCCCTCATGACCATATGCGAACCCTACCTGGAAGCCGAAATATGGCATGTAACCAAAGAGTTTGAGATGCTGGGTAAAAAGGACGGAAGCATAGCCAGGACTGTAGCGCCAGGTCTGGCTCACGGAAGGATTGAAGGACATCCTCGACAAACTCACGCCGTAGTTGAACCCGACCGAAAAATAGTCGTTGACCAGGAATTCCTGCTTTTCGCGAAAGGTGGTGTCGACCGACAGTTCAGGGAAAAGCCCCGATGGATCCTGTGCCGGCAGCAGAGAGACGAAGGAGAGTCCCAACAATATGGATATCAATAATTTGCGCATATCAATCCTGGAAAATCCTTTCGATGTCGATATTTTGGTCGAGAATCGTCCCTTCGGGGATGGATATGAATTTCTCCTGACGGAACAAAATGAAGCGGACCTTCTCGGGCTGCCTGTGCTCCAGCAGGTTTCCGGCATCGACGATGGAGTTCCTGTTCTCGTCCTCGGTAACGCGGATGCAGTATTTCCCCGCCGGGAGATATGGGAAGGTCAGCGTACAGTTCCTGTCTATGATGTAACTCATCAGCACCTTGTCCCTCTTTTCGTTCTGCAGGTCGACTATGTACTTGTGGTGCACGCCGGTCAGGACCGCATTGAGGGTGCTGAGCTTATCGTCGGTCGGCAGGCTGAACTTGACGTCGGTGCTGTCGCTGTAATATCCGTTTATATCCCTGAATGCCCTGTGAGGGACCTTGAAAAAATACTCGAAACCTTTCTGCAGTTCAACCTGCGGACGTATTATGTAACGCCTCAGGTTGAGAGAATCACGTTCTATGCTGAAAGTGCCGT
Organism: uncultured Bacteroidales bacterium; assembly: GCA_900320385.1. GTDB lineage: Bacteria > Bacteroidota > Bacteroidia > Bacteroidales > UBA932 > Cryptobacteroides. Next base: position 4,638 of record ONSD01000076.1, read on the forward strand.
CGAATTCCTTCTGACGGGGATTCTTATAGTAGAAGCGGATGGAATCGAACTTCTCGCTGATGATGGGATTGCCGAAGATGAGTTCCAGTCCATCGTGCTCCACCGTCTTTGAGTCCACGTTCAGCTTGAAGATGCAGGTGGTGTCCTCGTGCTTGAGGTTACGGGCGTTCCTGCGGGAATACTTCTTCTTAAGTTCGGGATCTATCGGCAGGCGGAGGTGTTCTATCTCGGGACGGAGTATGCCGGTGGAATCGGTCTTGCGGTAATTGACGAAAAGGTGCAGGGTATCCGGAACGGGCCTGCGGTCGTTTACCCAGAATTCGAGGCTGTCCTGGAGAAGGTTGAACTGGGTGAAGACCTGGTCGGCCTTGAATCCGCCCGCCCATACCGAATCTATCCACGCGTTCGGAGCCTGGAACGAAACATATCCCGAACGGAGGCCGGTGCGCTTCTTGTCCTTGAGGAACTGCTTCGAAGGCTTTTCGCGGAAAAGGCTGAGGACGTGTTCCACCCGCCTGGCCTCACAACCGAGGGTGTCGGTCATGTCGTACTTCAGCAACTCGGGGATGGTGTCGGCCACCTTGTAACGGGGGACTATGGCGGAATCGATGAATGCTATGAGGTCCTGGTCGGGATTGTAGATATTGTTGCCGTCGGCATCCTTGATTGCATACAGACGGTAAACGGTATCCTGGATATAGGGCAGCACGAAGAAGCCCCAGTCGTCGGTCCGCGCGGCGGCATAAGGACGCTCGAGGAAGATGGCTGAATCGGAAGCGTTCTTGTACAGCATCACGGTAGCGTCCTTCACCGGATCGAGGGTATTGCAGTCCTGGACCATTCCGGTCATGAACATGGAATCGATGCTCTCGCCCGTCGAGAAGGCATATGTAAAACCAGGGAAGACGTTGTTCTCATTGTTGTCGGCGAGGGCGTCGTTCAGGTTGAGGGTGTATGTCGTATTGGGCAGCAGGTCTTCGGGGAAGGTGACCACAAGGCTTTTCCCTTTCACCTTTGCCACCGGCCTCTTCGACTGTGGAGGGGACAGGAAGACGCTCTGCGCTTTCTTCACGGTGACATATTCGTTGAAATCGAATACTATCTTGCCGCCGGACTGCGGAAAGGACACAGCCCCCGGCAACGGGCGGATATCGGTGATCAGCGGAGGTATAGTATCCTTCTTGCCGCCTGTAGGCGCCTGAGTGGTATTGGCGCACGATCCCACGAAGAAGAGCGGTGCCAGTACCAGGGCGGCTGCGATTAACGGTATGAATCTGTCTGTTTTCATTTCTGCTGGATGTCTGTGCGGACGACCGACTGCACGCCGTCAATCTTCTGGAGGCCGGCGAGCATCACCTCGAGGTTGTGGCGGTCCTGCACCTGCAATTCTATATATCCTTCCATCACTCCGTCCTTGGAAGTGATGTTGATCTCGGTCATGTTGATGCCCATGGTGAAAGAAATGTATCCGGTGAGTTCATTCACCAGACCGAGGCGGTCCAGGCCCCGCAGGGAGACGCGTACTCCGAAATCCCCGCCTCTCTCTTCCGAGAATTCCGTCACCACCACCCGGTTGCCATATCTGCTGGCGAGGCGCTCGGCCTCCGGACACGACTTCTTGTGAACCATTATGGACCCGTCGTCACGCTTGAACCCGATCACCGGGTCTCCGGGAATGGGACGGCAGCAAGGTGCAAGCACGTACATGCCCTCACGCACCTGTTTGTATTTTCCGGTTCCCGCCACGGTGCGGAATACCTCCGGACCGATGATGCCCAAACCCATACGGAAGAAGAGTTCGTCCTTGTCACTAACCTGGATGTATTCCAGGAAAGCCTTCAGGAGCGTTTTCGAAGGCTCTATGCCGAGGGCTTCAAGCCTTTCTTCGTAAAGCCTTCTTCCGGATTCGATGAACTGCGGGCGGTTCGCGCGGAAGTAGTCCATCACCTCGTTCTTGGCATGCCTGGTCTGAAGGAACTTGAGCCACTCGAGCTTGGGACGTCCGTTGCTCGCGGTTATTATCTCAACCTGGTCGCCGGAATGGAGCACTTGCGAGAGCGGTACGAGCTTCATGTTGACTTTGGCGGCTATGGCGGTGTTGCCGATATGGCTGTGGATGAGATATGCGAAATCGAGGACCGTCGCCCCGGCCTGGATAGTGCGCTGGTCGCCTTTCGGAGTGAACACCACTATGTCGGTGGTCACCAGGTCTTTGTGGACCATGACCAGCAGCTCCATGGAATTCACATCGGGACTCACCAGTAT
>ONSD01000087.1 GCA_900320385.1 uncultured Bacteroidales bacterium
CGCCGGGCCCTGGGTACCGAAGAAACCAGCGGCTGCGGCACGCGCGGGGTGTATTTTGCGGACGCCCATTCTTCTGACGGCCGCGGAACCGGAAGGATGCCCTCCTTGAACCGTTCCACCCGGGAGCAGGACGGGGCGCTCAACCGCATCGAAGAAGGCTGGAAATTCTATTCTTCACGGCCCTGGCTGGCAGGGGTGTTCTGGTGGACGGGGATAGATTACCGGGGAGAGCCCAATCCGCTCACTTTCCCCGCGACGGGTTCGGAGTTCGGCATCCTGGACTACTGCTGCTTCCCCAAGGACGAGGCCTGGTACCTTCGCAGCGTTTGGACGGAAGAGCCCGTGCTGCATGTTTTCCCGGACTGGAACCTTCCGGGGCACGAAGGCGGGAAAGTTGAAATATGGGCTTACTCCAATTGCGACGAGGTGCAGTTGTGGGCGAACGGCAAATCGCTGGGACGCAAGAAGATGCCCTCTGACGGGCATCTTGTGTGGGATGCTGTGTACAGACCGGGGAAACTGCGTGCCGTGGGCTACAGGAACGGACGCCGGGTGCTTTCGCAGGAAATCTCAACCCCCGGGGCTCCGGCCGGCTTGAAGGTTTCGCGTGAAGTCTGCGGCAACCTCATCATATGCAATCTGGAAGTAGTGGATGCCTCAGGCCGCTTCTGCAGCGATGCCTGCGTGGATATAGACTTCAGCGTTTCCGGCCCTGCCCGCATCCTCGGCGTGGGCAACGGCGACCCGGCCTGGCAGGAAGCCGAAAGGCCGGTTCCCGGCACCCGGCAGGACACTGCCGGCGTCAGGAACTTCAGCGTGCCCTCCTTCAACGGCAGGGCGCAGATACTTCTCCTTTGCGAAGCGGGATCTTCCCCAGGACAGATTGCAACGGACGTCAGTCTTGACGCGTCACTTCCCAATGGCCGCCCTTGTCGGGGCCGATGCGGCGCAGAAGGCCGTCAGCCTTGAGGATGCGGAGCTGCTTCTCGACCCCCTTCGGGGTGATGTCCAGGGCAGCAGCGATATCAGCCGCCGACATGTAGGGGTGTGCGGATAGCATGGAAAGGATGGTTTCGCGCGTAGTCGCCTTCCGCTCGAAAGCCACCACCTTCTTCCGTGAAACGTCGCCGCCCGGTCGCGGACGCCGTGGCGAATGCAGGCGTTCCAGCATGTGGTTCACGAATATTTCCTCTATGTCCTGCGACAAGGCCACTCCCAGGACGCGCGAATACTCGGCGCCGTCTTCCACCGCCATCGGCTCCTGCCCCAGGGCATACTGCAGCACATTCATCATCAGACGTCCCACAAGGTTGCTGCGCTCCCCCCAGGGATGCTCCTTGCTCAGAAGGAAATGCAGCCTGAACGCGGCCTTTGCCGATTCATCCGCCGACAGCGTATTCACATGGAGCCGTGCTTCGCGTATGATGCCTGCGGCCTCCTGCAGGCAGGGTCCCCCCGGATACTCCGGGACATCCAGGCTGCGCAGGGCCGTTGAAGCCAGTTCCCGCAAACGGTAGGGGCTTATGTTGTCGCCGGAATCGGCCAGAGCGCAGCCACGCCTGTAGGCTTCTGCCAAGTCCAGGCACAACTGCTGCTCCTGCATTGTCTTGCCGAAAGTGCTCACCCCGTCGCGCAACAGGCGCGAAACCTCCTGGCGCGTCAGTGTCGCGCCCTCCAGTTCCGCCGAAGCGGCGATTATCGCATCCAACGCCGCCATTATCTGCCCAATGCTTTATCCAGTGCTTCCCAGTGCTCGGGAGTCATGTCGGCGGAGGTAAAGAGACAGATGCCTGCCGCCCCCGCATCCAAGGACCCGAGTACAGCCTCGGCCAGTTCCGAAGGGAGGAGGCCCGACTCTTCGGGATCCTCCAGCGAAGCCTTCTTCTGCCATTCCCTGCAGATGAAAAGCCCGCTGTACACCGGCACGCCGGCGGCGCTCGCCACCTCTTCGGCGGTAACCTGCCCTACCCAGGCGGCATCTTCCAGATAGAAGTCGTTGTAATTCATTGGGAAGAATTTGTCCACCGGCCACTTGTCCCACTGCTGGCGCACCATCCATGCGGCATAGGAATCCGGGCCTGGGAACACGTCAGCGCTCACTTTCTTGCCCGCGGCGTGCACCGCATCCACAATCTTCCCGACAAGCGAAGTGACGGCTTCGCAGCGGAAAGCGGCCCATTCCGGGACCTTGGACGGATCCTCCGCCTGCAGGATGTCGATGCCGCTCAGCTCCTTGAACGCCGACACGCAGTCGGGGCAATAGCAGTAATCGGCCACCGGGTATTCCTCATCCATCACCAGACCGTACTTGTCCCACAGCCCGCGGGCCAGGATGACGTCCGGATAACGCATATAATCCAGCTGCACGTAATCCACTTCCGGAATTGCGGCGAGGGCAAGGTACTTTTCCACCAGCCAGTCCGCAACCTGCGGATTGCGCGGGTCAAGCGCCTTATAATAAGGCACATACGCCTGCACGCTGTATGCCGGCTGCCCAAGACGGTTCACCGCGTACCAGCTGGAATCGAGCCCTTCCTGCAGCATCGCAGGGGCCCAGGCATGGTACTCCAGCCCGAGGGCCTTGGCGGCTTTGGCGGCCTCGGCCGTCCTCTGCACGTCGAAACCGTTGTTGACGCAGACCCCTTCCAGGCCATGGGCCTTCAGGGACGAAAAGCATTCGGAAATGCTCTCAGGAGACGCATCTTCGGGGAAAGAAAGCCAGGCGTAGACAGGCACGTGCCTTCCGCAGGCTGCAAAGAGGAGAGCGGTCGCTATGAAGGCCGGGATGATTTTCGCTTTCATATTCCAAAGTTAAAAAATAGTTCGTAACTTGGAGGCATGAAAAAGTACATTTGCAACATCTGCGGGTATGAATACGACCCGGAAGTGGGAGATCCCGACAACGGAATTGCTCCCGGAACAGCATTCGAAGACATCCCTGAAGATTGGGTCTGCCCCCTCTGCGGAGTAGGCAAGGAAGATTTCAGCCCGGCAAGCGAATAAATCCAATATGAAAGTATTCCGTTTTCTCATAATCGCCTCCATACTGGCGATGGCGTCGTCGTGCGCCAAAGAAGAAGCCTCCCTGAGCGTAGGCACCTCCGAGCTGTCCTTCACCCAGCAGGGCGGGAGCCAGCAGATAAGCGTTTCCAGCAACCAGTCATGGACCGTCACGTCCTCCGGCGAGGGCTTTTCGGTAAGTCCGGCATCCGGAACCGGGAACGGGAGCATAACTGTTACGGCATCACCCAATCAGGGCTATGACAGCCGGACAGGGAGGATCACGGTATCGGCCGGGGGCCTGTCGGAAAGCATCAGCCTCGTCCAGGCGCAGAAGGATGCGATAACCATAGACGGAAGCGAATACGAACTGGACTATTACCCGGCAACCCTGGAACTCAAGGTCGGGAGCAACGTGGATTTCACGGTCGATGCTCCCGCAGCCTGGGTAAACGTCGTTTCCACCAAGGCCATGACCGAATCGAAGGTGGTGCTGGCAGTAGACCGTAACGACGGCAAGGAAACGAGGGAAACGGACGTCAGGATTTCGGGCCAGGGCATAGACCGGACCATACACGTCGTGCAGAAGGCGACAGCTCCTTTCCCCGAAACGGACGAAGAGATAAGCGCGTCCAGGCAATTGTCGGACGGGATAGCAGAAGCGGCGGAGGAAATCATCGAGGGGCTCAAGGAAGAGAGCGGAGACGGAAACCTTGATGCCGCTGCGGTCGCCGCCAGGTTCATGGATCTGGGAGACGTGATTTCCGCGGTTCCGAACAAGACCGGAACGGCTATCATCGTGGAACAGAGGGACGGTGTCCATCTGAACGTAATCCTGGACTACTGCGACAGCCAGGCCGCTCCTTCCCCTGCCACCGGATCCGTCAGGACGACGGCTCCTGCCGGCAGCTTCGCGACGAACTCATATCCGAACGGGAAGAGGGCCCTCATCCTGGCTCCTTTCCAAAGGAGCTGGAAGGAAAACCTCTCCGGTTACAAGGCCCTGTTGCAGGATAAAGGATACACCGTCGACATCTTTGAGGACGAACTCGCGGACTTCTCGAAATTCAGGGGGCGCTTCATGCAGGATTATGATTTCATCCTGTTCAGCACCCATGGCAACGTGGACGGCATGAGTGCGGACGGCAGTACATCTACCGAATCGTATCTCTGCACCGGAACTACCATTGCAAATGGCCACGAGTCCCACTACGACGACCTGTTGCTCGTCACTTACGGCGGTTCCAATTATTACGGGGTCACCCTGTCCGCTCTCGACGATACCGATTTTGAAGATGCATTCGTCTACATGTCGGTATGCCATTCCAGCGCATTCGCTAACGCCTTCGTAAGCCATAATGCCGGAGCTGCCGTCGGCAACAACAATACGTATTCTGCTACCGTAGCGGCTTATCATGACTATAACATGCTGGAGGCCCTGCACGACGGGATGCCCCTGCTCGAAGCCAGGGACCATGTCCTTGACGGCTACAGGGAAAGCGGAAACCAGGCTGTCGCGGATTATCTGCAGAACCTGCAGATGTACTTCGTGAGGGACGAGGGGGAGCCATACTACATCTACTCGCCCGCCAGCCATGAATTGCTGCCCGATATAGAGGCCGAAGACAGGTTGTCGTACGTGATCATGAGGAGCGATGCCACCGGCAACTACAGAAAGGACTACGGGAACTATTCCGTCAACGAAAGCATCTACACCGCCACCTATGGCGCCGACGGCAGGCTGTCCCATATGGAACATGCCACCGAAAAACTCGGGATGCATGATTATGGCTCGTATCCTTATTACCTCGTCGCCACCGACTTCTCCTGGAACGGCAGCAGCTCATTGAACTGGAAAGAACGCAGGTACCGTGCTATGGGATCGGGTGTGCTGTATGGCGATGAAGGATTCGGCTCCGGTTTCTACATGAGGCCGATGACTGAAGACGAAGCCTTTGCGGACACCCATACGGATTTCACTTTCTCCGTCTCGTCCGACAAAGTGTCCTTCAGGGATGAGGCCGGGGATGCCGGATGGAGTTTCGATTCCGAAGGAAAGTTGCAGACCCTGGTCTCCATGGGCATGACAATGAACTATACATGGGAAGACGACAACATTACAGAGATCGAGGTGGATGACTATGGTGAGGAAATTATCATCAAGATGGATTATTACGACCTTGAGAACAAATGGAATGGCGTCACCGGTCCGACGGGATGGCAGTATGATGATTATATCTTCCCTCAGATAAACGGACTCAATCTTTACAGTACCAAAAACCTTATCAAGCGGATGTATGTCCCTGGCGAGGATTACAGCATCGACTACGCTTACCAGACCGATTCCCGCGGAAGGGTCTCCACGATGACGGTCACTTCCGGGAGGAGTACCCGGGAATACGAGTTCCACTACGGCGGGGAGTCCGCTCCCGTCATGGGGGTTCCCGGGGAACTCGTAAAGGAACAAAGCGTTTCACGCGTGAACCTCTGGTACAATCAGGAAGAAGCAAACCGTATGGATCTCAGCTGCAACCTGACTACTGTCCTTTATTCCGGGGAGACGGAAGAAAAAGAATACACGGAAGGCTTCTATTCCCTGTTCAGCCTTGAAGGGGAGACAAATCCGTCGCACTATATCTCATGCCGCAGGACATCTTCGGAAGCGGCTTCCGTAGACGGGATAAGCATCAGTGATTCGGGCTACGAAACGGGCCGCCGCGGGCTGAGATACCGGAGATATGACGTGACTCTTTCCCTCAATTGCTACGAGAAACCGATCACCTTCCCCATTTACAGCGTATTGCCCAAGATTTCGTGGTGGAACGGTTCAGAAGTGAAGAGTTGGGAATTTGAATATACCCCTGTCACGGAAGACAAGCTGTATTCAGA
>ONSD01000088.1 GCA_900320385.1 uncultured Bacteroidales bacterium
GTACCGGAAGGCGCGGATGAATTCCTCGGTCTTCTCGATCATCTTCTGCTGGTTCTCGTATGCCGCAGTCTGCTGGGCGATGCGCTCCTTGCGCAGTTCGACATAGCTGGAATAAGGCACCTTGTAATCGTACAGATGCCCAAGCATTATCTCTACGGTACGGCTGGTAACGTTGTCGAGGAACTTGCGGTCGTGCGAAACCACGAGTATCGCGCCCCTGTAAGCCTTGAGATAGTCCTCAAGCCACTCGATGGACTCTATGTCCAGATGGTTCGTAGGCTCGTCCAGAAGCAGGAGAGAAGGCTTTTGGAGGAGGATCTTGGCCAGTTCCATGCGCATGTTCCAGCCTTGCGAGAAGGTTTCGACCGGACGGGACAGTTCCACGGGAAGGAATCCAAGGCCGGCGAGTATCTTCTCGGCCTGTCCCGGGCCTGCGTCCGGACAGGAATCCTTCACTTCATCTATCACCGACTTGCCGCGGTGATGCTCCATAATCTGGGGAAGATAGCCAATGGTCTGCCCGCGCGGCATCTCCAACCTTCCGGAATCAGGCTTCTCGAGTCCCATGATAATCTTCATCAGGGTACTCTTCCCCGCCCCGTTCTTGCCGACCAGCCCTATCTTCTCTCCGTCGGATATATGGAAATCGATGGCATCCAGCAGTGTAAAACCGCCGTATGCCACCGTCAGATTGTTAATCGATATCACGCCTTCAAAGCTGGTGGGCTTCCATGATACGCGCCATTTTTTCGGGACAGCGGGTAGGCCTGCCGGTTTCCGCGCTGAGGAAGCCCAGAGTTATCACACCTTCACAGCAGAGCTCTCCTTTCTGGTTCAGAACCTGCTGTTTCACAACAAGTTTCGCAAGCGGAAGCTCCTCGATCTCGGCTATGACCCTGAGAGTGTCACCCATATGGGCAGGTCTGTGGAAACGCAGTTCAGCCTTGACCACAGGGAAAGTGATGCCGTCGGCCTGGCACTGCTCGATCCCGTATCCCCACGATTCAATCATCTCGTCGCGCGCACACTCGAAGTATCGGAGGTAATTGCTGTGATGCACGATCCCCATGGGATCGCACTCGTAATACCTCACTTTGATGCCGGTCTCGTAGCGTATCATCACTTAAGAGCTGAGAGGGACTTCTCTATGCTTTCTATCCTGCTCAAGGCATCGGCTTCCTTCTTGCGCTCATTCTCCACCACCTGGGCGGGTGCATGCTCGACGAAGGATGCGTTGCCGAGTTTCTTGCGTACTCCGGCGAGGAAATTCCTCTGGTGCTCCAGTTCTCCCTCGAGCCTTGCCTTTTCTTCGGCTATGTTCACGAATCCGGCGAGCGGAATGCTCATCTCGATGGTACCCACAAGGAAATTCACCGACGGCCCCTCGGCAGCGCCGTTGCAGATGCGCACGTTGGCCAGCTTGCAGATGGCAGGTTCCACTTCCATGAGGGTGTCGCCGTCCTTTATGCAGAGTCCGAGCTGCTCGCGGGGGCTTATGCCCTTCTGCGCGCGTATGCCGCGGACGCTGTTGACGGCCTCGCGGGCAAGGTCGAACGCGGCGAGGAAGTCCTTGTCGTATGGACCGGCCGCGGGAGTGCGCTGGAACATGATGGTTTCGCCTTCGTTGCGCCTTTCTATGGCCTGCCAGAGCTCTTCGGTGATGAAGGGCATGACAGGATGTATGAGCTTGAGGAGCTTGTCGAAGAAGAGAACCGTCGCCTCGTATGTACGATGGTCGATCGCTGCGCCGTAAGCCGGCTTCACGAGCTCCAGGTACCAACTGCAGAAATCGTCCCAGAACAGCTTGTAGATGGTCATGAGGGCATCGGAGATGCGGAACTTGGAATAGCTGTCCTCCACTTCCCTGATGGTTCGGGAGAGCAGGTTGTCGAACCACTTCACCGCAACGCGGGCTTCTTCGCTCTGTCCGGCACTTTCGTCTACGCTCCAGCCGCTCACCAGCCTCCAGGCATTCCATATCTTTCCGCAGAAATTGCGGCCCTGCTCCACCTGGCTTTCGTCGTAGAATATGTCATTGCCGGCAGAAGAACACAGGAGCATGCCTATGCGGACTGCGTCGGCGCCGTATTTGCCGATGAGGTCGAGCGGATTCGGGCTGTTGCCCAGCTGCTTGCTCATCTTGCGGCCCAGCTTGTCACGCACGAGTCCGGTGAAATACACGTTGCGGAACGGGACGTCGCCCATGAACTCGTTGCCGGCCATCACCATCCTGGCTACCCAGAAGAAGATTATGTCCGGACCGGTTACAAGGTCGTTGGTGGGATAGTAGTACGAGAGGTCCCTGTTGGGCTTGTGTCCGGGATGTCCGGGGCGCTCGGGATCGAAGACACTGATGGGCCAGAGCCAGCTGCTGAACCAAGTGTCCAGCACATCCTCGTCCTGTTTCAGTTCGGCGGCGGTGATGCCGGGAACCAGCTTGGAAGCGGCCTCCAAGGCCTTTTCGGGAGTTTCGCAGACCACGTAACGGCCGTCGGGAAGATACCATGCCGGAATGCGCTGGCCCCACCAGAGCTGGCGCGAAATGCACCAGTCATGGGCCGTTTCCATCCAATGCCTGTACGTAGCGCGGTATTTTTCGGGAATGAGCTTGATGTCACCCTTCTCCACCCTGTCGAGCGCGCCCTTTGCGAGTTCGTCGAGTTTAAGGAACCACTGGGTGCTGAGCTTGGGTTCTATGACGGCATGGGTGCGTTCGGAATAGCCTACCGGCGAGGTATAATCCTCTATCTTCTCGAGGTTGCCGGCTTCCTCCAGCATCCTGACCACGTTCTTCCTGGCTTCGAAACGGTCCTGTCCTATGCAGATCTCCGCTTTCTCATTCAGGCGCCCGTGCTCGTCGATGATCTCCATCACAGGCAGGTTATGGCGCAGGCCTATCTCATAGTCATGTGCGTCGTGGGCCGGCGTCACCTTGAGGCAACCGGTACCGAACGACATGTCGACATAGTCATCTTCTATAATGGGTATCTCCCTGTTTATCAGGGGGATGAGTACCTTCTTCCCATGCAGCCAGGCATGCCTTTCGTCACCCGGGTTGACGCAGATGGCTGCATCCGCCATGATGGTTTCGGGTCGCGTGGTAGCGATGGTCAGATACTTTCCGCTGCCGTCGGAAAGGAAGTATTTGACATAATACAGGTGGCTGCTGGTCTCCTTGTGAACGACCTCCTCGTCCGAAACGGCGGTCAGGCCTTCGGGATCCCAGTTGACCATGCGTACTCCCCTGTATATCAAGCCCTTCTCGTAAAAGTAGACGAAAGTATTTATAACAGCCCTCGAGAGCTCGGGCTCCATGGTGAAGCGGGTGCGGTCCCAGTCGCAGGAACAGCCGAGCTTACGGAGCTGCTGCAGGATGATCCCGCCATGCTCTTCTTTCCACTCCCAGGCATATTTAAGGAACTCCTCGCGCGAGATGTCCTCCTTGCGTATGCCCATATCCTTGAGCTTGGCCACCACCTTGCTTTCGGTAGCTATCGAGGCATGGTCGGTGCCGGGCACCCAGCAGGCGTTCTTGCCGTCCATGCGGGCCTTGCGCACGAGCACGTCGTTGATGGTATTGTTGAGCACGTGGCCCATATGCAGGATGCCGGTCACGTTGGGCGGCGGTATGACTATGGTGTAAGGCTCACGGGAGTCAGGCTCCGAGTGGAAGCACCTGTTCTTTGTCCAATACCCGTACCACTTGTCCTCAACAAGGGCGGGGTTGTATTTTGCGTCTGGTTCCATGTTCTAACAGTTATATCCTGCAAAAATAATCAATTCCTCGTAAACCCTGTGCACAGGAAAGCCCATCACGTTGTAAAATGAGCCTTCGATCCCGGTACAGGCAGCATATCCTAACCATTCCTGGATGCCGTATGCACCGGCCTTGTCGTAAGGTTTGTATGTATCAACGTAATAATCTATCTCTGCTGGGGTAAGCTCGCGGAAGGTGACAAGGGTCGTGTCGGTGACGGTCTTCTCATGGGCCCGGTCGCGTATGGTCACCGCCGAAATCACTTCGTGGGTGCGTCCGGAGAGCCTTCCCAGCATCTCCACGGCTTCTTCGCGGCTGCGGGGCTTTCCCATGATGAGTGAATCCAGGAGCACCATGGTGTCGGAAGTGATAAGGATTTCGTCCTTCTCCAGTGGGCGCCAGAATCCGTGACTCTTGCCCCTGGAGAGAAGCGCCGGCACCTCCGGGTGAGGGACATCCTCCCCGAAACTCTCCTCGAAGTCGTTCCTGACATCAACTTCGAACTCCACGTCCAGCCCTGCCAGCAGTTCGCGCCTTCGCGGCGATGCGCTGGCGAGGATCAGTTTCTTTCCCTTCAGGTCCATCGTCAGAATATCTTTTCGTAAATGTCCGGGTCGAATTTCCATTTTCCGGCTGCCTTCATCGCCTTCTCGACAACTTCCCGGAGGCACCCCTTGCCTCCGCCCTTCACGCAAATATAAGCGGCCGCAGCACGCAGTTCCTCGGCCGCATCCTGTGGCACGGCACCTATGCCAGCCGCTTTCACCACCGGCAGGTCGGGAATGTCGTCACCCATGTACAGGACTTCTTCTGGCTTGAGACCGTGCTTGGCGCAGAAGGCCGCCCAGGTCTTAAGCTTGCCGCGGCAATGCATGTGGATCTCATCTTCGGGCACGCCTGCCGAAATCATGCGGCTGCGTATGCCCGGAGTGTCTCCGCCGGTGAAGACTCCGACCTTGTAGCCGTTCATAACCGCCATACGTATGGCGAAACTGTCCTTGGCGTTGAAAAGGCGGAGGAAGCTGCCGTCATCCGTGGCGATCAGTCCCCCGTCGGTCATTACGCCGTCAACGTCGAACGTGATGGCGCGTATGTCTTTCCAGTCCGTCATCAGGATTTGGCGTCGCTCGGATTGAAGTCGGCCAGGTTGAACGTGCCGCGTGGCTGCTGGTTGACGATCTCTATCTTTCCGTACTGGTTCTCATACTTGCCGATGTTTTCCGCAAGGGCGTTCAGGAGCCTCTTGGCGTGTTCGGGAGTCATGAGTATGCGGCTCTCCACCTTCGGACCGGGCAGGCCGGGAAGTACGGCTGCGAAGTCGATGATGAATTCGCTGTGGGAGTGGGATATGATAGCAAGGTTGGAGTAGATGCCGCCTGCGACGGCGGGGTCCATATTGATGTTGACCTTCTTTTCGTTGTCTGCCATGGTAAATATCGATTTGATTAGTTTGGTATCATAGGTTCGGAATCGGACGTTTGCGTGCGTTCGCTGAGGATTATGGCCACATTCTTGCCTTTGACCAGCTTGTAGGCCGATTTGATCCAGTGCTCCTCCGCAAGGCCTTCGGTGTATTGTATCTTTACGAACTCCGAGGCATCTTCGTGGCTGATTACGTATTCCTTTACCACCCCGGAGGATACTTTCACCCAATCCCTTACTCCAAGGAATTCTCCATATGTGCTGTTGTCGTTCCTGTACTCCTTAAGGTACAAGACGGCTTGCGGATGCGCCTTGGCGAAACCGTCCTCGATAGTCACCGAATAGCTGAAATAAAGGTCGCCGTTCTTATGGCACGAAGACAGCGCCAGCAAACCGAACGCGAAACATGCAGCAAGGAGTATCCTTTTCATATAGACGAGTGATTTTGCATTAGTTGCAAAGATACCTCAGGGCCTTGACTTTTGCAAAAAAAAATGAGTTGTGACGCTCACGCGCAACAACTCATCTAACCACATAATTAATAACACTAAAACTAATAACCAATAGATAGACGGACCAGAACGGCCACTTGCTCTATCCGGATACAAAGGTAGATATATTTTTTTAATATCCAAACTTTTTTTCAAAAATTTTTAATTTTTTTTAAATAGTGTGGAGAAGCCACACGAAGTAGGCGGCATAAACCAGCAGGAAACCCGCTCCTTCGAAGCGGTCGAGCTGGCTCCGTCCACGAGCGATTCGGCCCCGAAAATGACTATCGCAAGGCCGAGGACAGTCAAGAAAACCTGTAAGATCATAATGCGCAATGTTATTCATTTTTAACGTTTTTTTGCATATTTTTGTAATCCAAGATCCTACCTTATGAACAAGATACTCATCACCTTTTGCACGGCGATCGCAGCATTCGCCGTAACTGTCCGCGCCCAATCCCCCGCTTTTACCGACATCCCCTACAACCCATCCGGCAACGCATATGCCGCAGAGCGGTGCAAACTGGACATCTACATACCGGACAATGTCAAAGAGGGTTGTCCTACCGTAGTCTGGTTCCATGGAGGAGGGCTTACCGGAGGCGACAAGAGCGTTATCCCGCGCGCACTCAAGGAAAGCGGATACATACTTGTCTCGGCCAATTACAGGCTCATTCCCCGTGGCGGCATCGCAGACTGCATCAGCGACGCCGCGGCCGCCGTGGCTTGGACGTTCAAGCATATCGAAGAATATGGAGGAACGCCGGAACGCATCTTCGTATCGGGACACTCTGCCGGAGGCTATCTTACCGACATGATAGGACTTGACAAGCGCTGGCTCGCCGCATACGGCGTCGACGCCGACAGGATAGCCGGCCTCATCCCCTTCAGCGGACAGGTGGTGACGCATTTTGCACAGCGCAAGGCCCAAGGCATAGGTGAACTTCAGGCGGTAGTGGATCCTTTCGCCCCCCTGTACCACGTCCGCGCCGACGCTCCCCCTGTCATCATCATCTCCGGTGACCGCGAGATGGAACTCTACGGCCGTTACGAAGAAACCGCCTATTTCTGGCGCATGCTCAAACTCACCGGGCATCCCGACGTCCACATCTACGAACTCCAGGGATATGACCACGGCAACATGGCCGAACCTGCGGTACAGATACTCCGCGACCACATCACACGGCTCACCAAAAACAAGCAGGATTAAATCCGATATGAAACGCTTACTGATACTTACCTCATTCCTTCTGCTGGGATTCACACCCGTCTGCGCCCAGCAGGAAACCGAAGACCTGGACGCCAAATACGCCACTCAGCTCCTCAAACCGGGCACTACGGCGCCCGACTTCACCCTCAATGACCTTCGCGGCAGGCCGCGGAGCCTCAGTTCATTCCTTGGAAAGAAGGTTGTACTCGTCTTCTGGGCTTCCTGGTGCCCCGACTGCAGGGCTGAACTGCCCGAACTGAAAGCGATGCAAGCGGCCGCGGACCCGGAGAAGGTCGCGTTCGTGAGCGTCTCCTACGACAGGGATTTCGATACCCTGTGCGACTTCGTCGAAGCCAACAACCTCGGCGGAGTACAGCTTTTCGACCCGTCGGGAAAGAAGGATTCCAAGGTAGGGGCAGATTTCCATATACAGTGGATTCCGTCGCTCTACCTGCTTGACGAAGAAGGCAAGGTGCTGGTTTCCACAGTGATGATCGAAAAGATCTCCGCAGCGCTGGGTTCTGCCTCCAAGACCGCCCTCCCCGCAAGGAAAGGCGTCTGTACCGACGAGGACTGCAAGCTTTGACATTATGAAGCGCTTTTTCTTCGGAACGAACAATGTCGACGCCGATTTCGGCAGGCTCGAATACAGCATAGACCTGGCGCGTTCCTGCGGCCTTACCAAGGAAGACATGTGGTTCCCGTCCATGAGCACCCGGGCCTCCAGGCCGGACATGCCGGAGACGTGCTGGGACTCGGAGGCGCCGGCATCGTAGAAGTCCCTGCTGGGCCCGAGGTCCGCTTCCCGCGGAAAGCCCGGGTACATGCGGACGCCGCCATCGAACTGCCGGAGGGCGAATGAACCGTGCCGAAATAAGACCGAACGCGTCGGAATGCCATTTTGTTGAAGATTAGCTCTACATGATAAGTAGAGCCTTCATCTCTTCCGCGCCGGAGAACTTGAAACGAGCCGGGATACCCTGCCAGCCGCGGCTTTTCCAGTCAGCCAGGGCGAAGTCGCAACCTGCATCCCGGGCACACGAAAAATCGTTGTCTGTATCACCCAAGAAGAGTACTTCTTCAGGAAGGACAGGGACTCCAAGCGACTTGGAAGCCATGTCGATGCAGAGAAGAAGCGGTTCCGGATGCGGTTTGTGATGGATAGTATCCTCGCTGCAGACTATATGGTCCAGATATGGGACCATTTCACGAAGATAATCGTCAAAGTCGAATTCCATCCGGTTACGGGAGGTTACCACGCCGGTTGCCATACCGGTCGCCTTGATACACCGTAAGGCATCCAATACACCGGGGAATGGCTTGATATGATGCGATAGGGCGATGAAATTCTCTTCCCAACGCTCGCCGAAGCGTTTTGCATCCTCATATCCATACAGATCAGCAACTCTGCTGCTAGGGACGCCGAAGGCCTTGTAGGCCTCCTCGTAGGGGACCTCTTTCCCAAGAAGCTGCCGGATGGTCATGACCAGCGACTCGACACCGGTTCTTTCCGTGTCGATCAGAGTCCCATCTATGTCAAATACAGCGAGTTTATACATCGGGCAAAGTCCGGTCAAAAGCATGGTTATGCAAAAGTACAAAGAAATCTTGATTCTTTGGGTACAAGTGGACACCTGTGTAAAAAGACAAAAAGAACCCCCTCTACAGGAATGCGGAGGGGGTTCTTTTGAGGTGCCTAGCGGAATCGAACCGCTGTACCAGGTTTTGCAGACCTGTGCCTAACCACTCGGCCAAAGCACCAAAAGGACTGCAAAGATACAATAATTTCGTCAATTTGCAAACCTTTCAAAAAAGGCTTCGATTATTTTGCTACCTTTGCCCCCGAATGTTCCGGAAAGCGATATTGGTCCTTTTAGCCGCCGCGATTTGCACAGCTGCGGCAGCCCAGGAAGACTTCCTGCACAAGGCGGTGGACAGGTACGGCGATGTCCTGACCTTCCTTTCCAAAATCAACGGGTCGTACTATCGCGACACTTCGTACATCTACGCCTACCCCACCAGATGGACGCTCAAGACCAGCGCCAATTTCGACAGGAACGTGATAAGCGGTTCCGGCAGGAATCAGGGTCAGAAGTTCAGGGCCAGCGTGAAATCCCCCCTGCATTACGGGCAGGAAATAGCAGTCACATTCAGCGGCCTCACCCTGGCCTGGTCGTGGATACCTCCATCTGATATCACGGACAACCAGTTCACTTCCAGATACTTCGGCAACCGCATAGGATTCGAGGTATATTACCAGTTCTCCGACGCATACAGGGGCCGGCTGTTGAACGGCGCCGACACCCTGAGCCTTGGAATGGGAGAAGTGAGTTGCCGTTCCATGGGCGCGGAATTCTACTATGCCCTCAACTACCGCGAGTTCTCGTACCCGGCCGGCATGAGCCAGACCTACGTCCAGAAGAGAAGCGCAGGCAGCATCCTGCTCGCCCTCTCCGCCAAGCATTATGACATCCAGTCCTCCGTCATGTCCGGTTTTGGGGATCCCGCTTTGGGAATACGTTCCACTGCACTGGCGATAGAAGCCGGGTACGGCTACAATTACGTACCCCGCAGCGAATGGTTGCTTCACGCATCGGTCCTGGCCGGCCCTCTTGTACTCAACCACAGCACCCTCCGCCTTTACGGAGAAGGTAAAGGCATGGCCCTGAGGTTCCCCAATTGCATGGCGCGCGGACTGGTGGCGGCCGTATACAGGCTGGGCGACTGGAACTTCGCGCTCAACGCCATATTCGACGGCAGCTCGATAGGCGACTCCAAGATACAGAGGGTGAACTATATCCGCTGCCATTATACGGCAGCGGTATCGTTCCGTTTCTGAAAAAGAATCACTGAGATTATACTACCTGCGGCCCAGCACGAAACTGTAGCTGTAATCCTCGCCTGCCCA
>ONSD01000134.1 GCA_900320385.1 uncultured Bacteroidales bacterium
CTTCGACACTCCCGAACTCAACCGCTGCGTAATCATTGAAAAACAGTAATTCAAGGGAGGAACATTTTATGAAAAAGATAAAAAACATTTTCCTTGCAGTCATAAGCGCAGCCGCCATCCTTTCCGGTGCCGCGGCCTGTACCAACCTTGACGAGCACGTCTATTCCAGCCTTACTCCCGAGAACCTCGCAGGAACCGAAGAAGAGACCGCCGACATGCTCGGCAACCTCTACGTCCAGCTCCGCTACATGTACTGGGCCTGGGAGGGCTACTTCGACATCAACGAAGAGAGTTCCGACTGTATCATGACCCCCTACCGCACCTACGGCGGCTGGGGCGCACAGTACATCAACCTGCACCAGCACGACTTCTACGCCGGTATCCCCCACCTCTGGCAGGAATGGGATTACTGCTACAACGGCATCATGAAGGCCAACCAGCTCCTTGAGACTCCGTCCATAATGGAAAACAAGGAAGCTTATGCCGAAGTCCGTGCCATCCGCGCCCTTTATTACTTCATAATCTTCGACCTCTGGAGGAACGTTCCGCTCGAGACCAATTACGAGAAGACCCTGGAACCCGGATATCTCCCGCAGCAGTCGGCTCCGGAACATGTCTGGGACTTCCTGGCAAGCGAAGTCGAGGAACTCATTCCCGACATGCCTACCACGAAGAAGTATGGACGCATGAACAAGTATGCCGCATGCATGCTTGCAGCCAAGATCTTCCTCAACCACGACGCCTGGCTGCGCGGCTTCGAACTGAACGCCAGCCCGAGCCTCGTGATGAGCGACTACGCGCTCGAGAACCGCAACCCCGAGAGCGAATTCTTCGTAACCAACGCCCAGAACGGCAACAAGTGGTACAAGAAGGCTTACGACTATGCAAAGATAGTCACCGACGAGGGCGGCTACACCCTTGCCGAGAACTATCTCGACAACAGCCGCAACACCCTGAGCGGAGCCAAGGAAGTGATTTTCGTACTCCCGCTCGACGGTGCCAAGGCCTCCCACAACTATCTTATCAACAAGTGCTTCGTCGGCAAGGGCGGACAGGCGTTCGGATACGAGGGAACCCCGTGGAACGGCTCCTGCGCAGTGCCGCAGTTCATCTACAGCTACGATCCCGACGACACCCGTCTCACCGACACCTGGGCGATAGGCCAGCAGTACTACTACTCCGATCCCACCTTCCCGATCTACGAGACCGAGCAGAAGCGTACCGACGGTGATGTCAACGGCCTGACCGCCGCCGAGATCTCCGCCGATCCCAGGCATGCCGAACATGGACATTCCGCCGGACAGTTCCCGCTGGTCTACACTGTTGACGTCCACTCCATCAACAACCCCGGTGCCTTCGACTTCGAAGGAGCCAGGTTCAAGAAACAGGAGATCGTTCCCGGCAACCGCGGCACCTACGGCGATGACGTCTGCTTCTACCGTCTTTCCGACGCGATGTTCATCAAGGCTGAGTGCATCCTCCGCATGGGCTCCTACGACGGTGCCAGCGAAGCCGACGCAGCCGCATGGGTAAGCCAGGTACGCGCACGCGCCTTCAAGGACAATCCTTCCAAGGCTGTACGCACCGTTGAGCAGCTCAAGGGCGATTCAGTCTACGACTACGGCGTCCGCGAGAACACCAATTCCAATTCCGCCAACCCGTACGCCGACTTCGTCATGGGTGCCGACGGCAAGCCCACCCCCTCTTCCTTCACCGAGTACACCAAGGACAACGCAGCCACCATTGAACTGGGCGGCCTTCTCGACGACCTTGCATGGGAATTCGTGGGCGAACACCACCGCCGCCAGGATCTCATCCGTTTCATGACTTCCGACGGACGCAACGTCTACAACGGCAAGACCTGGTTCTGCCACAAGAACAAGGCCGACAACGGCGACTGGCACAACAACGTATTCCCGATCTACTACGAGTTCGTACAGTCCAATGTGAACATCAAGCAGAACTACGGTTTCGTCGATGAGGCCGAGACCGAACAGCCTGCAGGTTAATGATCAGAAACACAAGCAACCAATACCAAAGAAATGAAAAAGTTTTACCTTATGCTCGCCGCCGCCATCGTGTTCACCCTGGCGGGATGCAGCAAACCGCAGTACATCATCCCCACGGATGACGACGAACAAGAAACCCCGTCTACTGATTCCGAAAAGGAAAAGACCTGGGAAGTCTCCATCACCGGCTCTGAATTCGCAGAATATGCGATCGGTTCGGTTCTTTTCCCGGGTGAGGAGATATGCGATTTCTTCGACCTTACCGAAGAAGAATTCTTCGCAGGCATGGGCTCCAGCACCTTCGCCAGCCTTACATCCGCCCAGTCGAACAATACCATAATGTTCGGTCTCTGCGAGAAGAACAACACCTCTGATTTCAAGTGGGTGCCTTCCACCACCAACAATTTCGGACATTGGCTCACCGCCGACGGAGGTCTCACCACCTGGGGCGGAGATAACGGTGAGGCAGTCATCTATGCAGAGAACGAATGCGGTTCCTGGGGCGCCGACAGCCCTTCGGCCGAGGACCTCGAAAGCATGTGGTCCTTCACCCTCGGAGTTTATCCCGGACGCGTCCAGGCCGGCAAGTCTTATTCCGGCACGGTGGTATACTACTATCCCAATCCGGACGATGACATCGATTATTACGCATTCGTGAAGTTCACCATCAAGATCGAGGCTCCCGAAGAGGTTAAGATCAATGTCGTCAAGACCCAGGAAATCAATCTCGAGAGTCCGTACTATACCGGATACGAGGCCACTCCGATCGACATCGACCTCGATGCCGTAGCCGCAGCCATCGGGTGTTCCGATGCCGAAGCTGACGTGTACGCCATCAATTCCGACGGCAGCATCCATCCCGTGAAGGGAACCAACTTCTGGTTCTCCATCGCCGGCGACGTGATGAAGTGGGGTGCAGGCTGCGGTATCGACATCAACAAGGACAGCGGTACCTGGAGCTTCTGCAACTATCCCGATCCTTCGGTTTGCGGCCAGCCCAACAAGGGCAAGATCGCATTCGTGAACCCGTCCACCATGAACGCTTACGTAGTGGACCTCACCGTGACGATCGAAGCCTTCGACGCACTCAAGATCTCGGAGACTGTCTCTTACGAAGCAGGAGAGAATGAGATCACCCTGAACGAGGAGCAGATCGCCGCGATAGCCGAAGCCCTCGGCCTCGAAACCGTGACCGAGGACCAGATAGGCAGCGACATCGCCATCGTAGGCATCAATGCCGACGGTTCCGAATATGACGGCGGATATACTGCAAACAACGGTTACTGGTACGGCATGGACGGCAACGTGACCAATTGGGCCGGTATCGAAGCGGCCGGCTACCTGGGATCCTACATCGAATACCGCGGCGGCTTCGTCTTCGGACTTGGCATCTGGGGAGACCCCGGTGCGACCAATACCGTAAAGCTTGCACTCAAGAAGGATGACCGGACCGCCATGTTCACGTTCAACCTGACCGTGGCCGAACCCGCCCTCTTCGACACCGAAGAAGTCGGCACCATGAGCGGCGAAGCCACCATGAAGTTGAGCGACGGCTACGGCGGACCTACCATAGCCCTCGACTATGACGCAATCTGCAGCACCCTCGGCCTTACCGATGATAACTTCGTAGAGAACTTCAAGATCACCGCTACCGACGGCTCCGTGGAATACACGGCCGAAGCACCCGGCGGATACTGGTTCAACACGGACAACGCGATTTGCAGCTGGGGCGATGTGAACAGCGCCTACTACATGAATTTCAAGTATGGCCCGGACCTTCCCGAAGGGGCGGAGGGCAAACTCGTCCTCATTGTCGGCGTCCGCAACGACGACAGCAAGAACGACGCGGGTGAAGTAACCCATGTCTGCCCGCCGGCCGGCACCTATTCCGGCGTGGTGCGCCTCGCCAACATCGCGACACTCAAGCACATCACTTACACATTTAACCTGACGGTTACTGAGTAAGATCCTTCTTTCAACGGCAAAAGTCCGGCACTGTCCGGACTTTTGTCTTGAAAATGAAACGACTATGAAAAGAATCCTTTATCTGCTCGGGATAATCTCGGCAGTCACATTCTCCGCCTGCGGCAAGGACCCGGTACCGACGCCGGAACCGGATCCCGATCCGGTCGACGATTACGACGCTACCATCAGCCTCACTACCAAAAGCGTGAACCTTGCAGCGGATGACGGCGCCACCGGGAACCTGATGTTCGCATGCGACCATGAGTGGACCCTCGAAATGCCCGAAGACGCTTCGGGATGGCTGAGCGCCAGCAAGACTTCGGGCGGCTCCACCAAGAACACGATGATCAAGTTCACGGCTACCGCCAACCCCCTGAGCGAAGAACGCACGGCCACCTGCCGCATCCTTTCCGGGGCGAACAAGAAGAAATTCACCGTGACCCAGGCACGCTCGGTGCTGATCCTCAGCGCCGGCGATGTGCCGGATATCGACAAATACTACAAACCCGGCGAATTCGACTTCGACATGCTCCGCAGCGACAGCAAATGGAGCTGGTGCCGCAGCAAGCAGAGCGAGCATTTCGTGGTGTTCTGGGATAAGAAGTACGGTGAATACGGACTCTACGGCAGCAAGAAGGGCGTAGCGGACAGCTCCCCCACCACATGCAGCACCACCAGCATGAGGGTAGACATAGACGACCTGCTCAAGAAGGCCGAACTCTTCTACGACATGAACGTGAACAAACTCAAGTTCGTAGACGTTTCGGACGGCAAGAGTTGCCTGAACCATTACAAGATGGAGATTTATATCCTGTACCAAAGCGAATGGCTCGCGACCGGTTCGGGTTATGACAATGAAATCGGGGCCCTCTGGGTGAACCCGAGCACCTGCCAGCCCGTCGGAAGCACCATAGCGCACGAGATAGGACATTGTTTCCAGTACATGGTATACGTCGACTACCTCAGGCGCACCGGGAAGCCGGACAATAGGCGCGGCCCGGGCTGGCGCTACGGTTATGGAGCCAACGGAAGCGGAGACAATGCCTTCTGGGAGCAGTGCGCCCAGTGGCAGTCCCTGCAGAAGTTCGACGCTTCGAACGACTATCATCCGCAGGCGTTCACCTCCTACGATGCCAGCAACTATTACGCATCCACGTACATGCACGTGCTGCATGAGTATCCCCGGTACGCCAACTATTTCATCCACTGGTACTGGGTGGAAAAGAACGGCGGCGACCTCTCCTTCATAGGGAAACTCTGGCGCGAGGCCGAATATCCCGAAGACCCCTGCGAAACCTACATGCGCATCATGGGCATGGACAACGCAGCCTTCAACGACGACATCTGGCAGTACGGCGCCCATATGACCACCTTCGATACCGACGAGATCCGCACATACGGCAAATCTTACGTAGGCAAGCAGGCCATCAAGGACTTCACTACCGTGGATGGCAAATACCGCGTTTCCAAGGCACATGCGCCCGAATCGACGGGTTATAACAGCATACGCCTCTCCCTGCCTGCCGCAGGAACCACGGTAAGCGTCGATTTCAAGGGACTTCCCGGACTCGAAGGCTATCACAGCGGCCCCGTTACCAATGCCGGATGGCGTTACGGTTTCGTAGCCCTGTTGAACGACGGCACCAGCGATTACAGCGAGGTGTTCCGCGAAAGCGAAGGCACGGGTAGCTATACCGTCCCCGCCGGAGCCAAGCAGCTTTACCTTGTCGTGACCGGAGCTCCTGTGAATTATGAACGCCACCCCTGGGGCGACGAGACGGTGACCAACGACAACCGCTGGCCGTACGAATTCAGCCTTACCGGCGCAAAGCTTTATTAGACAGGAGATTGCTTCAAAGGCACAGAGCCATTGTTGAAAAAATTGTTGAAAAAGTCGGCGCGGCGCTTGTCCTGTTGCCGACTTTTTGCTTAACTTTGCACCTTGAAGTTATTACCTATGTCCTTCATCGACGAAAGAATACTCCAGGACGGGCTCACCTTTGACGACGTTTTGCTGATTCCGGCATATTCCGAGGTGCTCCCGAGGGAAGTTTCCCTCAAGTGTAAATTTTCACGTCACATAACGCTCGACATCCCGCTCGTTTCGGCAGCGATGGATACAGTAACGGAAGCCCCTATGGCCATGGCGCTTGCAAAAGCCGGTGGAATAGGGGTTGTTCATAAGAACATGTCTATCGAAGCCCAGGCGGCAGAAGTGGCCAAGGTGCATGCCGAGGGCCTGAAGGTCGCCGCCGGTGTAGGTATCACCGGTGACGCCGTCGAACGTGCCGAAGCCCTTGCGGAGGCCGGTGTGGACGCCCTTGTGCTCGACTCGGCGCACGGCCACAGCAAGAATGTGCTCAAGACCCTCAGGAAAGTGAAGGCTGCGCTGAAGGGAGTGGATGTAGTCGTAGGCAACGTAGCTACCGCCGAGGCCACCAAGGCCCTCGTAGATGGAGGCGCTGATGCCGTCAAGGTAGGCATAGGCCCCGGTTCCATCTGCACGACCCGCGTCGTCGCCGGAGTGGGAGTACCCCAGCTTACGGCCATCTTCGACTGCGCCAAAGCCGCCGAAGGCAGCGGTGTGCCGATAATCGGCGACGGCGGACTCAGATACAGCGGCGACCTGGTAAAGGCCCTCGCCGCAGGAGCCGACACGGTGATGTGCGGATCCATGTTCGCGGGCACGGACGAGGCTCCCGGATCGCTCAGCGAAGACTTCAAGAACGGCAAGCGTTTCAAGGTCTACCGCGGAATGGGCAGCATCGACGCCATGGAAGCTGGTTCCCGCGACCGCTACTTCCAGACCGGCGCCATGAAGCTTGTGCCCGAAGGCATAGTGGGCAAGGTGCCCTACAAGGGCAAGGTGGAAGATGTGATTTACCAGATGCTGGGAGGCCTTCGCAGCGGCATGGGCTATTGCGGAGCTTCGGACCTTCAGGCGCTCAAGAAAGCGAAATTCATCCGTATCACTTCCAACGGCGTGGTGGAGAATCACCCCCACGATCTCATTATCGCCAAAGCAGCTCCAAATTACAGCGGAAAGTAGTATGGAAAGGATACTCATTCTGGACTTCGGCTCACAGGTCACCCAACTGATAGGAAGACGCCTGCGTGAAGCCGGAGTTTTTTGTGAGATTTTCCCTTACGACAAGGTTCCGGAGATTACGTCCGAAGTCAAGGGCGTCATCCTTTCCGGCAGTCCCTGTTCCGTAAGGCAGCCCGACGCCCCCAAAACCCGGCTCGCTGCTTTCAAGGGCAGGATACCCCTGCTTGGGATATGCTACGGAGCCCAGCTCCTCGCCCAGGAATACGGCGGCAGCGTCGAGAACTCCCTCTCCCGCGAATACGGCAGGGCCCAGCTCTGCGTCACCAAGGACTCTCCCCTCTTCGCCGGGGTCGAAAAGCGCTCTCAGGTTTGGATGAGCCACGGCGACACCATCTCATCCCTTCCGGAAGGCAGCGAAGTACTCGCTTCCACCGATGACGTGGAATATGCGGCATACCGTTTCACCGGCGAGGATACATACGCGGTACAGTTCCATCCCGAGGTCTTCCACACGGTGGAAGGATTCAAGATACTGAAGAATTTTGCCCTGGGCATCTGCGGATGCAAGGATGACTGGACCCCGGCATCGTTCATAGGATCCACCGTCGCAGCGCTTAAGGAGCAATTGGGAGAAGACAACGTCATCCTCGGCCTTTCCGGAGGAGTCGACTCGACCGTCGCCGCGGTGCTTCTGAACAAGGCCATAGGGAACAGGCTGAGCTGCATCTTCGTGAACAACGGCCTCCTGCGCAAGGACGAATTCCGCGACGTGCTGGCTTCGTACAGGGGCATGGGCCTCAACGTGACGGGAGCCGACGCCTCCGCGGAATTCCTTTCAGCCCTCAAGGGTGTCACCGAACCGGAAGCCAAGCGCAAGGCTATCGGCCGCGTGTTCATCGAAACTTTCGACAAGTATGCGCACGGGGTGAAGGATGCCCGGTGGCTGGCCCAGGGCACCATCTACCCCGATGTCATAGAATCCGCCGGCATCCCCGGCATTGCGTCCAAGATCAAGTCGCACCACAACGTGGGCGGCCTGCCCGAAAAGATGAACCTGAAGATAGTGGAGCCGCTCCGCATGCTGTTCAAGGACGAGGTGCGCCGCGTGGGCAGGGCTCTCGGCATTCCCGAGTCCCTTGTGGGCAGGCATCCTTTCCCGGGGCCTTCGCTGGCGATACGCATAGTGGGCGAGGTCACCGAAGAGAAACTGCAGACGCTGCGCGAAGCTGACGATATCTTCATCCGCGGCCTGCGCTCCTACGACTGCAGCGGCATGGGTTTCCCCTCCGCATCCGAACCCGGCCGGGAAGCGACTAATCTCTACGATGCCATATGGCAGGCGGGAGTCATCCTGCTGCCCGTGCGCAGCGTCGGCGTTATGGGCGACGAGCGCACTTACAGCCACACGGTGGCCCTGCGCGCAGTGGTTTCCACCGACGCGATGACCGCCGACTGGTTCCATTTCCCCTACGACTTCCTCGCGCGCATAAGCGACGAGATCATAAATAAGGTTCCCGGAGTGAACAGGGTTGTTTACGACATCTCCAGCAAACCGCCGGCAACCATAGAATGGGAGTAAAAAACCTTCTAAATAATCAAAAAGATGTCCAACACAAAACAAGAAGCGATTTACGACGCACGCGTCCTCGGACGCGGAAAGATGCTCACCTTAGGCCTCCAACACATGTTCGCTATGTTTGGAGCCACGGTCCTCGTGCCGGTGATCACGGGGCTCAGCATGTCCGCCACCCTGCTTTTCGCAGGACTCGGAACCCTCATCTTCCACCTGCTCACCAAACTTAAGGTGCCGGCCTTCCTCGGATCTTCATTCGCATTCCTGGGCGGCTATGCATCCGTTGTCCAGATGGGCATGGCGGAAGGACTCAGCCAGGCCCAGGCGCTCCCCTACGCCTGCATCGGCGTATTCTGCGCAGGACTCATCTACTTCATCCTCGCCGGACTCTTCGCCTGGTTCGGACCCAAGAAGGTGATGCGTTTCTTCCCGCCCATCGTAACCGGCCCCATCATCATCGCGATAGGCCTCACCCTTTCGGGATCGGCCATCCAGAACTGCACCCAGAACTGGTGGATCGCCCTGCTCGCCATCCTCATCATCATAGTTGCCAATATCTGGGGCAAGGGCATGATAAGGATACTTCCCATCCTGCTCGGCGTCATCGGCTCCTACGTGGTTGCCGCCTGCTTCGGCCTCTGCGACTTCACACCCGTCAAGGAAGCGTCCTGGATCGGCCTCCCCGTCAAATGGGAGAACACCGCCATCGCCGTGTTCAAGAATCCCAACTGGGGCCTGATCGTAGCCGCCATCATCGCCATCATCCCCATCTCGCTCGCAACCATGATGGAGCATATCGGCGACATGTGCGCAATCTCCTCCACCACCGGCATAAACTACCTTGAGAATCCCGGCCTGCACCGCACCCTCATGGGAGACGGTCTCGCAACCGCCCTCGCTTCGGTATTCGGCGCCCCGGCCAACACCACCTACGGTGAGAACACCGGCGTGCTCAACCTGACCAAGGTATTCGATCCGCGCGTCATCCGCATCGCCGCCATCTTCGCGATAGTTCTCTCGTTCTGCCCCAAGTTCTCGGCTATCATCGCCTGCATGCCCGCCGCCACCATAGGAGGCGTCTCGCTCGTGCTCTACGGTATGATCTCCGCAGTGGGCGTGAGGAACATCGTCGAGAACCAGGTGGACTTCACCGCTTCCCGCAACGTGATCATCGCCGCCCTCATCCTGGTGCTCGCCATAGGCATCAAGTACGGCGCAGGCGACGCCATCGACCTCGGTTTCACCAAATTGTCCGGTCTTGCCATCGCAGCCCTGGTGGGCGTCATCCTGAACGCCTTTCTTCCCGGCAAAGATTATGAATTCGGTGAAAACCCGGTAGGAGACAAAAGCGTGAACATGAGCGGCACCGCCACTCGCCTCGAACGTCTCCGCAACCCCGATTGGAAAGCTGACCACGATTCATACACCAAGGGTAAGAGAATAGCACCGAAGGATGAATAAAGAGAATCTTGTAGAGCACCTGCGCACTGTCCCCGACTATCCTGTAAAGGGGATACTGTTCTTCGACGTCACCACCATCTTCAAGGATCCCGGTTGCTTCGAAGACGTAGTGGGAAGCATATGCGAAATCTATAAAGACAAAGGCATTACCAAAGTGGCCGGCATCGAATCCCGCGGATTCATCACGGGAGCGGCGGTCGCCTCCAGGCTGGGAGCGGGATTCATCCCCATCCGCAAGCCGGGCAAACTGCCGGCGGAGACCGTTTCCGAAAGCTATACCAAAGAGTACGGCACGGACACCATAGAGATGCATAAAGACGCCATCGGCCCCGACGACGTAGTGCTCATACACGACGACATCCTGGCGACGAGGGGTACTGCCGCAGCCGCCGTAAGGCTCGTGGAGCAGTTCAAGCCCGCCAGGATATATGCAAACTTCATCATAGACATCATCGACTGCCCGCGGACGGACACCATTCCCGAGGACGTCGAAGTCACCACATTGCTCCAACTGGGAGAAAAATAGACAGACATCACTATATCAACGTTATAAAATACAATTTATGCGTAAATTCATCATCGCAGCTGCCTTTGCAGCCCTCGCCTTCGCTCAAGGAGCGAAAGCCCAGACCAACGTCCAGACCTTCTACGATTTCGGCAAGGACAGGAATTATGTCACCACCACCTTCGAAATGTTCAAGGGAGACAAATTCGGCGACACCTTCTTCTTCATCGACCATTATTACGCCACCTCCGACCAGGTGAAGGCCGGTGTATCGAGCGCCATCAACGGAAGCTACTTCGAAATCGAGCGCGGCATCAACTTCTGGCAGGATTCCGACCTCAAGGACCTGAGCGGCCACATCGAGTATGACGGCAGCACCTGGGGCGCAGGCATCTGGTGCTTCGGAGCGAAGTACTTCTTCCACTCTGCGGATTTCAGCAAGACCTTTACAGCTGCCATCATGTACGACCTCCACAGGGGCGTAGGATCCGCCGACATCCCCGTCAAGTTCTCCGGCGTATGGGGCCTGAACGACCTTCTTGGAGTCAAGGGCCTGGTATTCAAGGGTTTCATCGACGTATGGGGCAACAACAGCGTATTCGCCGACCTCAGCACCGCCAAGTTCTCAGTCCTCACTGAACCCCAGCTCTGGATGAACCTCGGCAGCGCCTTCGACGGTCACCTCGACCTCGGCTGCGAAATCGAGCTCTCGTACAACTTCGCAGGCAACAAGGGCTTCATGTGCAACCCCTGCGCCGGCTTCCGCTGGACATTCTGATATAAGAGGACCGTCTTATGGCAGGCAATACATTCCTTTCGAAGGTCTTCGGATTCAAGGCCGGAGAACACAGTGTCCGCACTGAGATTCTGGCAGGCCTGACGACCTTCCTCACCATGGCATACATCCTGGCGGTCAACCCGAGCATCTTCGGCGCCCTTGCATCCCAGGGTATGCCCACCGACTCCGTATTCACCGCTACCGCGCTCGCCGCGATAGTCGGTACGCTCTGCATGTCAGTCCTGGCCAAGAAGCCCTTCGGCCTCGCACCCGGAATGGGCTTGAACGCCTTCTTCGTATTCACCGTATGCCTCGGCATGGGTTACAGCTGGCAGTTCGCCCTCACCGCAGTCCTCATCGAAGGCCTGATCTTCATCATCCTCTCGGCCACCAAGGTACGTGAAGCCATCGCCAACGCCATTCCAGTAAGCCTCAAGAAGGCCATAGGCGTGGGCATTGGCCTCTACATCGCCTTCATCGGACTCAAGAATGCAGGACTCATAGTCAGCAGCGAATCCACATCCGTCGCTCTCGGCGAACTCGGAAGCAAGAACAGCATCCTGGCCATCATCGGCCTCCTGCTCACCTCCATCCTGGTAGTGCTCAAGGTACGCGGCGGCATGCTCATCGGCATCCTGGCCACCACCATCATAGGCATCCCGATGGGAATCACCCACTTCAACGGCGTGGTCGACACTCCTCCCAGCATCTCTCCCATCTTCTGCCAGTTCGCATGGAACCAGATTCTCACCTGGGACATGTTCGTGGTAGTGTTCACCTTCCTGTTCATCGACATGTTCGACACCATCGGAACAGTTGTCGGCGTATCTGTGAAGTCGGGCATGGTCGACAAGGACGGCAAGGTTGACGGAATCGGCAAGATGCTTATGGCCGACGCCATCGCAACCACTGCGGGCGCCTGCTTCGGCACCTCCACCACCACTACCTACATCGAGAGCGCATCCGGCGTTGCTGAAGGCGGCCGCAGCGGCCTCACTTCCTTCACCATCGCGGTGCTCTTCGCAGTCGCCCTGTTCTTCGCTCCCCTCTTCCTCGCCATTCCTTCGGCAGCCACCGGCCCCGTTCTCGTAATCGTGGGCGTAATGATGATGGCTCCCGTCAAGGAAATCGACTGGGAAGACTACTCCGAAGCAATCCCGGCGTTCATCACCATGCTGCTCATGCCCCTGGCATACAGCATCTCCGATGGTATCATGCTGGGCATAATCTGCTACGTCCTCATCAACGCTTGCACCGGAAAATTCAAGAAGATTTCCATAATGCTGTGGATACTGGCAGTCCTGTTCATCCTCAGGTATGCCCTGATGTAGAGAGCTCAGACTTATCGCTTCCTTTAAGGTCAGGTGCTTTTGCATCTGACCTTATTTATTCTTAATTTTGCAATATGACGGAGTTGGTAGAAAAGGCAAGGGCCATCGCGGCCGAAGCGCTCAAGGACGAAACGCGCAGCGACGGAACCCCATTCATGGGGCATCCGGACGCGGTGGCGCGCATCGTCGAAGACGAACTCGGCCTGCCAGAAAACTGCGTCGCGGCCGTTTACCTGCACGAAGCCACCCGTTCCCACAGGGACATAGACCTGAGCGGATTCCCCCAGGACGTGCTGGTCATGGTGGACGGGCTCAACAAGATTGCAGGCATCAAGCCGAAGGATACCCGACTCGAGGCCGAAAAATACAAGAAGCTGATAGTCAGCTACTCCACCGACCCCAGGGTAACGGTGCTCAAGATCGCCGACCGCCTGGAAGTCATGCGCAGGCTGAACATCTTCCCCAAAGCCTCGCGCGACCAGAGGATACTGGAGACCATCATGCTCTACATCCCCCTCGCCCACCAGCTGGGGCTCTACAATGTCAAGAGCGAGCTCGAGGACATATACTTCCGTCATGCCGACCCCGAACAGTACAGGGCGATAACCAATAAGCTCAAGGCCACCGAACGCGACAGGGAGCGCCTGATGCAGGAATTCATCGAACCGCTCAAGCAGAAACTCTCCGACGCCGGGATCGTATACAAGCTCAAGATACGCACCAAGACCGCATACTCCATCTACCGCAAGATGCAGGTGCAGAAAGTGCCATTCGAAGGCGTCTACGACGTATTCGCGATTCGGTTCATCATCGACTGTCCGCAGGATCCCAAGACCGAGAAGGACCTCTGCTGGAAGGTTTACGGCTATGTGACCGAGGAATACGAACCCGACACCGCCCGTCTGCGCGACTGGCTCACCAATCCCAGGCCCAACGGCTACGAGAGCCTGCACATAACCGTAAAGAACAAGCGCGGAGCCTACGTGGAAGTGCAGATACGCACGACGCGCATGGACTATGAGGCAGAGAACGGCAATGCGGCCCACTGGGCATACAAGGGTGTGCAGCATGAGGCCAACCTCGACCGCTGGCTCACCTCCGTACGCTATGCCCTAGAGCATCCCGCCGACGCCAAGGCCGAAGACCTGCCGCAGCCTCCCGAGAATGAAATCTTCGTATTCACTCCCAGCGGAGAACTGAGGATACTTTCGGCAGGGGCATCGGTGCTCGACTTCGCATTCAACATACACACCAACATAGGAATCCACTGCATAGGCGGCAGGGTGAACGGCAAGGCGGTCTCCATCAAGGAGAAACTCTCCACGGGCGACACCGTCGAGATCATGACCGGGAAGAACCAGCATCCCAGCCGGGAATGGCTGAATTGGGTCGTGAGTTCCAAGGCCCGCACCAAGATAAAGCAGGACCTTGACTCCGAGGAAAGGAAGGCGGCTGCGGCCGGACGCGAACTGCTTGAGCGCCGTCTCAAGAACTGGAAGCTGGAATGGACCGACGCGTGGCAGAAAGACTTCATGAAGGCCCGCAAATACTCGAATGTCATAACGTTTATGGCCGCCCTCGGACGTGAAGAGATAGACGTCAACGACATCAAGGCCTTCATCCTCCGGAAGCAGGCTGCCGTCGAGGCACGCACCGACCACGGAGCAATACCGGAAATCGACCACAACCTCAATTACGCGGCAGGGAGCGACGAGATCCTGGTGCTGAGCGCCAAGCATGTCAAGGGCCTGGACTACAAACTTGCAAAGTGCTGCAATCCGGTTTTCGGCGACGACGTGTTTGGTTTCGTCACCCGTACCGAAGGTATCAAGATCCACCGCATATCCTGTCCCAACGCCGCCCAGCTCATCCAGAAGTATCCCTACCGGATACAGCGGGTGATATGGCAGGATTCCGCAGGTACCGGCGACTTCCAGGTGACGCTCAACATCACCGCCGACAAGGAACAGTCGGTGATCGCCTCCATACTTCAGGAGATAGGGCGTTTCAAGACTTCGGTCCGTTCATTCAACATAAACGAGAACAACCGCACCGGCACGTACGAGATGTCAGTACGCTTGTTCGTACCCTCCAATCTGGAACTCGACAAGGTGATCTCGCAGGTAGGATTCCTCAAACATGTACAGAAAGTGAAACGGCTCTAGAGCATGAAATTCCATCTCGAATCCGATTACAGGCCTTCCGGCGACCAGCCTGAGGCCATAGCGCAGCTTACCGATGCCCTCAGCCACGGGGTCGGGGACGTCTGCCTCCTGGGCGTAACAGGCTCGGGAAAGACATTCACTATGGCCAACGTCATACAGAAGCTCCAGCGCCCTGCGCTGATCCTGAGCCACAACAAGACCCTGGCGGCGCAGCTCTACGGAGAGTTCAAGTCCTTCTTCCCGAACAACGCCGTGGAATACTTCGTATCGTACTACGACTATTACCAGCCAGAGGCGTACATCCCCACCACCGACACCTACATCGAAAAGGACCTGAGCATAAACGACCAGATTGAAAAACTCCGTCTCAGTGCTGCCAGCGCGCTTATGTCCGGACGTCGCGACGTCATTGTAGTATCCTCGGTATCATGCCTTTACGGTATAGGCAACCCCGAAGACTGGAAGGCCCAGACCATCTCCCTCCAGCGGGGCGCGGCCCGCTCGCTGACCGGATTCCTCTACCAGCTCGTAGACTGCCTTTACTCCCGCACCGAGGTCGACTTCAAGAGGGGGACTTTCCGGGTGAGGGGCGATACCGTGGACGTTTACCTGGGCGGTGCCGACGAAGCCGTGCGCGTTGAATTCTTCGGCAACGAGATAGATTCTATCTCCCTCATCGAACCGCTTACCGGGGCCAAGATAGAAGAACTCGACAGCATCGACATCTACCCCGCGAACAATTTCGTTACCACCAAGGAGCGCTCCATCGCCGCGGTATCGCAGATCCAGGACGACCTCAAGGCCCAGACCGAATACTTCGAAAGTATAGGCAAGGGGCTGGAAGCCAAGCGTTTGCAGCAGAGGGTGGAGAACGACCTGGAAATGATGAAGGAGATGGGATACTGTCCCGGGATCGAGAACTACTCCCGTTATCTGGACGGCCGCAAACCCGGGCAGAGGCCGTTCTGCCTGATAGACTACTTCCCTGACGACTTCGTTACCTTCATCGACGAGAGCCATGTAACCCTGCCCCAGATCCATGCCATGTTCGGCGGCGACCATTCCCGCAAGAGCGTGCTCATAGAATATGGCTTCCGCCTGCCGGCAGCGGCCGACAACAGGCCGCTCACCTTCGACGAATTCGAGGCAATCACGGGCCAGAAGGTATATGTGTCCGCCACCCCCGCCGACTATGAACTCGAGAAATCGGAAGGACTAGTGGTGGAACAGGTAGTGCGTCCTACCGGACTGCTGGATCCTCCCATCGAGGTCCGCCCTGTCGAGAATCAGGTGGACGACCTTCTGGAAGAGATACGCAAGAGGGCCGAGAAGGACGAAAGGGTGCTTGTGACCACGCTTACCAAGAGGATGGCGGAAGAACTGGACGATTACCTCGGGAAAGTGGGGGTTCGAGTACGCTACATCCATTCGGACGTAGACACCTCCGAAAGGGTCGAGATAATAGAGGACTTCAAGAACGGGCTCTTCGACGTGCTGGTGGGAGTGAACCTGCTCCGGGAAGGGCTGGACCTGCCCTCGGTTTCGCTGGTGGCAATACTGGACGCCGACAAGGAAGGTTTCCTGCGCACCACGCGTGCACTTACCCAGACCGCAGGACGTGCCGCACGCAACGTTAACGGACTGGTGCTGATGTATGCCGACAAGATAACACCATCGATGGAACAGACCATACGCGAGACCAACCGCCGCCGCGCCAAGCAAATGGAATACAACAAGTTGCACCACATTACCCCTAAACAGGTCGAGGTGAAGCACAATGTCCTTGCGAACGAGCTTACGGGCGGCCAGAAGGCCATGAATCCCCGCGTGGCGAACGGTACCACCGGCAGGGTTAGCGCGGCAAATTCATACGACGATCCCACCTACATACCCAATCCCTCCGACCTTGGTTCAGGAACTGTTTCGGTTGGATTCGGCCATGATTCAAAGCGTCCCGACACTTCCGCTTTCGTGGACGGGCGCGTCAAGGCAGACCTCGCCGCCGTACTCCAGGATCCTGTGATCCGTTCTATGTCCAGGAGCCAGATAGAGAAGATGGTGGAAGAGGACCGGAGGCGCATGCAGAAATCGGCCGCCGACCTCGACTTCGGCGAAGCGATGCGCTACCGGGACGAAATGTGGGCCCTTCAGGAATACCTCAAGGTCTGGAAAGACTGATTATTTGGATGCAGCCCTGCGGCGCTGCGTGAGGGCGCTCTGGAATTCACGGGCGTTGCGCTGGTGCTCCTGCCAGGTACGGGCGAAGCGATGCGAACCGTCGAACGACGGGGATGCGCAGAAATACAGGTTGCCCCCTCCGTAATCGGGATCCAGCACTGCGTCCAGGTACTCCTTGTCCGGCACGCAGATGGGGCCGGGAGGAAGTCCGAAATGCTTGTAGGTGTTGTAAGGAGAATCCACTTCGAGGTGTTTCCGCAATATCCTGTCGAGAGTATAACCGTAACAATACGCCACTGTCGGATCGGCCTGGAGCTTCATCCCTATATGCAGGCGGTTAAGGTACACTCCGGCAATCCTGGCATAGTCAGACGGAAGGCGCGATTCCCCCTTCACTATCGAAGCGAGTATAGTGGCCTCCATACGCGAAAGCCCCAGCTTCCGGGCTTTCGCCAGGCGCTCTTCAGTCCAATAGGCATCCACTGCCGCCTTCTGCTTGCCCAATATGGTCTCCAGCGAATCGGTCCAGTACATGTCGTAGGTAGCCGGCATGAACAGTGCGAAGACCGTAGTGGTATCGAATCCGTAGCCCTTCAGCAGCGCCGGGGAATCGAGTGCTGCGCGGACCTCCGCCGAATCCAGCATCATCTGTCTGGAGATCCTGCGGGCGATCTCCCCTTTGCTGCGCAGGCCTCCGGCGATCACCAGCTTCACCGGCGACTGCCAGCCATTGTTGAGCATCCTCGCAAGATAAGCACTGGACGCACCAGCCTTGAGGTCGTAATGCCCAGGCTTGATGTAACGGTCCACTTCCATCTTGCCGAACACGCGGCGCAGGCTCCCCTCCCTCTTCACATATAATGCCAGTGTATCCAGCACCTCGGAGGCGGGAGTATCGGGATACACATACAGGTCCCTGCCTTTAAGCAGGTTGGCGGCGCGGTTGTCGACATACTTGCGGATCACCGCAAAGCCGCCAAGCAGCACAGCGGCCGCAACGAGCGCGAGGATTATCTTCTTTTTCATTTGCGCAACAGTATTTCATCGCCCTCTTCCGGCACGTATCCCGCGGGAAGGCGGTTCAGTTTCACTATCGATTTCTCCTTCACCGCGAAGCGCTGGCAAACGTCGTGCAGCGTCTCGCCTTCGGCAAAGACATACTTGTCAAGTCCGCGGGCGGCATACTTCTTCTTCGCCTGGATGTAAACCGTCTCCCCAGCCTTGAGCGGATGGGGGGCGCCAAGGTCGTTGAAGCGCAGTATTTCCTTGGGGAAGAGCCCGTAATTCATGGCTATGGACTCGAAGGTTTCGCCATCCTCCGCCTCCACGAAGCGGACCCCGTTACGCTTGTAAAGCGGACGTTCGAGCGAGAAACTGTAGGTCTCTCCGGAAGCCGGCGGTACGGTCTCGACCGTTTTCTCCTCTATCTCCAGAGGGGTTTCGGCCATTACCACCACCCCGCCGTCGAAGCGCTGGAGCGAGTAGTCTTCGATAATCCTGATGAGTTTGTCGGCATACTTCGGGTCGGTGGCGTATCCTGCTTTCTTCAATCCGCGGGCCCAGCCCTTGTAGTCGGCGGGATCGAGCTCGAAAAGCCCCTTGTAGCGGTCCTGATAACGGAGGAAGTCGGAATGGTCGCGGAACGACTCCTCTGCGCTGCGGTATACCCGGAAGCATTCCCCCTTTGCATCGTCGTCCTCGTACATCTTCCTGC
>ONSD01000130.1 GCA_900320385.1 uncultured Bacteroidales bacterium
GAACTTGGAGCGGACGTAGTTCTCCATCTTGTAGTCGTAACGGTCGAGATGGTCGGGGGTGATATTGGTTATGATGGCTATGTCCGGACGGAAGTTATAGCAGTTGTCGAGTTGGAAACTGGTGATTTCCAGTACGGAATAGTCGTGTTTTTCGGTTGCGACCTGAAGTGCGTAACTCTTGCCTATGTTGCCTCCCAGGCCAACGTTCAGGCCTGCGTTCTGAAGCAGGAAGTAGATGAGCGAAGTGGTGGTGGTCTTGCCGTTGGAGCCGGTTATGCAGATCTTCTTCGCGTTGTCGTAACGTGCGGCGAATTCGATTTCGGAGATGATGCCGGTACCCTGGTCGGCAAGGCGGCGCACCAGGGGTGCGGTCGCCGGGATGCCCGGGCTCTTCACCACTTCGTCCGCATTCAGTATGAGCTCGGGGGTGTGCCCGCCCTGCTCGAAGGGAATGTCCCATTTGCGGAGGATTTCCGCATATTCTTCCTTTATCTTCCCGTTGTCGGACAGGAAGACGTCGAATCCTTTCACTTTTGCGAGAACGGCGGCTCCAACGCCCGATTCCGCCCCGCCCAAAACTGCTATACGTGCCATGCTATCTTATCTTGAACAGAGCCAAAGTGCTGACTGCCAATATTATCCCTATTATCCAGAAATGGGAGACGATGCGCGGTTCCGGCATGCCTTTCTTCTGGTAATGATGATGGAGAGGGGCCATGAGGAACACCCTGCGGCCTTCTCCGTATTTATGTTTGGTATATTTGAACCAATACCTCTGTATGAGGACGCTCAGGCTTTCCATCAGGAAGATTCCGCAGAGGATGGGAAGGAGCAGTTCCTTGCGCAGGAGTACCGCCGTCACGCCTATCACTCCGCCTATCATGAGGCTTCCGGTGTCGCCCATGAAAACCTGTGCCGGGAATGTGTTGTACCACAGGAAGCCTATGAGCGCTCCCACGAAGGCCGCCA
This sequence comes from uncultured Bacteroidales bacterium, assembly GCA_900320385.1. GTDB lineage: Bacteria > Bacteroidota > Bacteroidia > Bacteroidales > UBA932 > Cryptobacteroides. Next base: position 970 of record ONSD01000130.1, read on the forward strand.
TGAAGATCGCGACCTCGCCTGAGCCGGTCAAATGCATGATGTTCAGGTACTGGGAGTTCTGAGCGTCACCGCCCAGCCATGCCATCACGCCCAGGGTGACTCCCACAATTGCGGAAGTGCCGGTGGACAGGCCGTCGAGGCCGTCGGTAAGGTTGGCACCGTTGGAGCAGGCCAGGATGACGATGATTATCATCACTATGTACACGCCCCATGTCCAGTACATGCCCAGCTGGCCCTTGAATGGGGAGAGCCAGGAATAGTCGAACTCATGCGCCTTCACGAAGGGGATGGTGGTCACCAGCCTCTTGGGCATGCCGTTCCAGATTTCAGGGGTGAAGCACATGACTACCGCGATGAGCAGGGCGAGGGTGAACTGAAGGATCAGCTTGCCCTTGGCGCTCATGCCATCCTTATTGTGTTTGTAGACTTTGATATAATCGTCGGCGAATCCTATGCCGCCGCACCATAAGGCGGTGATTATCAGAAGGATGGTGTAGATGCTGTCGAGCCTGCACACCAGAAGGGCGGTGACTACCAGCGAGAGCAGGATGATTATTCCGCCCATGGTGGGAGTCCCCTTCTTCTGCATCTGCCCTTCCAGGCCAAGGTCGCGTATCTCCTCGCCTATCTGATGCCTCTGGAGCATACGGATTATCTTCTTCCCCGCTATGAAAGCGATGAGCATGCTGATTACGGCTGCAAGCATGGCCCTGAACGACAGATAGCCGAACAGTCCCATGCCGGGTACTCCCATGGAGTCGAGCCAATGTGCGAGATGATACAACATCAGTCTAAGGTTTTGAAGGTTTCGTTCACTATTTCACGCTCGTCGAAGTGTTTCTTCTGCGTGCCTGTTATCTGGTATGTTTCATGTCCCTTTCCCGCCAGCAAAATGGTCGACGAGTCGGGGGAGAACTGTATCGCGGTCTTTATAGCCTCTTCGCGTCCGGTGATCTTCACCACCTTGCGAAGACTCGTGAATCCGGCCATGATTTCCGCTATTATCGCTTCGGGATCCTCGGTGCGGGGATTGTCGGAGGTGACTATCACCTTGTCGGAGAGTTTTTCCGCAATCGCGGCCATCTCCGGGCGTTTGCTGCGGTCGCGGTCGCCTCCGCAACCGAAAAGGCACACGAGGGTTCGTTCCGGAGCCACGTCGCGCAGCGTTCCCAGCACGTTCTCGAGGGCGTCGGGGGTGTGGGCATAGTCGATCACCACCGCGAGGTCCCTGGGTCCGTGCAGCACTTCGAGCCTGCCGGGAGCCGATTCGAGCTTGCTGAGAGCGAGCAGCACTTCGTCCTTGGGGGTACCGAGGACCAGTGCCGTGGTATATATGGCGAGCAGGTTGTAGGCGTTGTGCCTGCCGATGAGCCTCGTCCATGTTTCGGTTCCGTCGATCCGGAGGAGCATGCCCTCGAAACTCTCTTCCAGCACCTTGCAGGTATGGTCGGCCGCGGTGCGGCAGGAGTAGGTGACTATCTTCGCCCTGGTATTCTGCACCATCACATCCCCGTTGCGGTCGTCGGCGTTGGTTATGGCGTACGCTTCAGCCGGGAGATTGTCGAAAAAGAGCTTTTTGCAGCGCAGGTATTCGGCGAAGGTCTTGTGGTAGTCGAGGTGGTCGTGGGTGAGGTTCGAGAAGATGCCGGCCTTGAATTCGAGGCCTGCCGTCCTTTCCTGCTCGATGCCTATGGAACTTACTTCCATGAAGCAATACTGGCATCCCGCTTCCACCATTTCCGCCATCAGCGAATTGATGGTGATGGGATCTGCGGTGGTGTTTGCGGTCTCGCTGCGGCGGCTGCCGACGTAATTGGCTATGGTTGAGAGTAATCCGCATTCATAACCCAGGCTTCGGAAGAGCATGTAGAGCAAGGTGACGGTAGTGGTCTTGCCGTTGGTGCCGGTGATCCCGACGAGCTGGAGCTTGCCGGAAGGATGCCCGTAGAAGGCGTCGGCGCACAGGGCGAGGGCACGCCTGTCGGCATCCACCACGGCGGCTGCGCCGTTGTCCAGCGCCGACTGGATGTAAGCGTGTCCGTCGGTGCTGAATCCCTTCACCGCTATGAACAGGCTGCCGGGCGTCACCTTGCGCGAATCGCTGGTGATGGCGCTGATCTGCGTCGAGCCTGAGCCGTGAAGCACAGCCGCTCCGGTACCTTTTATTATCTCGTCGAGTCTCATTTCAGGTCTATTATCACTTTTCCACCCCTGTTGGCGGTAGTCCCCGCTGCAGGAGATTGCCTGTATACATGTCCCACCCCGTTGTAGCTGCACTCGAGGCCGCTGTTCTCGATAAGGAACATCGCATCCTTGAGCCCGAGCCCCTTGAGTTCGGGAACCTTGACCGTGGGGGTGTTCCCGCCGGCCGGGACTTCGTATCCCGCCTTCATCTCCGGAACCTCTCCGCCCTTATGCACTTCAGCCCTCCAATGCGGGTCGATGTCGTAAATGTTGTCCACAAGGGTCTTTATCGCCCTCGCAGGTATGCCGCCGCCCTGGTACTGATGGTGAGTGGGCTTGGAATACACGCAGCAGATCACGCTGTACTTCGGATTGTCGGCGGGGAAGAATCCGACGAAGGTTCCCTGGTACTTGCGCGCACCGCCCGCGTCGCTGTAGCTGCCGTTGTCGAAGGTTGCGAACGACGTACCCGTCTTGCCGGCGATCTGGGTCTTGGCGGTCTTCAGCCTCCTGGCGGTCCCTTCTTCGGTAACGGCCTTCAGGGCGGTGGTCACCGTGTCGGTCACCCAGGGCTTGCATATGGCGGAATTGAGGATGCTGGGGCCGCGCTTGTCGGTGACGACTCCCTTCTCTTCCACGTCTTCAACCAGGTAAGGCTTCATCATGCGCCCCTTGTTGGCTATCGCGTTGTAGAACGTAAGTATGTGCAGCGGAGTCTCTTCGGTGCTGTATCCGAATCCCATGGTACCCAGGTCGGTGTTGGTCCAATAGCGGGTTTCGGGTGTGGGGATGGTGGGGGTCAGCAGGCCGTCGAGGTCGAAGTCGAAGCTCTCGCCAAGACCGAAGGAGTAGATCTTTTCGATAAAGGTACGCGGCTTCTTGCTGTAGTTCTCCAGAGCGAGGGTGGCGAACACATAGTTCGAAGATATCTTGAAACCGTCGCGCACGCTGATCTCGTTCACTCCGTACTGGCGCTCCCAGTCGCTGATGTGCACATCCCTTATTGCCTTGGCCTTCTGGACCACGCCGTGGTTGGTGGGCACCATCACGCCCAGGCTGTCGATGTAGCCGTCGTCGAGGCAGGCGGTGAGGGTGACGGTCTTGAATACGGAACCGGGTTCGTTCTTGCGGCCTATGATGTAGTTCGTGATTTCCTCGAACTCATTCTCGCGGAATGGGTCCCTCGAGAGATTCACCATGGCGCGTATGGCCCCTGTCTTCACTTCCATGAGGGCGAGGCATGCCCCCTCGAGATCAGCCTCTTCGCTGATCTCTTCGCGCAGCGCCCTGTCGGCGATGTCCTGGAAGTCGATGTTGATGGTGGTGCGGAGGTCCTGTCCGTCGATGGCGCGCACGTAGGTGCTGTCGAAGTCGCGCACGCGTCCGTAGTCTGTCACGCGCAGGTATTCGCGCCCATCCTGGCCGTGGAGCACGGCATCATAGCGGCCTTCGAGTCCTATATGGGTGTTGGCTACGTTGCTGCTGTTGTCGCGCACGAAGCCTATGGTGCGCCTGGCGAGCTTGCCGTACGGATATTTGCGCACGTTGCGCTGCTCGACGATGAGCCCTCCCTTGTTGGCGCCCTCCTTGAAGAGGGGGAATGCCTTGACCGCGTTCATGGTCCTGCGGTCGACGCCCCTTGCTATGGGCAGGTACTTCTTGCCGCTCGCACGGCCGGAACGTATTTCCTTATAATATTGGTCGGCGGTCTTGGACGGGAATGCCTTCGAGAGCGAGGCCGACAGCTCCTTGGCCTTGTCGAGCCACTCCTGTTCCCTCTGTTTCCCCTTGGCCTGGTCGCTCATCTTGCTGTAAGCGTCCTTCATCACCGTACAGTCCATGTGCAGGTCGTATACGGGATACGACATGGCCAGAAGGCGCCCGTTGCAGTCGATGATGTTGCCGCGGACAGGCTCCAGCACCCGTTTTACGGAACGGGGAGTGAGCGCCGCCTCGATCTTGGGCTCCGGCTTCCAGAGGAACTGGAAGTAGATGATCTTGCCTATCACCAGCACCGAGGCCAGCAGAAGCCCCAGGTACACCAGCCACAGGATCATTCCTATGCGGTCCCTTCCCGGCTTCTTGGCCTGTCCTTGTATGTTGTTGTCTTCCGCCATCTATTTCTTCTTCATTACCGTTGCCGGACGGTCGGGTTCCTGCAGCTGCGAACCCTGCTCCTGCAACATCTTCTGCACCGTGGAGCGGCGGCTGAGGCCGGCCACTTCGTAGGTCTTGTCCGAATAGATCACTTCCAGGCCCTGAAGCACCTTCTTGTTCTCCTCCACCTTGTTGAGGGAGTGCTCAACACCCAGGCTCATGAGTATGAGCAGGCCGAGCAGGAAGAAAACGTACAGGATATGTACGAACACTTTGTCGAGCTTCAGGCGCATAAGGAGCTCTCCCTGCAGGATGGCCGTGAAGCTGTTCCTGAGGAATGTGCCTATGTCGGCAAGTTTCCAGGTCTTGTGTTCGGTAGCGCTCATATCTTTTCGGCTATTCTCAGTTTCGCGCTGCGGGCGCGGGTGTTTTCGCTTATTTCCTGTTCGTCCGGCAGTATTGGCTTGCGGTTCACGGCCTTGAGCGGCGTGCTGATGCTGCCGTATACATCTTTCTCTTCCTTTCCTTCGACGTTCCCGGCCTTGATGAAGTTCTTGACCATGCGGTCTTCCAGCGAATGGTAGGTTATCACCGCCAGACGTCCGCCCTTCTTCAGGGAGGCGGCTGCTCCTTCGAGGAACTTCTCCAGCGAACGCATTTCGTCATTCACTTCCATCCTGAGGGCCTGGTATACCTTTGCGAGGTACTTGTGCTGTGCGAAAGACGGCAGGGCAGGGGCGATGGCATTGTCGAGGTCATCTGTGGTGAGGATGGGGGTGGCGGCACGTGCCGAGACTATGAGTCCGGCGACCCTGTGCGCGCCATCCACCTCTCCGTAGAGTCTTAGGATCTTTTCCAACTCGTCTTGCGTATACGAATTGACAATGTCGGCAGCCGTCCTGCTGCCCTGCGCGTTCATTCGCATGTCCAGCGGAGCGCTGTACCGGAAGGAGAAGCCCCTTTCGGCAGTGTCGAACTGGTGCCACGACACCCCGAGGTCGGCCAGGATGCCGTCAAGCCCTTCCGGGAAGTTCAGAATGGTATATGAATGTATGAAACGGAAATTGTTGTGTACAAGGATGAAACGGGGATCGTCAGGAGCGTTGGCCGCGGCGTCGGCATCGCGGTCGAAAGCCATCAGGCGGCCTGCAGGGGAGAGCATGCCGAGGATTGCAGCGCTGTGCCCGCCGCCGCCGAAAGTTGCGTCGGCATAATGTCCGTCGGGGTTTGAAACGAGTCCGGAAACGCTCTCCTGGAGAAGGACGGGCTTATGGTACACGGGCATGGCTTCTCTCTCCTATCTGTCTTGGGAGAGGCTTTCCGCTATGGCAATGTACTCGTCGTCGTCGATCCTGCTCTTCTCGAATTCTTCTTTCGCCCACACTTCGACCTTGAAGTCATTGCCGGAGAAGACTACCTCTTTGTTGATACCAATTGCATCGAGGAGTTTGCGCGAGATGCTGATGCGGCCGAATTTGGAATCCGGTTCCACGATGTCGCGGTCGCGCATGTATTCTCTCCAGAAAATCGCGTGTTTTTTGTTGAAGAAATTGAGTTTGCTTTTGACCTCCGCACTCTGCCTCTCCCATTCCTGGAAGGTGTACATTTCCAGGCAGGGCGCGAAAAGGCTCTTTTTAACCACAAACCTCTGGTCTCCCGGCGGCAACACACCCTTGAGCGGGGCAGGGAAGACTATCCTTCCCCTGTCGTCCAGCCTGGAGGTGTATTCGCCGATGAAAGTGACCATAATTCTTATACGCAATTGCTACAAAGGTACTCAAAATTTTCCATTTTCTTCCATCTTCTTACATTTTTTTCCACAAACTTATCAACAACCTTTTTTTGCCGCCTTTAAAATGATTGTTAATGCACATTAATTGCTGTTTCCGGCATATCCGAGAGGGTGTTTATGCACATATTTGTGCGCTATGAAAATACTTGACATGTCGGCGGGGGAGCGACCCCGCGAAAGGATGTTCGCCTTCGGGCCCGAGGCCCTGGCAAATGGAGAACTGCTCGCTGTGATCCTCCGCAGCGGTACGAAAGGAGAGAGTGCGTTGGAGATGGCGCAGCGCTTGCTGAACATGGCTGAAGGCAGCCTGGTCGCGTTGTTTTCGATGACGCCTGCCCAGCTGCGTGCTGTGCCCGGCATGGGGATGTCCCGCGCCGCAGCGCTGCTCGCGGCTTTCGAACTGGGACGCCGTTTCCTGCTGGATGACAGTGGCGTAAGGGACCGACCCCTGCTGACTTCACGGATGATCTACGATTGCATGATACCCCGCCTTAAGGGACTGCTGCACGAAGAGAATTGGGTACTGTACCTCAATTCGGGCTCGTACCTGCTCGGCATGCATAAGGTTTCTTCGGGGAACCTGAATACGACGGTTGTGGATTCAAGGCAGATACTCAAGACGGCACTCGACAGAGGGGCGTCGGGGCTGGTTATGGTACACAACCATCCTTCCGGCAATCCCACCCCGAGCATAGCGGACATAAACGAGACGGACAGGCTTCGAAAGGCCTGCAATTCAATGGGCCTGAGCCTGTCCGACCATGTGGTGGTATGTGACGACTGTTTCTTCTCCTTCGCAGAGGACCGGCGTTACAGCCGCTGAGCGCCTATTCCTGTACGAAAGCTATGATCTCGCCCTTCACGACGTTCTTGCCCTGCTTCCCGGTAACCGCTACGACGCGTCCGCTGACTGCGGGGATTATCTCTTCCCGGCCATAGTATGTCTGGACGTATCCCATAGGCTCTCCGGCCTTGACGGCAGTACCGGCGATCGGCGCCTTGGAGTCGTCGTCGACATCAACCTCCCACAGGAGCTGTCCCTTTGCGGGAGCCTGTACCGGCACGGCGTGGGGGTACTTGGCGGTGTATTCTTCGATGCTGAATTCCGGCATCTCGACCACAGGCCTGGTGACCTTGATGGGGGCTCCGGCCTTGGCGCGGAAATCTTCAAGTTCAGTGTTGAAGCGCTGCTTGGCAATTCCGGATTTGTAGTCGCGGTACTGCCTTTCGTGCATTGCGAGCTCGAAGAGCTCTTCTTCGTCCTGACCTTCGTCCCAGCCTTCGTCCTTCATGATCTGGCGGAACTTGGGGAGTTCGTCGGGATACATGTCCTGAGGGGTGCCGGTATAGAACTCGAAGCCTTTCTGCTTGGCGAGGTCGACGATTTCAGGTGCAAGCGGGCCGGGGAGCTTGCCGCAGCGGCCGAGTATCATGCCCCAGGTGTCCTTGTCGATGGTCGACCAGCGCGGTTGTCCCTTGAGGATGCTGAGCACATTCATGAGGGCCGTGTTCTTGACATACTGGCTGAACGGGGTCACAAGCGGCGGGTATCCGAGTTTGGGCCAGATGTACTGTACTTCCTCGAATAGTTTCACCATAAGGGCGTCGAGGCTGAGATCCGGCTTTCCGGCACTTCTCTGGGCCGCGTTTATGGCGCCCAGGAACGGCTTGAGGTCGGCCATCATGCTGCCCATCATGCCGCCGGGAAGGCCGCAGCCCACCAGAAGCGAGGTCATTACCTTGTTCTGCGGGTTTATCCAGTAGCCCAGGAAGTCGTCGATGAACTCCTGGGTGAGGCGGCGCACTTCCATGTATGCGTCCATGTTCAGGTCCTTCACCAGGAAACCGTCGGCTTTCATCATCTCGCGTATCGTGATCACGTCGGGATGCACCTTGCCCCAACTGAGGGGTTCGACGGCGACATCGAGGTAATCGGCACCGGCACGGGCGACTTCCAGCATGCTGGCCGGGGAGAATCCGGGGCCGCTGTGGCCGTGGTACTGAACCTTGATGTGAGGATACTTCTTCTTTATTTCGCTTACCAGCTGGGCCAGCAGGTTCGGCCTGCCGACGCCCGCCATGTCCTTGAGGCAGATCTCGTCGGCCCCGTACTCCACTACATGGTCCACTATGTCCATGTAGTAGGCGACGGTGTGCACGGGGGAGAAGGTGATGGAGAGGGCAGCCTGCGAAATCATCTTCCACTTCTTGGCGTATTCCACCGAAAGTTTGAGGTTGCGGTGGTCGTTGAGGCCGCAGAAAGAACGGGCGATGTCCACGCCCTGGGCCTTCTTCACCTTGTACATGAGTTCGCGCACGTCCGCAGGAACGGGGTTCATGCGAAGGGCGTTGAGCGCACGCTCGAGCATGTGGGTCTGGATGCCGGCCTTGTTGAAGGGTGCCGTCCACGCCCGGACGGAGCCGTTCGGGTTCTCGCCGTAGAGAAGGTTAACCTGTTCGAAGGCGCCGCCGTTGGTCTCGACGCGGTCGAAGCATCCCATATCTATGATAGCGGGAGCCACCCTGACCAACTGGTCCACCCTGGGCTGGTATTTGCCGGACGACTGCCACATGTCCCTGTAAACGAGGGAGAATTTGATTTCGCGTGCCATTATATCAGAATTTTTACAAAGATAAATAATTTTAGGCTTGCTCGGTAAAAATATTTTCGTACCTTTGCAGTCCCCAATATGGTGCAATTAGCTCAGTTGGTAGAGTCCTGGATTGTGGTTCCAGTTGTCATGGGTTCGAGCCCCATATTGCACCCCTGCTGCAACTCTCGGAGTTTTCCGAGGGTTGCTTTGTTTTAGGGGCTTTGCAAACACTTGGTTCACCGACGATTAGAGAAATGAGTGGCAAAAGTGTTGCGGTTCGAGGTTCATTTTTTTCAAAAACGATTTTTCCGGAAAAAATCGAACCGAGGATGTTCAACTTGAGAAGGATTGCCAACAC
>ONSD01000089.1 GCA_900320385.1 uncultured Bacteroidales bacterium
CATCAACGACACCATCGACGAAGCCCGCCTCAACGCCGCCAAGGAAGCCAAGCGCATAGTGATCAACACTATCCAGCGCACTGCAACGGAAACTGCCATCGAGAACGCAGTGACCACCTTCCCCATCGAGAACGATGAGATCAAGGGCCGCATAATCGGCCGCGAAGGCCGCAACATACGCGCCCTCGAAGCTGCCACAGGCGTTGAAATCGTAGTGGACGACACCCCCGACGCAATACTTCTCAGCGCCTTCGACCCCGTCCGCAGGGAGGTTGCCCGTCTCGCGCTTCACCAGCTGGTGATCGACGGCCGCATCCATCCGGCACGCATCGAGGAAGTCGTGGCCAAGGTGCAGAACCAGCTCGATGACGAAATCCTCGAGACAGGCAAACGCACCTGCATCGACCTCGGCATCCACGGTCTCAACATAGAGCTCGTAAAGCTCATAGGCCGTATGAAATACCGTTCTTCCTACGGACAGAACCTGCTGCAGCACTCGCGCGAAGTCGCCGGCATAGCCGCCACCCTCGCTTCCGAACTCGGACTCAATCCGAAGGTAGCCAAGAGGGCCGGCCTGCTTCACGACATAGGCAAGGTGTCCGACGCTGACCCGGAACTCCCCCACGCCCTGCTGGGAGCCAAACTCGCCGAGCAGTACAAGGAGCGTCCTGAGATCGTCAACGCCATCGGCGCCCACCATCAGGAGATGGAGATGACCAACACCATCTCGCCGCTCGTATCGGTGGCCGACGCCATTTCAGGTGCACGCCCTGGAGCCCGTCGCGAGGTTGTCGAATCCTACATCAAGCGACTCAAGGGCATGGAAGACCTTGCCGCTGCATATCCGGGCGTAACCAAGAGCTACGCCATCCAGGCAGGCCGCGAACTCCGCGTGATCGTGGGCGCCGAGCAGGTGACCGACGACCAGGCGGCCAGGCTCTCGAGCGACATCGCCCAGAAGATCCAGGAAGAGATGACCTATCCCGGTCAGGTGAAGATCACCGTCATCCGCGAAACCCGCTCGGTGTCCTACGCGAAATAATCTCCGGGAATCCGGATCTGCCGCACCCTGTTTCGCAAGATTCTGTGCGATAGGTATCTATAAAGGAGAAGTCGCCTGAATCAGACGACTTCTCCTTTATAGAACCCTTATAATCAGGCAATTGCAAAACACGGTAATGAGGGGTATTACTCGTCTGCTTTGGTCCAAACTGTCTTATATCCATCAGCCTCGCCCAGAATGAACCCGCCATGGGACGGCCATACATATTTGTTCTTGAAATAATATCCGGTCGTATTCACATAGGAACCGTCCGGCTGCAGTTTAAACACCACATCATATTCGTCTACGTAGAAGCCATCCCCATTATCTCCATGGGTCGAACAACCTCCACCGAGAATACATTGTCCACCATTCCCAGATGAGAAAGAAATGATCTCTTGACCATAGTCGAAAGTCAGCGTGCCCTTATCCGCCGAGATAGTACCGACGGCAGGGTCTGCCTGCATGAGATAAACTTCCCTTACATCATAAATCGGAGCTATCTTATCGACCGTAAACGTGTAACCATCCCCTTCCACGGCACTGATATTTATGATGTATTCGTATTTCGTGGCGCCAGAGCCCGCCGGGGTGTTCGCATCGTAACATTCGGCGCGCCATTTTCCTATGAAACCGGAAAGGGACGGCAACACGTCAACGGTGCAGTCTTCTTTGAAAAAACCGTCCGCTGTCAGGACACTGATCACTGCTGAACCCGCCTGGATTGCAGTTACTTTACCATCCTCAACGATTGCTACTGTATTATCCGATGATGACCATGTTACAGATCTGTCATTTGCATTTGCAGGGATGACGGTCGCTATGAGGTTTTTCGATTCACCTTCTTTAAGTGTCAGCGAGCTATAATCCAGGGACACGCCCATTACATGGATGACAGGTTCTGACACTGTGACGATGCACGTTGCTGTTTTGCCGCCGTCATCGCTTTTGGCCGTGACTGTCGCAGATCCTTCCCCCATAGCTGTGACAGCCCCGTCTTTGACAATAGCTACATCGGCGTTATCGGTAGTCCATATTATCGTCTTATTGGAAGCGTTCGAAGGGGATACGGACACAGACAACAGCTCGGTATCCCCTACTGTCATGGTAAGTGACGTCGGCATGACGGATATCCCCGAAACATATACCCAATCCTGTTCCCGCTCACAGGCGACAACGCAAGTCAACAGGATAAATACGCACAATGAGGCATGTCTATATTTTGTTGGTTTCCGCTCCATGATTCTGACAGAAAGCATATTGAATGACAGGTGTGACAATATAGTCATTATTCATCATTATTCGGCACATCGGAAACAAAAAAACCGATGCATTCCGCCTTCGCCTTACTGCCGTCCAGTGCCCGTGAGCCAGAGGTAATTGTAGCCGAACGCTTGCAGCAAAAAATACCATAATCGCTGCAAACCCATTCTATTTGATGTGGGTTTAGAGCATAAACAGGCAAAATCGCAGCAAACTCCTCCGAATAGAAAAGGGTTTAGTGCATTTTAAGACGATATTGCTGCAAGGTGCATGGGGCAAGCGGATGTTACCCCGGCGGCAAACCGGGCCCGGGCGTTGCCGTGATACAGTGAGGGCTGAGCCCGCACGCTTAAGACAGCCGCACCGCTTTCGCTGCACGGGAAAACAAAAAAAAGCGGTCACTGATTGGCCGCTTAGACTATTGGTATCATGAAACTTATTCGTCTTCCTGGAGACGGAGGTGCTGAACGTAGATGGCTTTTTCCTTGGCCAGTCTGCGCTTTACGGAAGGCTTTTCGAACGCCTTGCGCGAACGGAGCTCGCGGATCGCCCCTGTTTTGTCGAACTTGCGTTTGAATTTCTTGAGAGCGCGCTCGATGTTGTCGCCGTCCTTAACCGGTACTATAATCATTCCTTAATCACCTCCTTTTATTTTTGCGGACTGCAAAGGTATGAATAATTTTTTCAAATGCAATACCCTGCCGCAATCATTTTTCCTCCGACTTGGGAATCGCCACCTTCTTGTAGCGTTTCTGCCTCTTCTGCCAGCGGTCCTTGGCAAACTGCTGCATGTCGCTCACCTCGTCCATCTCATCCATTATCTCGAGGCCGAAAATGGTCTCGATGATATCTTCGAGTGTAAGGATGCCCTCGAAGCAGCCATACTCGTCGATGATGAGGGCTATCTGCTCCTTGCTCTTGAGGAGCTTCTCCCAGATGGTATCCAGCGAAGTCTCTTCGTTGAAATACGATATCTCGCGCTTGATGGCCTTGAGCGTCTTGTCGAACTTGTCGTCGGCGAGGTCTTCCAGGGCGTCGTCACGAAGGATGTAACCCGTTATGTATTCGGGCGATTCGGCATAGACCGGGATCCTGGAATGATGCTCGAAATCGTCGTTCTCGAAATACTCGCGGAGCGTCATGCTCTCGGGCGCCACGGAGCATACCACACGCGGGGTCATGGCCTCGTAGGCCTTAACCTCATCGAGGCGCATAATGTTCTGGATCACCTTGTTCTCGTCCTTGTCTATCACGCCCTCTTCCACCCCTACGTTCGCCATTGCACTCACTTCCTCCCGGCTCACGCTGGGGTCGTCGGCATCCGAACTGATGCGGCGGCTGATGAACTGGATGAGGACGACGAAGGGGAACATCACAACGAGCAGGAAGCGTATCCCGGCGGTAGTGAAGCCCATGAGCCTCTTGTAACGCGTCGTGCCTATGGTCTTGGGGATTATCTCGGAACAGATGAGGATGAGCAGGGTGGTGATCGCGGACATCCAGCCTACGGCATTGCTGCCGAAAGCCTTGGCGGTAAGCACTCCCACCATGGCGGCTCCGAAGGTATTGGCAATGGTGTTCATGGCCAGGATCGCCGCGATGGGGCGGTCGATATCCGTCTTGTATTGCTTGAAGCGGGACGCCGGCCTGTAGCCTTCTTCTTCCCTCATGGTGATATACGAGAGCGGCGTCGACATCAGCACCGCTTCCAGTATGGAGCAGAGGAACGAAATCCCCACGGTAAGAAAGATATCGATAAGGAGCAGCAGTATGTAGGAAGATTGTGACATCAGAGGGGATTATCTGTTTTTGTACATGCTGTCGTAATACTTCTGGTAGTCGCCCGAGGTCACACGGTCCATCCACTCCTGGTTGTCCAGATACCAGCGCACGGTCTTTTCGATACCCTCTTCAAACTGTAGCGACGGCTTCCAGCCGAGTTCGCGTGAGAGTTTGCCGGAATCGATGGCGTAGCGCATGTCGTGCCCGGGACGGTCGGTAACATAGGTGATCAGGTCTTCGTCTGAGCCCTCCGCCCGGCCGAGGATGCGGTCGGTAACACGGATGAGGACCTTGATGAGGTCAATGTTCTTCCATTCGTTGAAGCCGCCTATGTTGTAGGTGTCCCCCGTCGTGCCTTTGTGGAAGATAAGGTCGATCGCCCGGGCGTGGTCTTCGACGTAGAGCCAGTCGCGGACGTTCTCGCCACGGCCGTATACGGGAAGGGGCTTGCGATGACGTATATTGTTGATGAACAACGGAATGAGCTTTTCGGGGAACTGGTATGGGCCGTAGTTGTTGCTGCAGTTGGTGACTATCGTGGGCATGCCGTATGTGTCGTGGAACGCCCTCACGAAGTGGTCGGACGAAGCCTTGCTGGCGCTGTACGGGCTGTGCGGCTGGTACTTGCGGGTCTCGGTGAAGAAATCGTCGCCGAAAGGCCCACCGCCGGCTTCTTCATTGCCCTTGGTGCCCTCGGGGCGGGTGATCTCGAGTGCCCCGTACACTTCGTCGGTGGAAATGTGGTAGAAACGCTTCCCCGCCCATTTTTCCGGCAGGCTTTCCCAATAAAGCTTGGCCGCCTGCAGCATGCTCAGCGTGCCCATCACATTGGTCCTGGCGAAAGTGAACGGATCCTTGATGCTGCGGTCCACATGGCTCTCGGCGGCCAGATGGATCACGCCGTCGGCATGCTCGCGCAGCATCAAGGCATGGATGGAGTCGAAATCACAGACATCGAGCTTCTCGAAGGAATAATTCGGCCGTCCCTCGATGTCCTTGAGGTTTTCGAGGTTCCCGGCATACGTAAGCTTGTCTATATTGATTATGTGGTAATCGGGATATTTGTCCACGAAGAGACGGACGACGTGCGAGCCTATGAAGCCCGCTCCGCCGGTGATGAGTATTGTCCTTTTGAAGTCCGACATCCGATGCGATAACTGTTATAACTTACAAATATAACAAATTATTGTTTCAGACCCTATCTTTCAGTTCCCCGAGCCACTTGCTGACATTCTGCCCCGTAACTTCGAAGAACTGCCGCCGGAAGTTGGATTTGTCCTGGATGCCCACCAGGGCCGCCACCATCACCACCGTAAGGGACGGGTCTTCCTTCCACAGGCGCTGTGCCTCCATGATACGGAGCTTTTTCCTCCATGTAGGGAAATTGTCACGCACCACCACATGACAGTAGTCGGAGAGCTGCGATTTCGAGATTCCCAGCCTGTCGGCAATCTCATCCATGGTTTCGACGAGGCAAAAATCCTTGTCCATCACCCATTTTTCCAGGGCGAGAGTAGTACGGGCGTTCATAGCCCTTTGAATTCCACTCCTGGAGCGGAACCCCCGACGCACCATCCTTTTGAGTACGCCGTTAAAAAAAGAGGTTTTCATAGCAGCTGGCCAGAGAGCAAATTGTCCGCCATCGGCCGGAGTCACGCCATCTTGTCAAAATTCTTTATAACTTTGCCGCACATTTAGCTGAATATGTTCGAAAATCTCTCTGAAAGACTGGAAAAATCCTTCAAGATCCTCAAAGGAGAAGGAAAGATAACCGAAGTTAACGTAGCCGAGACCCTCAAGGACATACGCCGGGCCCTGCTGGACGCCGACGTGAGCTACAAAGTGGCCAAGGACTTCTGCGACCGCGTGAAGACCAAGGCGATGGGAGCCAATGTGCTCACGGCCGTAAAGCCGCAGCAGATGATGGTGAAGATAGTCCACGACGAACTCGCGGACTTCATGGGCAGCGACGCTTCGGACATCAACGTCAAGGGGAATCCGGGCATAGTGCTGGTAGCGGGCCTGAACGGTTCCGGTAAAACCACTTTCTCCGGCAAACTCGCGCTCTACCTCAAGAAAAAGGGCGTGAAGGTGATGCTGGCAGCCTGCGACACTTTCCGTCCCGCGGCCATCGAACAACTCAAGACCCTTGCAGAACAGGTCCAGGTGCCGGTCTACAGCGAAGACGGCGAGAAGGATCCCGTGAAGGTCGCCCGAAATGCTGTCGCACAGGCCAAGAGGGACGGCTTCAGCGTGCTGGTGATCGATACCGCCGGCCGCCTTACGGTGGACCAGGAGCTGATGGATGAGATCAAGACCCTTCACGATGCGGTGAATCCTACCGAGTCGCTGTTCGTGGTCGACGCCATGACCGGCCAGGATGCCGTAGAGTCGGCCAAGGCCTTCAACGCCGCCATCGATTACGACGGAGTGGTGCTCACCAAGATGGACGGTGACACCCGCGGCGGTGCCGCCCTTTCCATAAAGGCGGTTACGGGCAAACCCATCAAGTTCGTCTCTTCCGGAGAGAAGATGGAGGCGCTGGACATATTCTACCCCGCCCGTATCGCGGACAGGATCCTGGGCATGGGAGATGTGGTGTCACTCGTGGAGAAGGCCCAGGAAGCCTATGACGAAAAGCAGGAGCGCGCAACGCGCAAGAAACTCGCCCAGGGACAGTTCAACCTGAACGACTTCTACGACCAGATCCAGAAGGTGCGCAAGATGGGTGAAATCAAGGACCTTGCAGGCATGCTTCCAGGCGTCGGCAAGCAGATAAAGGACATCGATATCGACAACGACACCGTTTTCAAGACCACTGAGGCCATCTATCACTCCATGACTCCTTACGAAAGGGAGAATCCCGACGTAATAAACGGCAGCCGACGCCGCAGGATAGCCGACGGCAGCGGAACCTCGGTAGCCGAAGTGAACAAACTCCTCAAGCAGTTCGAGAGTTCGCGCAAGATGATGAAGATGGCGGTGGACGGCTCTCTCGCCGCACGCCTCAAGAAATTCGGCGGAAGGTAGGCCCTAGCGTCTTCCGAAAAGCAGTTCCATATCCTTCTCAATGCCTTCCCGGGCCTTTTTCTCGGGGATGAATTTCCATTCTCCCAAGGCGGCTTTGTCGAAGAGCATTTCCGAATCGATATCGGGATGCCCGGCTATATAGTCGTAAACCATATCGCGGATTTCCTTGTAGCGTCCGACTATGCGCGAGTCTATTTCGTCATGCGCAATGCCCGCCCCTTCTATTATGGTGTCTCCGCCTCCGCTCGCACGGTATGAGGTCATGGCCACAACATAGTCCTTCCCTTCATCGAACGCCGACCCGTCGGCCATGCCGGAAATGGATATCCTGCGCCCCATGGGTTTGGACACATCCACGGTATAGTTTATCCCCGCAGCCGAATCGAAGTTGTACGAACGTTCGTCGAACGACCATCCCGCCTGCTGGTAACGCTCGTCGTTCCTTGGAACTATCCCCAGCACATGGCCGGTACCCGGATCGGCGAGCCAAAGGTCGTAGGAATACTCCAGGAAGCCCTTTATCTCCCGTCCGCTCATACTGAGCGTAAAGAGCTGGTTTTCATAAGGATAAATTGTAAAGAGATCGTTGAATACCAGGTCGCCCGCATGTATGGTGCCGTTGTATGTAAGGGGTGCGGCTATGGAGATGTCTGCCCCGCTGCCTTCAAGTTGGACCAGATGTACCAGATTCGTGTAGTCGCTCATCCCGGTGAATGCTTCGCGGGTGCGGATGTCCTTTTCGAGAGTACCTATCTTGCGGTTTGTGAAGGCTTTGACCGTTTCATATTCCTTGCGGAAAGCCGCCTTCATCCCAGGGTCTGTCCTGTCCTTGTCGACGCGCAGCAGGGAAACGCCGAAGCTCTTGCCTGCGACTTTGCCTTTCTTTACCGTCACAGTAAGTTTGCCGTCGGTTACATACCTCGCCCTGGAGCCGCCGTTCAGGAGGGCTATGCTGTCATTGCACATCACGGCCTGGCGGTGGTCGTGCGAGCAGATGACGAAGTCCACGCCCCGCAGGCTCCTGTAAAGGTCAAGGCCCTGCGATTCGAGCGAGGAACCGTCACCGTCGCCCATTCCCGAATGGGTCGCTACGACCACCACATGGGGTTTTACTATCGCCCGCAGGCTGTCCACGTCGTGCTGCACCAGCGGCAGCAGGTCCAGGAAGCGCTGTCCGGCAAGGGCCTCGGAACTCAGCCACGCCCTCATGTTCGGATTGGTGTAGCCCAGAACCAGCACCTTGAGTCCCGCGCGCTTGAATACCTTGTAAAGCGGGAAATACAGGCTTCCGTCATCTTCACGCACCACATTGCCGGCCAGGAACGGGATTCCCTCAGCCCCGAGGTCACGCGCCACCCTGTCATAGACCTTGTGGCCTGCCTCTATGTCGTGGTTGCCCACAACCACGGCGTCGTAGCCCATGTAGGCCATCAGCCTGGGGAAAGGATGTGGCGAGAGCGTATCCACGAAATTGTAGTAATAGGTCGCGTTATCCCCCTGCAGGCAGTCACCCGCGTCGAGAAGCAGCACGTTCTCCGGGCCGTCGGCCTTGCGGACGCTGTCGATTACGTATTTGACGGCGAAGAGGCTGGGTTTCGTCCCCTCCCCCACGTAAGTGGAATCGAACCAGGCGCCGTGCACGTCATCGGTGGTAAGTATGGTGAGGGTGTGTTCCCCCGCCCGGGGCCCGCAGGCCGACGCGAAAAATGCGGCCAGCAAGAGGGTGAGATGTCCTGTTTTCATGGATTTTGCTGCGATATCTCCACAAATATACTTAATTTTGCAGAGAGATGAAACTTTTCACGAGCGTAGCCGTTACCCCGATGAAGTCCCGCATTTCGCTGGACGACAGGATTATGGTGCTCGGCAGCTGCTTTGCCGATTCCATTGGCAAAAGGCTCTCCGCTGCCGGATTCAAGGTCTGCATCAACCCCTTCGGGACCCTTTACAATGCGGTTTCGCTGATGAATTCCATATCCAGGTTGAACAGCAGCATCCCTTTCGGCCCAAAAGACTGCGTGCAGATGGGAGCCGGAGCCGGCCTTGTCTGCTCCTTCAGCCACCACACTTCCTTCGCCAGGCCGGATGCGGAAGGGTTCCTGCGGGACGCCAATGCCGCGCTTGCGGACGCCTCGGCATTCTGGAAAGACTGCAACAAAGTGATAGTCAGCCTCGGCACCGCCATGGTTTGGAAGAAGGTCTCCGACGGAGAGGTGGTTTCCAACTGCCTCAAAAGGCCCGCCTCCGAATTCATTCACGAGATGCAGGGCTGCGGGGTCATCTCCGCCGTCCTGGGCCTCATGGCTGATGCGAACCCGGGCAAGGAATTCATCTTTACCGTCAGCCCCATACGGCACCTTGGCGAAGGCGCGCACCTCAACACCCTCAGCAAGGCCACCCTTCAGCTTGCGCTTCATTCAGCCATAGCCGGCAAGGAGGACCGATGCAGCTACTTCCCCGCTTACGAAATAATGCTCGACGAACTGAGGGACTACCGCTTCTACGCCAAAGACCTGGTCCACCCTTCTGAAACCGCCGAAGACATAATCTGGGAGCGTTTCCTGGATGCCGCATGCGCCCCCGGAGA
>ONSD01000127.1 GCA_900320385.1 uncultured Bacteroidales bacterium
AACGGCTGCATCTGCTGCACACTCAAGATGGACCTTGTCATTCAGCTCTGCGACCTCTGCTCCGACGGCCGTTTCGACTAGATAGTGATAGAACCCAGCGGCATCTGCGAACCCGCCCCCATAGCCCAGACCATCTGTTCGATTCCCGCCCTGGGCCCGGAATACGTCACCTCCACGGTACTGCCCAGACTGGACTGCATCGTAACGGTAGTGGACGCCCTACGCATGCAGAGCGAATTCAGCTGCGGCGACACCCTTCCGCTGCGCAACTTCGACGAAGAGGACCTGGAGAGCCTGGTCATAGAGCAGATAGAATTCTGCAACCTGGTGCTCCTGAACAAGGCTTCCGAAATCCGTCCCGAGGAACTGGCACGGGTGCGCAGCGTCATCAGGAATCTCAATCCGGGAGTCGAAATCATAGACACTGACTTCTGCGACGTTCCCCTCAACCGCATCCTGGGCACCGGGCTGTTCAATTTCGACAAAGTTGCCACCTCCGCCGCATGGATAGCTGAAATCGAAGGGGAAGGACTGCATAACGAAGAGGAAGGCGAAGCCGACGAATACGGGGTGGGAACCTATGTCTATACTGCGCGTCCCGCACTCGACATCAACCGCTTCGACGAGTTCGTCGCCAAGCATTGGCCCACCACGATCATACGTACCAAAGGTCTGGTCTATTTCTCCGACGACAAGGACAAATGCCTTCTTTTCGAACAGTCCGGCGTCCAAAAGACCATCAAGGATGCCGGCTGGTGGTTCGCAGCCATGCCCAAAGACCAGCTTGCCGAGATGATGCTCCGCGACAAGAACCTCAGCCGCGACTGGGACCCTGTCTACGGCGACCGCATGATAAAACTGGTCTTCATCGGCCAGAATCTGGACAAGGAAGCCCTTAAGGCTGAAATGGACGCCTGCCTGGAAAAGGCCTAGGCAATAATTGAATCTGCAAGCGCCTCAAGTGCCGGGATATCCTGGCTTTTGAGGCGGCTTCGTATACTGACAAGGGGTTCCACCAATTCGATGCCCTTCATGCCCGAGAACATCTCACGCATGATCCTGCCTGCCGAAGGCGCCCAGGAGCCGTTCTCGATGAGGCCGACCTTCCTGTTCTGCCAGGCCTTGCTCTGAAGGTCAAGTATGAAATGGAGGGCCGGAGTAAACAATCCAGCATCGTAGGAGCATGCGGCAAGCACAGTCCTGCCGTAGACGAAGGCAAGTGCCACGGCCTGGGCCGGGTCGCCGTTGGCAAGGTCGAAGGTGACCGCCTCCGTCCCGCGGGACCTGAGGATATCCACGAAACGTTCCGCCACGGCCTGGGTACCGCCGTGCATGGAAGCGAAGGGCACGAACACCCCTTCCGCTTTTTCGGGTTCGTAACGGCTCCAGAGGTCATAAAGGCGTATATACTCGCTCAGGTCGCCTTTCAGTATGGGCCCGTGGAGAGAGCATATGGTCTTGATGGGCAGGGAGGCGGCTTTCTTGAGCAGGGTCTGGACCGGACCGCCGTATTTTCCGCATATGTTCATATAATAGCGGCGTGCTTCTGGCAGCCAGTCGGTCTCCTCGTCGGAAGTGTATCCGCATTTGCCGAGGGCCCCGAACTTACCGAACGCGTCGGCTGCGAAGAGGATGCCCGTCGACGGCTCGAAGCTTACCATCACCTCGGGCCAGTGGACCATCGGAGCCATGAAAAAGCGAAGGCTGTGCCTTCCCAGGGAGATTTCGTCTCCTTCCTTGACCGGCACTCCCCTTCCATCCAGGTCTGCTTCAGGGAAAAACTGAGGTATCATCTGCAGGGTCTTGGCCGTGGCGACCACCTTTACGGACGGGAAACGTTCGAGCACCCAGTCGATGTGGCTGGAATGGTCGGGTTCCATGTGGTGGACCACCAGATAGTCGGGAGTACGGCCCTTGAGGGCGGTGAGGAGGTTGTCCTCCCAGGATTTCTGCGTATAACGGTCGGTGGTATCGAGAACAGCCACCTTCTCGTCCAGGATGAGGTATGAATTATACGCCATCCCGTCGGGGGTAAGCAGATGGTTGTCGAATCTGCCCAGTATAGGGTCATCGGTTCCGATATAAAGGATATCGGGAGTAATCTGTTTTATCATAGCCGTTTATGTCTGTCAGGCCTGGAAACCTGCGAAGAATCCCGGGAAAAGCACCATGGTGATGAGGTAACCTACTACCGTGGACACTATCACGCTTATCAGTCCCGGCATCATGAAACTGTGGTTGAGCAGGTATTTGCCAATGACAGTGGTTCCGGAGCGGTCGAAGTTGACCGTTGCGATGTCGGAAGGATAATTGGGGATGAAGAAGTATCCGTAAACGCTGGGCAGCACTCCGAGGAGGACGGGGCCGGCTATGCCGAGCTCGAAAGCCAGCGGGAGCATGGCTACCACGACGGCGCCCTGGCTGTTGATGAGTACGCTCACCAGGAAGAATACGAAGGCTATGCTCCAAGGATAATTGCTTACCACATCGGTGAGCATGAGCTTCATCTGGTCCATGTAGTTGCCAAAGTAAGTATCAGCCAACCAGGCGATTCCATAAATGGCCACCACAGCCACCATGCCGCTCTGCCATACGGCTCCTGCAACGGCCTTCTTGGGCTGGGCCTTGCAGAATATGATGTTGCAAGCCGCGGCGGTGAGCATGATAATCTGTATGATAAGGTTCATCTTCGGAATCCCCATGGAGGCCGCAAGCGTTTCACCGTTCACCTTGATCATCTGGCAGAAAGCGAACATCACGATAATGAGCAGGGCTCCAAGGAATACGAATACCGAAGCCTTGGCTTCCTTGGTGATCACCTTGTCGAGGGTGGTGGCGTTGCTGCCGTAGATGAATGCGCGCTGGTCGGGATCGGCGATCCTCTTCTGGAAATCGGGGTCCTTGTCAAGGTCCTTTCCGCGGCGGTAGGAAGCGGCGGCTGCACACATCAGGCCTATGAGGCAGGCCGGGATGGTAACCATGAGCACATGCGGGATAGTGACCATATAGCCGTTGGAATTGGCGATCGTGACGAAGGCAACCACGGCAGCGGCGATAGGAGAGCAGGTGATACCTACCTGGGAAGCAACCGAAGCCACTCCGCAGGGCCGTTCGGGACGGATACCCTTCTTGAGCGCTATGTCGCAGATAATGGGCATTATGGTATAGACCACATGGCCGGTGCCTACCAGTACCGTAAGGAAGAAGGTGACCAGCGGGGCCAGGAAGGTGATGTGGTCGGGATGCTTGCGGAGCATCTTCTCCGCTATCTGAATCATCCAGTCCATACCGCCCGAAGCCTGCAGTGTTCCGGCACATGTAACCGCAGCGATGATGATGTAGATCACATCGGTGGGAGGCGTACCGGGTTTCAGGCCGAAACCGAATACAAGTATGGCGAGGCCTATGCCGGAAATCGCGCCAAGGGCCAGGCTGCCGTAACGGGAGCCCACATACAGTGCGGCCAGCACTATAAGGAGCTGGATGATCATAAGTGCAGACATGGTGTTTAGTGTTATTTGAAAGTTTAAATCTTAGTTGATGAGAAGCGAATCCACCTGCTTGGCGGCTTCAGCGCGCGAAGCGTCTTCGGCGGCGATGGCGGCCGACTTGGCTGCTGCTTCGTTCGCCTTCTGCTGCATCTTGGCCTGCTTCTGGGCGTTCTTGAGGGTCTGTTTCGCGCCCCTCACCTCATTCTTAGCCGCGGAAATGGCACTCTTATGGGTCTTGATCTTCTCCTGCTCGCTGCGGATCTTCGCATTGAGGGCCTTGATTTCGGACGTTACCTTCTCCTTTGCTGCCTTGTCGGCGTCGATCGAGGCCTTGATCTCATTCTCGGCACTCTCCATGGCGTTCAGGCTGTATTTGTCCTCCCTGCTGAGGGAGCCGTCTTCCTGCATAATCTTCTTGCGGGCGGAACGCTCTTTCTTACGCGACTTGAGGTCTGCCTTGCGGGCCTTGATCGACTGGTCAAGGATGGACTGGCGTCCCTTCAGCCTCGCGAGTTCAGCCTTGGCATTGCGGATAACCTTTTCCGACTCGGAAATATAGCGGGAGTTCTCCTTCTGGAGTGCATTGAGGTTCTTGGAGGAAGCATCCAGCTGCTCCTGAGCGTCTATGACGCTCTGGTAGTCCTGGGCGACGGCGGCAGGGACCGACAGGGCCATCGCTGCGAGAATGATGATAAACTTCTTCATATTCACTTTTTTTAGGATTATCGATTTACAAATTTAGCATTTAATTCCAAAACTTATCCATGAGCCTCGGAAAATGCGCATGACAGCTTTCCGGCACTGGGGCGGTTCATCCGTATAGGGATTTTTGAGAAAGACCTGCGGATTGGCCGGAATCAGCGGGAACCAAGAGCCCTGTACCTGTACGGCAAGGCTATGTCCTTGTTTGAGAACGTGGCAGATGGGATTCAGGGTGAAGAACACCGATACGCTCTTGCCAGCAGGGAGCGGCTCTGCCTTGCGGACGGAGTTGCGCCACCTGGCCGGCATGACGTCAGCCCTCACCAGGGAGCTGCTCCCGTCGGGGGCACGGTCTACCAGCTTGACCACGAAATCGGCGTCGGTGCCGGTACAGGAGGCTTTCAGATGCACTTCCACGGGACCGGCGAGAAGGGTGTCGGCCGCTGCTTCGAAGAGGATGTGCTGGTAGACATCCCTGCGTCCCGCAGCGAAGCCTTGGTCCGCCCACATGTAGCTCTTGTCCCTGCGCGGAGAAAGCGAACCCATGTAGGGCACGGGATCCTTGGGATCCGAGACGAAACTCCCCGGCCTTAGACTGAAACGGCGCTCTTCCGCCTGCGGCACGCCGCTTATCATACCGGCGGGGGCCACGGAGTCAGCTTCCTGCAATCCGGTAGGGAATATGATTTCGCTGGATGAGGGTTTCACGCCCATGCCTTCCAGGTAATATGCGAAGAATGGGTATTCAATCCCTTCGAGGTATTCCGGAACCTTCTTCCAGCCGCCGTGGGTCCAGGGTCCGCACACGAAATACGATTCAGTTTCCGTGGATTGTTCCCTGAGGGCCTTGTAGGTATAAAGCGCCCCCCAGGAATCTTCGGCGTCGTAAAGGCCGCCCACTACCATGACGGCGGGCTTTACGTCCTTGATGTGCTGGAGCGGGTTGCGCCTGCGCCAGAAAGCGTCGTAATCGGGATGAGCCTTGATTTCGGAAAAGAAACTGTCACTTCCGAAAGGCTCCAGCAGGCATGCCGTACTCTTGCCCTTGAAGAAGGAATAGATGTCTTCCTCTCCGGGACCTTCGGTCTCGGGGACGCGGGAATCGGGGGTCGGATTGAGTTTGGGCAGGAAAAAGAACGAACCGAAGCCGTACATGTCCGCCAGCATGAATGCACCGTTGCGGTGGGCGTCATCTCCCATCCACCAGTCGGTTACCGGTGCCTGCGGACTCACCGCCTTGAGCGCCGGATGTCCGCACAGAGCCGCCAGGGTGGCGTAGAAACCGGGATAGGACACTCCGTAAATGCCCACATTCCCGTTGCAGCGGGTATTGGAGACTATCCACTCAATGGTGTCGTAGGCATCCGTCACCTCATCGGTCTTTCCATACCTTACCGGCCTGACGTTCACGAAGTCCCCTTCGGACATATACGTACCGCGTACGTTCTGTTCCACCATGATGTATCCGTGATTGAGGAACGCTGCAGTGCGTTCAGAAAGGTCGCCTACTCCCCCGCCGCCATAATGGCCGGCCGGGTAAGGGGTCCGGAGCAGCATCACAGGCCTCGGCTCATCGGTATGCGGTTCATATACAGCGGCATAGAGTTTCACTCCGTCGCGCATCGGCATCATCACCTCGCGCTTGGTATAGGTATACGGATACTTGTCGCGGATATCGCGCAGCACCTTGATTCCGGCTATGGTGCTCCAGCGGGAACAATACTGTGCAAGGGTGCACCCGGTCAGAGATGCCTTCTCTCCGTGTTCCAGGCGGAACTTTCCGTCCGGACAGAGCCTGGCAGTGCCCGAATGCGCCAGGCGACCGCTGTGAAGGAAGAACAGAAGGGTGTCTCCGTCAAGCAGTTTCGGCAGGCAATCCTTGACTGCGGATACATGCAGCAGCACGGTCTTGCTCTCCCCGGGCGACCTTCTGCCCATAAGGACGCCGTCTTCCATCCAGCCCTGAGGGTCGATTTCGACCGTATCGCCGCCCAGACGGGCAGTGACGTCGGCGAGTCTTCCGGCGCCTTCCTCCTGCTTCAGGAAAGAACGGATGTCGCGTATCATTCGTTGGCGAGATGATAGACATCCACCATGGCGTCGTAGCGGAGGACCTTGAAGTTGCCTACCGAGATGGTCTTACCGCGGGAACAGCGCCCGGCCATCACGGCTATTTCATCTTCGGTGGCTTTGCGCCCGATGAGTTCGGGGATGCTCGTGGGCATGCCTATGCGCCTGTAGAAGGCGCGCATGGATGCGATGCCTTCCAGTGCGGTCGTACGGGCATCATTCCCCGGCTCCACGCCGCAGACCTCTACGGCGAAGCGGGCGAAACGGTCCGGATCCGCGTCCATGACATATCCGGCCCAATGGCACCAGAGTGCGGCAAGTCCGGCTCCGTGCGCAACGTTGAACATGGTGCTGAGTTCGTGTTCCAGGCGGTGGGTCGCGAAATCCGAAGGCGCACCGCAACCTGTCAAACCATTATGGGCAAGGCTGCCCGCCCACATTATCGATGCCCTGAGTGCGTAGTCCGAGGGGTTTTGCAGAAGCTTCTCTCCGTCCTCGCGCACCGTGCGCAGGAGCC
Organism: uncultured Bacteroidales bacterium; assembly: GCA_900320385.1. Taxonomy (GTDB): domain Bacteria; phylum Bacteroidota; class Bacteroidia; order Bacteroidales; family UBA932; genus Cryptobacteroides. The sequence goes on from ONSD01000127.1 coordinate 6,781, forward strand.
CCTCTGCGATGGAGTCGGTTATATGCAACGATGCTTCGGAAGAGAAGTAGCGCTCCATGGTATGCATCATGATATCGGTGATGCCGCATGCCGTCTGGTAAGGAGGAAGGGTGTAGGTGCGTTCCGGATTCATTATGGCGAACTTCGGCCTGCAGACATCGCTGTTGCATCCACGCTTGAGGCCTTCTTCACCGTAAGTGATGACGCAGCTGTCGGACATCTCGCTGCCCGAGGCGGGGATGGTAAGGACCACTCCGACCGGCAGCGACGCCACAGGAACGGCCTTGCCGTCGAAGAAGTCCCAGACGTCTCCTCCGTACCTGACGCCGTATGCTATGGCTTTCGAGGAATCGATCACGCTGCCTCCTCCCACGGCGAGGATGAAATCGACACCCTCCCCTAAGCAGAGTCCTATGCCCTGACGGACAAGTGAGAGCTGGGGATTCGGGACCACGCCGCCGAGTTCGGTGAAGGGTATGCCGGCTTCCTGGAGTTTCTGCCGTATGGATGGGATGAGGCCGCTGCGTACAGCGCTGCCCCCGCCATAGTGCACGAGCACCTTGGTGCCGCCGTATTTCCTTATGAGTGGGATGATTTTGTCTTCGGACTTGCGGCCGAAGGCCACTTCGGTCGGGGTGAAATAGCTGAAATCTGTCATTATCTAGGGTATGTGAACGACGAGCCGCCGACGAATTCACGAAGCAGTGAAGTGGACGGGATCTCGCTGTCCGGTACTGGGGTGAAATAATGGATGAACTTGAGGAGCCTGTGGGCCTCGGCGTATTCTGGGCAGTTCTTGGGGACGCTCTCGAGTATAGGCTCCGCATGGTTGCGCAGCACGGCGAACTCCACGAGGTATGCACTGTTGAACATCACGTCGGCATTCTCCTGGTAGGGGTATATCCACTGGTCTTCCGCCTCGCGCACCTTCGGCCACTGGCTGATGGTCTGCTGAGCGCTGAAAGCACCCTTGTAACAGTCTCGCACTATCCGGCGCAGCAGGCGGTTGTCGCTGGTCGGGATGCAGTTGTGGTTGTCCAGGGCTATGCCGGTGAGGGTGCTGATGAATATCCTGAATTTCTTGTTCCCGGGTATCCTGGAAGTAAGGGCCGGATTCAGTGCATGGATGCCCTCTATAACTATAACATTATTGTTTCCAAGCTTGTATTTGCGGCCATTATATTCGCGCTTACCCGTAGTGAAATTATACTCGGGCACTTCGACCTCTTCGCCTGCGAGTATCTTCATCAGGTCCTTTTCGAGCGCAACATGGTCAACGGTGTCGAAGTTGTCGAAGTCATAGCTGCCGTCGGGGAGCAGAGGGGTATCCACCCTGTTGACGAAATAGTCATCGGTACTGAAGGTCAGGGGCCTCAGGCCGCAGGCCTTGAGCTGTACCGCGAGCCGCTGCGAGAAAGTGGTCTTGCCCGAGCTGGACGGGCCGGTGATGAGCACCACGCGCACCTTGTTGCGTCCGTAGAAGCGTTTCTCTATCTCCTCGGCTATCTGCACTATCTTCTTCTCCTGAAGGGCTTCCGCCACCTGTATCAGTTCCTTGCCGTGCCCCTGCAGACAGGAAAGGTTGAGGTCGCCCACTGTCCTCAGGCCCATGATCTGGTTCCAGCGCAGGTTTTCGCTGAACATCCTGAATGTCTTTGGCTGGTCGACGAAAGGAGCCACCGACAGCGGATTGTGCTTGTCTGGACCCAAAAGCAGCATTCCGTCATGGAAGAACTTGAGGTCCCATACCTTGAGGTAGCCGGTGGAAGGGACAAGGCGGCCGTAATAATAGTCGGCCGTACGGCCCAGCATGTAGTAGTCGATATATACCTGGCCCAGGGTTTCCAGCAGGCGCACCTTGTCGACCGAACCTCTCTCGCGGAATATCCTGGTGGCCTCCTCGGTCTGGACCTCGTAGCGGTGAAAGTTCATGTCGCGCCCGACCATCGACTGCATTCGCGCCTTGATCTTCTCCACGTCCTCTTCGGTCACCCTGGAACCATCGGCTTTCTGCAGCTCGCAATAATAGCCGCGGGAGATGGGATGCTCTATGAAGATGCGGCTTTTGCGGAACACGTCCTGGGCGGCCTTGCACAGCAGGAAGAAGAGGGAGCGGTTGTATACCCGCATCCCGCTTGCTGCGGTGGCGTCGCAGAATTCTACGTCGCGGTTGTTGAATACCCGGAACTTGAGCCCCTGGGAAACATTGTTCACCTTCGCCGACACGATCGGGAAGGGCTGGTCGAATTGGAACTGGGGAAGCATGTCCAGAAGGGTGGTGCCTTCCCTGAAACTCTTGTATGTTTTAGTGTTCTTGCAGTAGACCTGTATCATGTTCGCAAATATAACTAATAATCCATGCATTTAAATGCATCCCTCCCTTTGTTTTGGAGGAATAATTTAATAAATTTGCAGGACTAACGCCTATAGAAAGCCTTATGACAAAATTCCTGGCGGCTCTGGCAGCGCTTCTCCTACTGCCGGCTCCCCTCCTCTTCTGTCAGGAGGAAGAAGAATCCACTGGCGGATTCGAACTGAGCATCGTTCCACGAATGGACGCAAGCTACGGCTCCGGTGAATTCAACCTCGGCAATTCCTGCCTCTACAGCGTATTCGAAGGAAACATCACCGACAACCTGTTCTTCAGCATGTCCAACCATTGGGCCAGCTTCGGGCTGGACGGAGAGGCGTGGGACAAGACATATTACACCGACCTTTACAGATATCTCGGACATTCCGACTGGAACACCATGCTCGACTGGATGTACCTGAGCTGGAGTCTCGGCAATTTCGAATTCAACGTGGGCAAGAACCTTATCTTCTCCGAGGGTATCGAGGGCGACCTGTTCGATTATGATGTCCATCCCATGCTGGCATCGAGCTACTGGAACAACTTCGCCGGATACCAGTGGGGGGCCGACATCGCATGGAGCAACGATGCCGAGAACACAACGCTGGCGGCGCAGATCGCCACTTCCCCCTACGGAGAGCGTCCTTTCAGCAGCAATCTCTACAGCTATGGACTCAAATGGATGGGAGAATACGGTCCGCTGTACAATCTGTGGACGGTCTCCTTCATCGGTACGGGAGAGTCTTATTTCCCCCTGGTTTCGCTCGGACAGACCCTCGAAGTCACCGACGGCCTTGCACTTACCCTCGACTGGTGGAACGCAGTCTGCGACGAGGAAGCGCTCCTGCTCAAGGGCCACAGCGTTTACGGAACCGTCGCGTGGAAACCCACCGAAAAATTCGAGATCCAGCTGAAGGGCGGATACGAATATGCTTCCGATCCCCTGTTCCAGGACGCTTTCAACGGATTCAGGACGGGCGGTGCGCTCCATTGGTACCCCCTCGAAGACATGCGCGTGCATGCCGCAGCAGGATATGACGCAGCTGCGAAGGCCTTCACCGGCCTGGTAGGCATTATGTACAACTTCAGAATACACATCGGAGGAAAGTGATGGCCGGCACAGAAGAAATCATACGCATTGAGCATCTTACCAAACGCTACGACGGAAAGACCGTACTCGACGACTTCAACCTGAACATACGCAAGGGTGAATTCGTGACCTTCCTGGGCCCCAGCGGCTGCGGCAAGACCACCACCCTGAGGCTCATAGCCGGGTTCATCACTCCGGACGAAGGGCGCATCCTGCTGGAAGGCAAGGACATAGCCACCGTCCCTCCATACGAGAGGCCGCTCAACACGGTTTTCCAGCGCTACGCCCTGTTCCCCCATCTCGACGTCTACGACAACAGCGCGTTCGGACTGAAACTACAGAAGATGCCCACCGACGAGATCGACAGGAAGGTGCGCAAGGTGCTCAAGATGGTGGCTATGACCGACTACGAAGACCGCGACGTCGAATCACTTTCCGGAGGCCAGCAGCAGCGCGTTGCCATAGCAAGGGCCATCGTCAACGAGCCCAAGGTGCTGCTCCTCGACGAGCCCCTCGCCGCCCTCGACCGCAAGATGCGCGAGGACATGCAGTTGGAGCTCAAGGAGATGCACCAGAAACTCGGCATCACGTTCATTTACGTCACCCACGACCAGGAAGAGGCCCTCACCCTTTCCGACACCGTCGTGGTGATGCGCGAAGGCCGCATCCAGCAGATAGGTACGCCACGCGATATCTACAACGAACCCGTGAACAGCTTCGTAGCCGACTTCATCGGTGAAAGCAATATCCTCAACGGCACCATGATACGCGACAAGCGCGTGTCCTTCATCGGGCATGAGTTCGACTGCGTCGACAAGGGCTTCGGCGAAAACGTGCCTGTCGACGTCGTGGTCCGCCCGGAAGACATTTACATCTCCAGGAAGACTGAAGGCGAACAGTTCTACGGCAAGGTCACCTCCTGCATCTTCAAGGGCGTGGTCTACGAGATGCTGGTGCAGACGGACGAGGGCTACGAACTTGAAATCCAGGACTATAACGCTTTCGAAGCCGGTTCCTCCGTCGGCATGCACGTCCATGCCAACGATATCCAGGTAATGAAGAAGGAAAGGGTGTGCAACACTTTCGAAGGCGAGGTCGTCTCCGCCGACCGTGTATCCTTCCTGGGCGAGGAATGGGAGATAGCTCCCACTTCCCTGGAACCAGGGACCAAAGTGAAGGTCGAAGTTCCTTTCGGGGGCGTTGACCTTCAGGACAACCGCGAAGACGGAACGATCGAAGGTGAAGTGTATTTCATCCTGTACAAGGGAGACCGCTACCACCTCACCATAAAGACCAGCGAAGACTACTTCCTATACGTCGACACCCAGGATATCTGGGACAAAGGAGACCTTGTGGGCGTCAAGATAGATCCGAAGGACATCAAAATCGTGAAAGATGAGGATTAAGCGTTCCAGTTGGGCCATACCATACGGGATCTTCCTGATCCTCTTCGTGGCACTCCCCCTGCTCCTGATAGCCCTCTATGCATTCCAGGACCGCTCAGGCGCCTTCACGCTGCAGAACTTCGTAAAGTTCTTCAATACCCCCGAAGACCTTCACACCTTCGTATACTCCATAGAGATAGCGCTCATCACCACGGTGCTCTGCCTTCTCTTCGGGTATCCGGCTGCATGGATACTGGCCAACGCCAGGCTCAACCGTTCGGCAGTGACGGTGATCCTGTTCATCCTGCCCATGTGGATCAACATGCTGGTCCGCACTCTGGCTACGGTGGCGCTCTTCGATTTCATGAAACTGCCCCTCGGTGAAGGTGCGCTCATCTTCGGCATGGTCTACAACTTCCTGCCGTTCATGATCTACCCCATCTACAACACCCTTCACAAGATGGACGGTTCGTACGCAGAAGCCGCACAGGACCTTGGAGCCTCCCCGGCAACGGTGTTCACGAAGGTCACGCTCCCCTTGTCCATGCCCGGCGTGTGGAGCGGGATACTGATGGTCTTCATGCCCACCATCTCCACCTTCGCGGTGGCTGAACTCATCACCCTCAACAAGGTGAAGCTCTTCGGTACCACCATCCAGGAAAACATCAACAACGGCATGTGGAACTACGGCGCCGCACTTGCGCTCATCATGCTGGTAATCATCGCGGTCACTTCTACCTTCACCGATGAGGAAGACAAGCGCGCCGACGAAAAAGGAGGGCTGATCTGATGAAAAAGTTTCTCGCACAGGCTTACATCTGGCTCCTGCTCATAATCCTTTATGCGCCTATTGTCATCATAGCCATATTCTCGTTCACTGAAGCGAAGGTGCTCGGCAACTGGACCGGATTCTCGCTGAGGCTGTACGGCAACCTGCTTTCCGGCGGCGTGTCGTCCGCGCTGGTACGCGCCATATTCAACACCCTCAGCATAGGCATACTGGCGGCGATCTTCTCCACCATCCTCGGTTCCATAGCCGCCATAGGCATCTTCAACATGAAGGGCCGCGCCCGCAAGGCCATCACCCTGCTGAACGATGTGCCGATGCTCAACCCGGACATCATAACCGGCGTTTCGCTGTTCATCCTCTTCGTGGCAGTCGGTGTCACCCAGGGCTATATCACGGTAGTCCTGGCACATGTCGCCTTCTGCACCCCCTACGTCGTGCTGTCGGTCATGCCCAAGCTGCGCCAGATGAACCCCAACACATACGAAGCCGCCCTGGACCTCGGGGCGACTCCCGGCCAGGCCCTGCGCAAGGTCATAATCCCGCAGATACGCCCCGGGATGGTAAGCGGTTTCATACTCGCCTTCACCCTCTCGATCGACGATTTCGCGGTTACCCTCTTCACAAAGGGCAACCAGGGACTCGACACGCTTTCCACCTACATTTATGCCGATGCGCGGAAGGGCGGCCTGACGCCCGAGCTGCGGCCACTCATGACCATCATCTTCCTGGTGGTGCTGCTCCTCCTCATCGTGATCAACCTGCGCTCCGCAAAGGGCAAACCCAAGAAAATCCAAAGGATATGAAAAAGATACTCGCTTTCGCGCTAGGCGCGCTCATCGCCTTCGGCGCTTCCGCCGCCGACAGGAACCACACCCTCAAGGTCTATAACTGGGCCGATTACATCGACGAAGACCTCCTGGATGAATTCGAACGCTGGTACAAGGAACAGACCGGCGAAGAAGTGGATGTGGTTTATCAACTGTTCGACATCAACGAAGTGATGCTCAGCAAGATAGAACTCGGACACGAGGATTATGACGTGGTCTGCCCGAGCGATTACATAATAGAGAGGATGCTCCGTTCCGACCTGCTCCTCCCCATCTCGCACGACTTCGGCGACACTCCCGACTACACCGTCAACGTGGCTCCGTTCATCCACCGGATGATGGCAAACACCGACGGCAACGGACGCGACGTCAGGGATTACGCCGTGGGATACATGTGGGGCACGGTGGGCCTGCTGTACAACCCTAAGTACATCCCTGCCGAAGAAACCAGGAGCTGGGAAGTCCTTCGCAACCCTGCCTATGCCGGAAAGATTTACGTCAAGGACGCTTTCAGGGATGTATATACTTCCCTGCTTCTCGCGCTCCGCAAGGATGAAATCGACGCCGGCAAGGTCACCCGCGACGAGGTTTCGCGCGACACATCTCCCGAGAGCATCAAGCTGGTCGAGGACTGGCTTAACTCCATGAAGGACGGAGTCCAGGGCTGGGAGGCCGATTTCGGCAAGGAAATGATGACCAAGGAGAAAGGCTGGATCAACCTGTCGTGGAGCGGCGACGCCCAATGGGCCATCGACGAGGCAGAAGCCGTGGGGGTCAAGCTCGACTTCTCGGTTCCCGAAGACGGTTCGACAGTATGGTATGACGGCTGGGTGATCCCCAAATACGCCGTGAATACCAAGGCCGCCAGCTATTTCATCAACTTCCTGTGCATGCCGGAGAATGCCCTGCGCAATATGGACGAGATCGGTTATGTATCCGCGATAGGCGGACCGGAGATCCTCGCAGCCAAGACTGATTCCACCGCATTCGCTCCCGAGGACGCCTCGTACTTCTTCGGCCCCGACGCCACGGCTGTCTGCGTGAATCCCGTACAGTATCCCTCCAAGAGCATCATCGAACGCTGCGGAGTCCTCCACGATACCGGCGACCGCACCGAAGACCTTCTCGCAATGTGGACGAGGGTCAAGGGCGACAACGCCAGTACTTTCACCTATGTCCTCATCGGCATCGTGGTCGCCGCCCTCATCGCCGGCTATCTTTTCAGCAAGAGGAAGAAAAGCCACAGGCGCCCTGCCAGGAAACACTGACAATAAAAAAACCTTAACGATATGTTGGATCCCGAAAGAGGGCTGTACGTAGCCCATTCAGACGAAGGCCCGATCAGCGTGTGCGCCAAGATGGCGAACCGCCACGGCCTCATAGCCGGTGCAACCGGTACAGGCAAGACCGTTACCCTCCAGGTCATGGCCGAGACTTTCTGCCAGCTGGGCGTACCGTGCTTCATGGCCGACATGAAGGGTGACCTCAGCGGCATCAGCCAGGCGGGCAAACTCAGCGGCTTCATCGAGAAGCGCATGCCCGAATTCGGCATAGAGAATCCTCAGTTCTCAGGCTGTCCCGTCCGCGTCTACGACGTATTCGGCGAACAGGGACATCCGATGCGCACCACCATCAGCAACATGGGTCCCCTGCTCGTAAGCCGGCTCCTCGGACTGAACGACGTCCAGAGCGGAGTGATGGACATCATCTTCCGCGTAGCCGACGACAAGGGGCTCCTTCTCCTGGACCTCAAGGACCTCAGGGCCATGACCCTGTATGTCGCCGAACATGCTTCAGAATACCGCCTGAGCTACGGCAATGTATCCGAAGGCAGCATCGGGGCGATACAGAGGTCACTGCTTTCACTGGAAGGCCAGGGTGCCGACAAGTTCTTCGGCGAGCCCGCATTCGACATCTTCGACCTCATGCAGACCAACGACGGCAAGGGAATCATGAGCGTGCTCGCGGCAGACAAGCTGATGCAGAACCCCAAGCTCTACAGCACTTTCCTGCTTTGGCTGCTGTCGGACATCTACGCCAAGCTTCCCGAAGTCGGCGACATGGACAAGCCCAAATTCGTCTTCTTCTTCGACGAAGCCCATACCTTGTTCGAAGACACCACCAAGGCCCTCGTCGACAAGATCGAGCAGGTGGTCCGCCTCATCCGGAGCAAGGGAGTAGGCGTATACTTCGTCACCCAGAATCCCACCGATATCCCCGAAAGCGTGCTCGGACAACTCGGCAACCGCGTCCAGCATGCGCTCAGGGCCTATACGCCCAAAGACCAGAAGGCGGTCCGCAGCGCAGCCGAAACATTCCGCGCCAATCCTTCCTTCAAGACCGAAGAGGCCATCATGGAACTCGGCACCGGCGAAGCCCTTGTCTCCTTCCTCGACGAAAAGGGTGCCCCGCAGATAGTCCAAAGGGCAAAGATACTCTTCCCCCTCAGCCAGATAGGCGCCATTACCCCGGAACAAAGGCAGCAGTTGATCAACACTTCGATGATCTACGGCAAGTACGACACCATGGTAGACCGCGAATCCGCTTTCGAGGTATTGCTCGCCGACGCCAGGAAAGCCGAGGAAGAACAGGCGAAACAGGAAGAAGCGATAGCGAAGCAGAAGGAAAAATCCGAAAAGCAAGCTGCCAAGAAAGGCAATTCCAAGGGAACCAAGAGCATCTTCCAGAAAGTCGCCGCGGCGGCTGTGGGAGCCCTGATCACCAGCGTCACTACCAGCATCGGGACCTCGGTCGCCAACGCCACCACCGGAAAGAAGACCACCAAGAAAACGACCGGCAAGGACATAGCCAACAAGGCTATCAAGAACGCGACCACCCAGGCCACGCGCACCCTGACCCGTTCTATTCTGGGCAGCCTTACAAAGTAATGAAGAGACTTCCAACATTTTTGATCCTGGCCGCGTGTGCGGCCATTTTCTTGTTCTCGTGCGGGCCAAGGAAGACCACTGTAATTTCTGCCGGAGACCAGCGCGACACCGTCTATCCGCTCGGCTTCCTCACGGATACGCTTCAGATGGTGGAGGGTCATGTCCGCAACGGAGAGGCGTTCACCACCATGATGCAGAGCCTCGGCATGAGTGCCAAGGATGCATACCTGCTCTCGCAGTTGTGTGACACCGTATTCGACGTCAGGAAGATACGTGCCGGCAATTCGGTCGATGCCTATTACAGCGGGGATTCCACATCCAGGGACCTGGAATACGTCGTCTACCAGCATAACAGGATTGCTTCCACCGTATTCAAGTGCAAGGATTCCCTTGCCCTGTGGAGAGTCGAAAAACAGGTTGACACCCTGCGCCGCTTCTCGGACGTAACGATCAGCAGCAATCTGTGGGACGACATGAAGGCGGCAGGAGCCTCCAATCTCCTTATAGTTTCGCTCTCGGACCTGTATGCATGGACCGTGGATTTCTTCACGCTGCAGCCCGGCGACCGTTTCAGGGCCATATACGACGAACTGCAGGTAGATGGGGAGACCATCGATATCAAGGAGATTGAATATGCCGTATACAGTCGCGACACGGCCGCGGTGAGGGCGATCCGCTTCGACCAGGGCGACGGCGGCAACAAATACTGGCAGCCCGACGGGCAGAGCATGCGCAAGGCCTTCCTGAAGGCACCGCTCGACTTCACGCGCGTCAGCAGCCATTTCTCGTATCACCGCAGGCACCCGATATACGGCACTGTCAGGCCCCATACGGGCGTGGATTATGCTGCTCCGGCCGGGACCCCTGTCCGCGCCCTGGGCGACGGTGTGGTGCTCAGTGCAGGCTGGGGCAGCGGAGGAGCCGGCAACATGATCAGGATACGCCACAACAGCGTCTACGAAACCGGATATCTGCATCTGCGCGGCTTCGCCAAGGGCATCAAGGCGGGCACCAGGGTATCGCAGGGTGAGGTCATAGGATACGTCGGAGCCACCGGTGCGGCCACAGGCCCGCATCTTGACTTCCGGGTATGGAAGAACGGCACCCCGATCGATCCCATCCACATGGATTCCCCTTCGGCCGACCCAATCAAGGCAGAGAACCTTCCCGCCCTGGATTCGCTTTCCAGAAAGTATTCCGCGGAAATAGATTCGCTGGTCCGGGTTTCGCAAGTGCCTGATTAACAGGCTAAGGCAAAACACCGGCTTCTCCGATTCCGATGACGGTCAGGACGTTGTCTTCGACCCGGAAGCGTATGTTGCGGCCGGCGAATATGAGTCCGTACTCGCGGGAAGGATCGTCCTGGTACTGAGGGCGCGGATCCTGCGCCAGTATCTCTTCAAGTGCCCGCATCTGCCCTTCGCTGAAGGGCGCCTCTTTCCCATCCGGGAGCAGGGCGTCGGCAAAGATTACCTTGAGCCTCTTCCACTCGGAAGCATCGACGAATCCGGCCGAAGAAGCGGGATGCGAGTCGGTATAAGGGACGTAGGGCTTGATGTCATAAATCGGTGTGCCGTCCGCAAGGTCGGCACCGAGCACTCTGATGATTCCCTGCCCAGCGTCCACCGCGGCTATCTTCACGCAGGACAGACCGAGACCGTTTGGCCTGAAAGGCGAACGGCTGGCGAAGACTCCGACCCGTTCGTTGCCGCCCAGCCTGGGCGGACGGACGGTCATGGAGCCGGAATCCGGATTCAAGGAGAAACCCCATATTAGCCATATCCTTTCGAAACCTTCAAGGCCACGAAGCGCTTCCGGCCGCTTATACGGAGCCAGAAGATGCACTTCGCCTTCCAGGGATGGAGCGAGACCGCTTTGCCTGGGCACGCCGAACTTGCCGGAAATCGGGGACTTGAAGGATGCTATGGGGTTGATTTCCATGGGATTATCAGAAAAAGCCCCTAGGCGTTGAAGGCAGCCTGCAGAACCTCCGAAAGAGTGGGATGCGCATGGATGATGTCCCTGGCCTGCGTAAGCGTCGCACCAAGGTTCATCAGCACAGCAGCCTCATGGACCAGGTCGGATGCATGGGCGCCCATTATATGACAACCAAGGATCCGGTCGCCGTCATCGGTAAGCACCTTGCAGTACCCTTCGGACTCATCCATGGCCAGAGCCTTTCCGTTTGCCCTATAGAAGGCTTTGTGCGGAGTGAAAGCGATACCGCGGGCCTTGCAGTCCTCTTCGGTGAGGCCTACGGTGGCGACTTCGGGAGTCGTGAACACCGCTGCCGGACAGATGTCGAAACGGATGCCGTCCTTTTCGCCGCAGATGTCGTTGAGTGCCCTGCGACCCTGGAACGAAGCATAATGGGCCAGCATAATGCCGCCGGTAACGTCGCCTATCGCATAGATGCCGGGGACATTGGTGCGCATGTTCCCGTCCACCGTTATGCCACGCCTGCCGGCTTCCACCCCGGCAGCCTCGAGCCCCAGCGAGACTGTATTCGCCTTGCGGCCGACCGCCATCAGCACGGTGTCGGCTTCAGCATAGCACTCCGCATCCTTCTTCACATACTTCACCCTGAGGCCGTCCGCTGTCTTTTCAACAGAGAGTACCTGAGCGGAAGTCTCTATTGAGATACCCTGCTTTACAAGACTGGATTTCAAGCGTTTGGCAAGATCTTCATCGAAACGCGGAAGTATGCCCGGACAGTACTCGAGCACGCTCACTTCGCTGCCGAACCTGCGGTAGACGGAGGCGAATTCGAGTCCGATCACACCACCGCCGATGACGCAGAGACGCTTCGGTACTTCCGTCAATTCGAGCATCTCCTTCGAAGTGATGCACAGATCGGCTCCGGGAATCGGCAGGCTGGCCGAAACGGAACCAGTTGCAATTATGATACGGTCGGCGGAGAAGACTTCCTCCCCTACCTTCACGCTGCGGGCGTCCACGAACCCGGCATGGCCTTCAACGATGTGCACCTTGCGCAGGAGCCCGGCGATTCCTCCCTGGAGCTTCGGGACTATATCCTGCTTGCGGGCAAGTCCGTCCGCAAGGGTGGCGGAGGCGCAGAACGCCTTGGTGGGGATGCATCCCTCGTTGAGACAGGTACCTCCGAGCGGGCCTTCGCTCACGAGGGTTACTTCCAGTCCCCTTTTGGCGGCTTCGATGGCGGTTTCATAACCGCCCGGACCCGCACCGATAATAAGTAGTTTCATATTATGCTGGCAGACAACTGCCTGTTTATTAACTGTTTATAAAAAGCCAGGGTGGGTAGCGGCCCACCCTGGCAATCAGGTATTCACCATGCGTCAGGCATTGGGCTGCCAGCAGACTATGGGATTGCGGGCAGCTTCAGTCTCGTCGGGACGGCGTATGGGAGCGTTATGGGGAGCGCTGCGGAGTATCTCCGGATCGCGGGCCGCCTCTTCGGCTATGGTGCGCATCACGTCAATGAAGGCATCGAGGGTTTCCTTGCTTTCGGTCTCAGTAGGCTCTATCATCAGCGCCTGGTGGAAAAGCAGCGGGAAGTAAATGGTGGGAGCATGGTAGCCATAGTCGAGCAGCCGCTTCGCGATATCGAGCGTAGTGGCGCCCGGCACGCCTTCGCGCGCTCCGTCATCGATGAGGCCGTCATAGACGAACTCGTGCTTGCACACCGTCGGGATGGGCAGTTTGTAGAGGTCCTTGAGGCTTTCCTTGATATAATTGGCATTGAGCGTAGCCAAAGGACCGGCCATGAGCAGATTCTCCCTGCCGAGCGTGAGGATGTAGGCGTAAGCTTTCACCATCACGCCGAAATTGCCGTGGAAACCGGATGTGACGGGTATGGCAAGATAAGGCAGCACCCTTTCGGATACGCCCACCGGGCCGCTTCCGGGGCCGCCGCCGCCGTGGGGCGTGGAGAAGGTCTTGTGCAGGTTGATATGCATTATGTCGAAGCCCATGTCGCCGGGACGGACCTTTCCGAGCATCGGATTCATGTTGGCTCCGTCGTAATACAGAAGGCCGCCGCATTCGTGGACGAGGGCCGCTATCTTCCCTATCTCCTTCTCAAAGAGCCCCAGGGTGTTGGGGTTGGTCATCATGATGCCGGCGATTTCAGGGCCGAGGAGAGGCTTGAGGTCCTCTACGTCCACAAGGCCGTCGGGACGAGACTTGACTTCGATGATATCGAGTCCCGCCACATGTGCACTGGCAGGATTGGTGCCGTGGGCGCTGTCGGGGACTATCACCTTGGTACGGGCAGCGTCGCCGCGGGCCATGTGGTACTCGCGCATCAGCATAAGGCCGGTGAGCTCGCCATGGGCACCCGCACAGGGCAGGAAGGTGAACTTCTTCATGCCGGTGATTTCCGACAGGGCCTTGTCGAGTCCGTCGATAAGCGTTTTAGCACCTTTGACGGTCGATTCGGGCTGCAGCGGGTGAAGGCCGGTGAAGGCCGGCAGGTTAGCCATCTCCTCGTTGATCTTGGGGTTGTACTTCATTGTACAGCTGCCAAGCGGATAGAAGCCGGTGTCTACACCGAAATTCATCTGGCTCAGATTGGTATAATGGCGTACAACATCCACTTCGCTCACTTCCGGGAGGCCTGTGTCCCCCTGTCTGCGGAGGTGTGCGGGTATTTCAGGCACCGGAAGGGAATCGCCTGCAGGGAGGGAGAAACCGGTGCGTCCGGGATGGCTGAGTTCGAATATGAGTCTGTCGTAGTATTTCATATCAAAGTCCCTCCACTATTTTGACCAGTCCGTCGATTTCTTCCTTGCCGTGCTTCTCGGTAACGCAGAAGGTCACGGTGCCGTCCTCGAGCTGGAGGGCTGCGAAATAACCGCCGTCGAGCAGCGCCTTCTGCAGTTTCTCCACATCCACGAGGGGCTTGAGGCAGAATTCATTGAGATAATTGCGTCCGGTCATGAAGTCCTCGAACTTGCCGGTGGACATGAGCCGGTCGTGCAGGTAATGGGCGCCCGCGGAACCGAGTTCGTTGACCTTGCGCATTCCTTCGGGACCCATGAGGGAAAGATAGACCGTCACCCACAGGGCCATCAGCGACTCGTTGGAGCAGATGTTGCTGGTCGCCTTTTCGCGGCGTATGTGCTGCTCGCGCGCCTGGAGCGTGAGGACGAAGCAGCGCCTGCCTTCCCCGTCCACCGTCTGGCCGACGATGCGTCCGGGGAGCTTGCGCATATAATCCTTCTTGCAGGCCATGAAACCCACGTACGGACCTCCGAAGTTAAGCGGGATGCCGAGACTCTGCCCGTCTCCCACCGCTATGTCGGCTCCCCATTCGGCGGGAGTCCTGAGCACCGCGAGGGTGGAGAGGTCGCAGTACACGGCCATGAGCGCTCCGCAGGCATGGATCCTGTCGGCATAGCCTTCAAGGTCCTGGATACCGCCATGCTTGCCTACCGAAGGCACAAGCACGCCGGCAACATCCGGTCCCAGTTCGGCAAGGACGTCGTCAGCCGCAACCAGTTCCATGTCGGGATACTTCATATACGTACGGATGACCTGCTGCACGTTCGGAAGGAGTTTGGTCGACATGACCACCTTGTTCCGGCGGCGGGTACAGGCCACGCACATGCGCAGTGCCTCGGCGGCCGCGGTAGGACCGTCGTACATGCTGGCGTTGCTGATATCCATACCGGTCATGCGGCATATCATGCTCTGGTATTCGAAGATATAGCGCAGGGTACCCTGCGAGATTTCGCTCTGGTAAGGAGTGTAGGAGGTAAGGAATTCCGAACGTGAAGTGATATAAGGGATTACGGACGGAACATAATGGTCGTACGCGCCCTGGCCGACGAACACCTTCAGGGTGGTGTTCATTGCGCCGAGCTTCTCGAAATACGAACGGACCTCCTGTTCGCTCATCGCGGACGGGAGGTCGTATTCGCCCTTGTGAAGGAAATCCGCAGGGACGTCGAAATACAGATCGTCAAGGGAACTGACGCCTATCCTTTCGAGCATCGCGCGGATATCCTCCCCCGTATGGGGGAAATATGCAAACGAAGACATGCCCTAGCCTATCGATTTTTCGTAATCGGCAGCGGACATGAGTTCGCCGAGCTCAGAATCGTCGCTCATCTTAACCTTGATGATCCAGTTGGAGTAAGGATCTTCGTTGATGAGCTGCGGATTGCCGTCGAGGTCTTCATTCACGGCCTCTACCGTACCGGAAACGGGAGAATACAGTTCACTGGCGGCCTTAACGCTCTCGAGGGCTCCGAAGTCTTCACCCTTTTCGATTTCGTCGCCTTCGCCGGGGAGGTCCACATAAGTGATCTCTCCCATCTCGGCCTGTGCATAATCGGAAACGCCTATGATGGCCACGTCGCCATCGACTTTGACCCATTCGTGGGACTCGCTGTACAGGAGTCCGTCAATAACTTTGCTCATTATTTCTTGTAGTTAGTTTGATAGAATCTTTTCTTGACCACCGTTCCGGGGAACACCTTCTTGCGGATAGCGATGCAGAGAGGGGCTCCAAGGGCGCCGTACTGCCTGTCCACGAGTGCGAAGCAGAGGCTCTTGTCCAGGGTAATCGAGTGGTAACCGGTGGTCACCACGCCGACCTGCGTACCGTCTTCCAGCACTACCGGATATCCGGCACGGGGTATTGCCCTGTCGTGGATCTCGATGCCCACCAGTTTCCTGGCTGTGCCTTCGGCCTTCTGCCTGGCCACTTCTTCCTTGCCGATGAACTCCGGTTTGTCGAGTTTGCAGAACATCGAGAAGCCCGCCATTACAGGAGAAATGTCCTTGGAAAGCTCATCGCCATAGAGGGGAAGACCGGCCTCGAAACGGAGGGTGTCCCGGCAGCCGAGGCCGCAGGGGACGACTCCTGCGGCGAGCAGGGTCTTCCACATATCGACGATGGCTTCGGGGCTGGCATACAGTTCGAAACCGTCCTCACCCGTGTATCCGGTGCGGCTGAGGATGGCCCTCTTTCCATAAAGGACGATGTCGTTGAAGCAGTAGAATCCTATTCCGGAGAGATCGGCGCCCAGCACTTTGGAGAGGACCTCTTCGGCCCCGGGTCCCTGGACGGCAAGCTGCCCCCAGTTGTCGGAGTCGTTGACTATCCTCACGTCGAATCCCTCGGCGTTGCCGCATATCCATTCGTAGTCTTTGTCGACATTCGCGGCGTTCACCACCAGGAGGAAGCTGTCCGGTGTGTACTCCTTGTATACCAGGAGGTCATCCACCGTACCGGCATCGGGATACAGCATCATGCCGTAAAGGCACTGGCCTTCCGCGATGGTGCGGACATCGTTGGTGAAAATGTGATTGACGAACTTTTCGGCATCTGGGCCGCTTACGAAGATTTCACCCATGTGGGACACGTCGAACATGCCGGCTGACCGGCGCACCGCATTGTGTTCCTCGGTGAT
>ONSD01000108.1 GCA_900320385.1 uncultured Bacteroidales bacterium
ACAGGGGGTCACGTTGAAAAGAGAACAAGGGGGTCACTTTGCTGCGGAATTTCCATCTTTCTCCCTGGCAGAAAGGAATATAACTTACAACAAAAACGGCAGTATTTGTATTTTTACTGCCGTTTTATTATTTTTGTGCTGTTATGTCGGATTTCAAAGAAAAGATAGTCGGATTGCTTCAGGAAAACAGGGATCTTACCACGCAGGATTTCATGCGCGCGATGCCTGGCATTCCTGCGCAGACTGTTCATTCGCGGATAAGGAAACTGTTACAAGATGGTTCTTTGAGCGTAGTTTCCAGAGGAGTATACCGGAGAGGTTTCAAAATGCATTATTCCGTTCTGGTGACGCCATGGATGCTCGAAGTGAGCGCCTTCTTGAGGGATAATCTGCCGGGAACCGATAACGGAATCTATGAGAAGGACGGGAACTTGTATGTAGAAGTTCATAAGTCCATATTATTGTCTGTTGTTAACTTACTCAAAGGGAACTATCCTGCTGTGGCAAAATTCGTTGACGCTCGTCCGCTTTTGAATGACATACGAGGGTTTATCCTGGTGAAATCCATGCCCACGGAATCTCCCATGGAAAGATTGGGTGGGGTAAGTGTCCCTTCTTTGGAAAAAACACTGGTTGATGCCGCTGACGACGATTCCACAAATGTGATGGGGCTGTTCCAAGCGGCGTTCGAGGTGTATCAGCCTAACAGAAGTACTTTGCTGCGATATGCATCACGGAAAGGAATCAAGCCCAAGGTACAAATGCTTTTGGACAATCTAAACGACGACAGGATAAACCTCATTGGCGGGATACAGGATTTCTTTCGCTCGCAACCGGTGGAGAAAGCCTGGCTCTTTGGCTCTTTCGCACGCGGAGAAGAGACTCCGTCGAGCGATTTGGATATACTGGTGGCATTCACCCCGGACGCGCATGTGAGTCTGCTTGCCCATGCACGAATGACACTTGCACTGGAGCAAAACACGGGGCGAAGCGTAGATTTAGTCACCGAAGGAACTCTTCTTCCATTTGCCCTTGAATCGGCAGAACACGACAAAATCCTGATTTATGAGAGAGCGGGTTAGAGACAAAGGAAGGCTGGAGCACATTCTTATGGCTATAGACAACGCTATTGCCTTCATGAACGGGAAAGATCTTGATTCTTTAAAGAAAGACCCTATCCTTTTTTATGCGGTTGTCAAAAATATTGAAATCATAGGCGAAGCTGCTTATATGTTAAGTGCAGACTTCAAGCAGGAACACCCGGATACCGATTGGATATCAATTACTGCCATGCGGCACAATCTTGTACATGGTTATTATCATGTAAGTGCTGAAGAGGTTTGGGAGGTCGTACGGCAGGATCTTCTTCCGCTTCGGGGGCAAGTACTTTCATATTTATCTGTAGAACTCGTTAGTGGAGGCTAATGAATTCATTTAAAAAGAGAGTTCTGCGCGCTTCGAGCAGACACAGAAGCGTCAGTCGCCGAAGGCCTTGACGATTTTGTTTACGAGGGGATGGCGGACTATGTCGTCGTCGCCGAAAAAGATGGTGCTGATGCCCTTGATGTCCCTGAGCAGCGATATGCCCTTGAGCAGGCCGGAGTCCTCCTTTCGGGGCAGGTCGACCTGGGTGGCGTCGCCGGTCACGATGAACTTGGCGCTGGTGCCCATGCGGGTGAGGAACATCTTCAGCTGCCCCATGTTGGTGTTCTGGGCTTCGTCGAGTATGACGCAGGCCCTGTCGAGCGTACGTCCTCGCATATAGGCGAGGGGCGCTATCTGGATTGTGCCGTTTGCCATGAAATCCTGAAGCCTCTTGGGCGGGATCATATCGCCGAGGGCATCGTAGAGGGGTTGCAGATAAGGGTCCAGCTTGTCCTTGAGATCGCCGGGCAGGAAGCCAAGCCTCTCGCCGGCTTCAACCGCAGGACGAGTGAGTATTATCCTCTTGATTTCCCGATTCTTGAGTGCCCTCACCGCAAGTGCTATCGCAATATAGGTCTTGCCCGTACCGGCCGGACCCACGGCGAATACCAGGTCGCTGTCGAAATAGGCTTTGACCATCTTCTCCTGGTTTTCGTTGCGCGCCCGTATCGCCCTGCCGTCGGTCGTGTGAACTATCACTGCATTACCATGCTCCGCGAGGGAGGAGGTACTATGGGTGCCGGAGAAGAGGTCTTCAACGTCATAGGTAGTCAGGTTGGATTTCTGGTAACGGATCTGCACCAGTTGCGAGAACTTCTGTTCGAAATCGTCGATCTGGGCTTCATCGCCTTCGAGGATGATCATGGAGCCCTTGTCGGTGACGTTCAGTCCCGGGTAATAGCTGCAGAATTCGTTCAGGATGCGGTTGCCCGGGCCGAAAATGGCGACGGGGTTGGGAATTTCAAGATTGATGGTTTTCTTCATTGGCCTATGCCTGTGGTTTTACGTACCCTTTCGAGAGTGGACATCATATTCCTCCAATCGGCGGGGTTGTTCCATAATTCTTTATGGTTCAGATATTTATCTACTAGTATGGTGTTATAATTTCCGCTCTTTCCTCCCGGTCGGGAGCACCATAGGAAGTGCAGCTGCGGTTCTTCCACCCTGGTTTCTCCGCTCAGGGGGTTGAACACAAGGTCCAGAGTCACCGCAAGCCCGAGCTGGGTGTTGGGTGCGCTCATATTGGAGACCGCGTTCCCCATCGAGTAGATTACAGGCACACCGGCAATGTGGCAGGTGTCCTGTACGACATGGGGATGCGCCCCCACTATCGCGTCGGCACCTTGCCCGACCAGCCAGCGCGCCCATTCTTCCTGGGAGGCATCATGCTTCAGGCGGTATTCGGTGCCCCAATGGGGTAGGACGATGATGAAATCGGCTCCGCGCCTGCGGGCTTCGGCGAACTGCCTGGCGATCTCGGCCTTGTCCATGCGGCTGACCTTAGGCCAGGCCGAACGGCCCGGAAGATTGGTGCCGTAGGTAAAGTTGATCAGAGCTATGCGCGCTCTTTTACAGCTGATTATCAACGGGTTGTTGCGGTAATACTCGAGGCTGTCGCGTCCGGTTCCAGTGTGGATGCTCCCTTCATATTGCCGGAGGGTCCGTTCCAGTCCGGCATCTCCTTTGTCAAGGATATGGTTGTTCGCGGTAAGCAGAACGTCCACCCCGGCATCCTTTATGCTGTTTAGGTATGAATCCGGTGCCGAGAAAGCAGGATATCCCGTGTAGGGCTGGCCGGCAAGGGTGAATTCCATCCCGGCGACGGCGAAGTCGGCCTCCGAAAGGAGCGGGGCAATGTCCCGGAGGAATCCGCCGTGGTCGTAACGGAGCTGGGGGGAGTGCATCATCACGTCGCCGATGAAGGCGAGTGAAACGGTGTCGCAGTACTCTATGATGGATTTGGGTTTCGGGAAGTCGATGCGCAACTTCCCGGGCCCGCCGGAGAGGGCCAGAAAGACAAGAAGCGCCGCAACATTCATACGATTACAAAATTAACGTTTTTTTCATTAAATTTGCATCCTTATGAACGAATCGTCTGCAGGAAGAATCATTCTCGCGCTTTCATGCATTGCCGCCACAGCCGCGCTGCTTTGCGGGTGCGACTCGTTCCGCAGGCTTGCGGGACGGCCCACCAGTGAGGACATCGCCGCCAAGAAAGTGATGATAGAGCAGGAGCGGGCGGCGCACCAGGCTCGTCTGGATTCGCTCCGCCGCGTCGAAAAGGCACTCGCCGACTCACTGGCGCTGCTCGATGAGATCAAGGCTTCCAAGACCATGATCCTTACAACGGCCGATATCAAAGGCGCTGCTGCGGCAGGCCTCCAGTACCGTTACTACGTGGTGGTGGGCACTTTCGGCGACAGGCAGAACGCACAAGGCCTCGCCGCCAAGGCGGAAGCGGCCGGATACAGCTCCCAGCTCATCCCATACCGCAACGCATTCACCTCCGTGGGTGTGGGCGGCACCAACAGCCTTGCTGAAGCCTGGGCGACCCTCGGCAAGGTGAAAGGAGAAAAATTCTGTCCGGTGGACGTGTGGGTCCTGGTTAACGAGTAGAGAGAGTCATGAAAATCCTTTATACCCTTCTGGCTTCATTCCTGCTGCCCTTCGCCGCGGGGGCGCAGATAGCTTCATACGGTGAACTCTACGATAACGAACAGACCGCGGATATGCGGGCTGCCGTCGAATACCTTTCGGCCCTCGGTGGCAGGGGAGCCGGCACCTCCGGCGAAGCCTCCGCGGCAGACTACATCGCCAGTGCCTTCGAAAATGCCGGGATCGAGCTTCTCTCCAGTACTGACGACATCTCGTTCGGAGTGCTCCAGAGAGGCGGCGACACCCTCCGGTCCCATAATGTCTGCGGTATCGTACAAGGATACGATCCATCGCTCAAGGACCGTTACATCGTGATAGGCGCGCGCCTGGACAATCTCGGCACCGCAGTCACGACTGTGGACGGCGTCCAGGTCGAAAAAACCTTCCCCGGCGCCAACGGCAACGCATCCGGTCTGGCGATGCTCATCTCACTGGCCAGGAAACTCAGCGCGGGCAGCGTCCTCCTCAAGCGCAGCGTCATCCTCTGCGCATTCGGCGCTTCCCTCCCGGACAACGCCGGTTCGTGGTATTTCGTAAACCGTTCCTTCGCGGGCAAGGACCGTATCGACGCCATGGTCAACCTCGACATGGTGGGCACCGGCAGCCGTGGGTTCTACGCCTACACGGCCTCCAACGCCGACCTGAACCAGATAGTAAACGACCTTGCCGGCACCCTCCAGCCCATGCATCCGCGCCTGGTGGCTGCAGAACCGGTACAGTCCGACCATCGCTCATTCTACGCCGCAGGCATCCCTTCGATAATGTTCACTACCGGGATGTATCCCGAATACAATACCCCGTACGACCTTCCCTCAGTCGTGGAATATGACAATATGGAGAGGGAGATGGAGTATATCTGGAACTTCACCCTAAAGCTCGTGAACGGCAGCGCCCCTGCGTTTTCGCCCCGTGAAGTCAGGAATGAGGCTCCGGAAACGGGAGCCGTGGCATGGGCAGACTGCGACGTCAAGCCGGCTTTCCTCAACAACTACAATCCCGAGGTTTTCCTCCGCAAATGGGTGTATACCTACCTGCGTTACCCCAAGGAAGCCGTGGATGAGGGTATACAGGGCAAGGTGCTGGTGGACTTCGTGATAGACGAGAAGGGCGACGTGGGGAACGTCAAGGTCCTCAAGGGTGTCGACCCGCTGCTCGACCAGGAGGCCGTCCGCGTCGTGGCCGCATCTCCCAGGTGGAAACCTGCCAGGGTGCGCGGAAAGAAGGTGAAATGCGAGATGAGCATGTATGTAGAATTCAGATTAAAGCAAAGGAAATAAATGGATTACGATTTTCGTAAGATTGAAAGCCGGTGGCAGAACTGGTGGGCGGAGAACAAGACCTACAAAGTCGCGGAAGATTCTTCGAAGCCTAAATTCTATGTGTTGGACATGTTCCCGTACCCCTCCGGGGCCGGATTGCATGTAGGTCATCCCCTGGGATATATTGCCAGTGACATCTATGCACGCTACAAGAGGCTCAAGGGCTTCAACGTGCTGCATCCCATGGGATTCGACGCCTTCGGCCTCCCGGCGGAGCAGTATGCCATCCAGACCGGCCAGCATCCCGAAGTGACCACCGACAATAATGTCAAGCGTTACCGTTCGCAATTGGACAGGATAGGATTCTCATACGATTGGGACCGTTCGTTCCGCACTTGCGACCCCGATTATTACAAGTGGACCCAGTGGGCCTTTATCCGTATGTTCAAGAGCTGGTACGACCCGCAGTTGGACAAGGCGCGTCCTATAGCCGAGCTGGTGGACCGCTTCGAGACCGAAGGCTATGACGGTATCACCCCGGAGCAGTGGGCGGCCATGAGCGACAGGCAGAAATCCGAAGTGCTCATGCGCTACCGCATCGCATACCAGGGCGAAACGAGCGTCAACTGGTGTGAAGGCCTGGGGACCGTTCTCGCCAACGACGAGGTCAAGGACGGGCTCAGCGTGCGCGGAGGTTTCCCGGTGGAGCAGCGTAAGATGAAACAGTGGCAGCTTCGCGTTTCGGCCTATGCCGAGAGGCTTCTCAGCGGCCTTGACGACATCGACTGGAGCGATTCGCTCAAGGAAATGCAGCGCAACTGGATAGGCAAGAGCGAGGGTACGGAGGTCGTCTTCCAGACCGAATGTGACGGCCGTACACTCCCCGTTACCATCTTCACCACCAGGGTAGACACCATGTTCGGGGTGACCTTCATGGTGCTCGCTCCCGAATCCGAGCTTGTGCCCCAGCTCACTTCGGCGTCGCAGAAAGCCGAGGTGGAGGAGTATCTGGCTCAGGTAAAGAAGAAGACCGAGCGCGAGAGACTTTCCGAGACCAAGAGTGTAACCGGTGTGTTCTCAGGCGCTTACGGTATCAATCCCTTGAGCGGGGAGAAGGTTCCTATCTGGATCGCGGAGTACGTGCTGGCCGGTTACGGAACCGGCGCCATCATGGCGGTGCCTGCACATGACAGCCGCGACTATGCCTTCGCCAAGAAGTTCGGACTTCCCATAGTGCCCATTATCGAAGGTGCTGATGTCAGCGAGGAGAGTTTCGACGCCAAGGAAGGGGTGATGGTGAATTCGGGCTTCATGGACGGAATGCAGGTCAAGGACGCCATCGAGGCGGCAAAGGTTTACGTAGAGACCCACGGGCTCGGCAGGCGCAAGACCAACTATCGCCTGCGTGATGCCATTTTCAGCCGCCAGCGCTATTGGGGAGAGCCTTTCCCCATTTACTACAAGGATGGCGTGGCCACTCCGCTGCCCGACGATATGCTGCCCCTCGAACTCCCGGAAATCAAGAGTTTCAAGCCTTCGGCGAACGGAGAACCTCCGCTGGCAAGGGCTGAGAAGTGGAGCTATAACGGGTATCCGCTCGAAACCAGCACTATGCCCGGCTTCGCGGGCTCGAGCGCCTATTATCTGCGCTTCATGGACCCGCACAACGACGGAGCCCTCGTGAGCGCGGATGCCGACCGCTACTGGCGGAGCGTCGACCTTTACGTCGGCGGCACCGAGCATGCGGTGGGACATCTCATCTACTCCCGTTTCTGGAACAAGTTCCTCTACGACCTGGGCTATGTCTGCGAAGCCGAACCCTTCCGCAAACTGGTGAACCAGGGCATGATCCAGGGCCGCTCGAACTTCGTTTACCGCAAGGTCGGCACCAATACCTTCGTTTCGGCAGGCCTGAAGGACAGGTACGAAACGACCGAGATACATGTGGACATCAACCTTGTCCGGAACGACAGGCTCGACCTCGAGGCCTTCAGGGCATGGAGCCCGGAATACGCCGATGCGGAGTTCGAACTGGAGAACGGAGAGTATGTGTGCGGATGGGCTGTGGAGAAGATGAGCAAGAGCATGTACAACGTGGTGAATCCGGATGTGGTCTGCGACAATTACGGCGCCGACACGCTCCGGCTTTACGAGATGTTCCTCGGACCGGTGGAGCAGAGCAAACCCTGGGACACCAAGGGGATTGACGGCGTGCACCGCTTCCTCAAGAAGTTCTGGAGGATGTTCTACAACCAGGATTCCTTCCTGGTGACCGACACCAAGGCAAGCCCCGCCGAACTCAAGTCGCTCCACAAGCTCATAGCCAAGGAGCAGGAAGACATAGAGCACTTCTCGTACAACACCACCATCAGCGCGTTCATGATCGCATTGAACGAACTGTCTGAACTCAAGACGACTTCGCGCGAGATACTTGAACCGCTCGTGGTCCTGCTTTCTCCCTTCGCCCCGCATATTTCCGAGGAGCTCTGGCATTCGCTCGGCCACGAAGGCAGTGTGGTCGACGCGTCCTATCCGGAATACAACCCCGCCTTTACGGTCGAGAGCAGCGTGACATACCCGGTTTCGTTCAACGGCAAGACCCGCTTTACCGTCGACCTTCCGAAGGATGCTTCGCGAGAGGAGGTCGAAGCTGCCGTGCGCGCCCTCCCCGACACCGCGAGATGGGTGGGCGACAAGACTATAGTCAAGATGATAGTGGTTCCGGGCAGGATTGTAAACGTGGTTCTGAAATAAATGAAAACGACCAAGCTTTCCAAACTGATCTGGGAGTATATCGTAATCACCTTTGCCACATTCGTGTTTACGGTTTCGTGGGAGGCGTTCATGATACCGAACCAGATGTCGGCCGGTGGCATGATGGGCATCTGCACCATCGTAGAATTCGCTACGGGCGGTGCAATCAAGGCGTCGCTGAGTTTCTTCGCGATAAACGCCGTCCTGATCCTGCTGGCAGTGATGGTGTTCGGGTTCGGTTTTGGATTCAAGACGATATACTGCATTATAATGTCGTCGGTGTTCCTGTGGCTGGTCGACGACTGGACATGGCTCCATTCCATTCCGGGCAACTTCCTTTACGTCGAGGACAAGACGCTGGTGCCCATCATCGCCGGTATCTTCGAGGCGATGGGCCTCGGCTTGTGCATCAAGAAGGGGGGCAGTACGGGAGGAACCGACATCATCGCATTGATAGTGAACAAGTACTGGCCGATTTCACTGAGCGGCATCTTCTTCATCATGGATTTCGTCGTCGTGATCTCGCAGCTCCTGCTGCGCCCCGGCTTCGGTTCCTATGCCGGTGAAGCCAAGACCTTCAACGACGTTATGTACGGTATCATCGAAATTGTCACCTTCGCCCTTACCATAGACCTTTTCACTGTGGGCGGCAAAGCCAAGATGCAGTTGTTCATATTCTCGGAGAAGTATCAGCAGATAGCAGACTATGTATGCGATACCATGGAAAGGGGGGTCACCCTCCTCCATTCCATGGGATGGTACACGAAGAAAGAGAAGAACGTGCTCCTTATCCTGCTCACCCGGCAGGAGGTGTCCAAACTCAGCAAGGTTATCAACGAAATAGACCCCAAGGCCTTCATGAGCATCGGCGGCGCGTCCGAAGTCTACGGCGAAGGCTTCACCGAGATCAAGGCTGGAAAATTGAAATTGAACGCGAACAAGAAATCCGACTGATATGGCAGTATTGAAACGCAACTTCGGCACTATCCTCAAGGAGTACGGCCTCATCACCATAGGCATACTCTGCTATACTCTTGCCTGGAACATCTTCCTAATCCCCAACAACCTGGTGGGCGGGGGAGTGACCGGCATCGGTTCCATCATACAGTATGCTTCGCACGGCGTGATAAAGGTCGGTTATTCGTACTTCGTCATCAATGCTCTGCTGCTCATACTGGGCATGCTGACGCTCGGCAAGAGTTTCGGCGTCAAGACGATATTCGCCGTCATCATGGGTTCCGTCAGCCTCAACCTGGGCAGCGAACTGATTCCCCAGAGCTTCATCCAGGCCATAGCGCTTGACAACGGAACTCTGATGTGCGTCATCATGGGCGGCATGATGGCCGGCTTCGGAATCGGGCTTGCCATGTCCCAGGGCGGCAGCTCCGGCGGTACCGACATCCTGGCCCTGCTCATCAACAAGTACCGCGGCATCTCTCCCGGCAAGTTCATCCTCTGGACGGACGTCGCCATCATCGCATCGTCGCTGTTGATTCCGTCCTACCGGCCCGACGGTACCCTGATGCAGCCGGTAGACAAGGTTATGGTCCTGGTCTACGGTATAGTCCTCACCGGCATACTGACCACTACCCTTGACGCGGTCCTCTCGGGTTCAAGGCAGAGCGTACAACTGCTGATCAACTCCAAGAAGTACGCCGAGATAGCCGATGAGATCACCCATGAATTCCATCGCGGCGTCACTGTGCTCAACGGTGAAGGCTGGTATTCCAAGGAAGAATCGCACGTACTCATGGTCCTTACCCGCAAGGCAGACCTTACCCTGCTCCTGCGGTCGATCAAGGCCATAGATCCGGAAGCCTTCCTGTCGGTTTCGTCCGTGACCGGCGTTTACGGCAAAGGCTTCGACACCATAAAGGGAGGGAGTAAAACCGATAGTAAAAGTTAATTCGGTTCCCGAAACATAAAATTGTTTTTTTACCCCGATTTTTACCCCCAGGTAGTCGGGGTAAAAACTTATATTGCAGGCAACGAAAACTAATTACGGCTATGAAAAAAATCTTGACCTGCCACACGATGGTTCGTGTACTTTCGTTGCTCCTGCCTCTCTCGCTCGTGCTGGAGCACGTCCTCCGGACTCCCGGAATCTCCCGCTGGTACCTTTGCGCCTGCATCGTCCCGGGGATAGGCGTCTGCCTGATGTCCCCCCTGGGTTATGAAAACCCGAAACCTTCGCTGGACTTCGCCCTTACGGCATCCCTGCTGACTGCTCTGTGCGGCTGGTTCGCTTCGCGGCTGTCTTTCGGTACCGAACTGCTTCTGTGTGCCGGCCTCGTACCGATAGCCGTCTATTCCCGCTGGAGGCAAAGCCGCAAGTACGTGAACGTACGCTCGCTCTTCAGGGCGGACAGCGTGTGGTGCAGCGTGGAGGATTCCGCGCGGGAGTCTTATGTCAGCGCGCTGTTCGGCCTGGGGGTACTTCTCATGGCCGCTCACGCTGCCGATGCCGGACCGGTATGGGCGGGCGTCATGACCGCGGCGACGGCAGTCTTCTTCGTGCTGAATTACCTCAGGGTATATTCCGGCCGTACGGGCCTCATACCGAAGGAGAAGGAAAAAGCCATCAAGGAGATAATCCGCGGGAACCTGCGGGGGGCCCTGCCCGACGTCGAGGTGGACGAGCACATGACAGCCATATATTCGAAGGTGACCGCTTACATGGACGACAAGAAGCCTTACCTCGATGACAGGTTCTCGATGGACGACCTTGCGACGGCGGTTTTCTGCAACCGTGCGTATCTGTCGAAAGCGATCAATTGTTTTTCGGGGCGCAACTTCAGGCAGTTCGCCAATTATTATAGGGTAAACTATTCCATAGACCTCATGAAGAAAGACCCCCACTTGAAAGTAATGGAACTGGCGATGATGTCCGGCTTCCATTCGGTGGTCACTTACAACATGGCATTCAAACTGTACACCGGCACCACGCCTAGCGCCTATCTGCAGGACCTCATACGCCGCAGGCGTCAGGAACACCTTTCCAGGTAGAAGGGACGGGGGATACCAGCACGATATCCTGCTTGCTTACGGGGTGGACGAATTCTATCCTGCGGGCGTGCAGGCAGATGCCGCCGTCGGCATTTGAACGGGGGGCGCCGTATTTGAGGTCGCCCTTGATGGGACAGCCCATGTGAGCGAGCTGGCAGCGGATCTGGTGGTGGCGGCCGGTAAGGAGCCCGACTTCGAGAAGATGATAACGATCGGTGTCGGCAAGGTGGCGGTAACGCAGCCTGGCGAGCTTTGCATCCTTGCGCTGTGCGTCGGGACGCGTAACCACGTACGATTTGTTCTGCTTTTCGTTGCGGACAAGCCAGTCTTCCAACAGGCCCTCTTCCTGCGGGGGAGCGCCACAGCAGAGTGCCCAGTATGTCTTGTGCACGGAACCCTCGCGGAACATGGCGGTAAGCCGCTCCAGCGCCTTGGAGGTCTTCGCGAAGATTACGATGCCGCTTACTGGCCTGTCGAGCCGGTGGGGGACTCCCATGAACACGTGTCCCGGCTTGCCGTCGCGCTTTGCCACGAAGGCCTTGAGAGTCTCAGCCAGCGGTTCGTCGCCGGTCCTGTCGCCCTGCACGATTTCTCCGGCCCTTTTGTCGAAGGCCAGGATGTGGTTGTCTTCGTAGAGGATGCGTCCCGCCAGGTCGTCATACTCCGCTTTACCGGGTTCTCTGTAGATCATGCCGCAAAGATAATGACAATTTGTCAGAAATTCTCCGCTGGCACATCTTTGGCTTCACTGGTTTGCGTTGCCCTCAGTGGCAGCAATGATTAAGGAAAAAAACAAAACAGTATAGAATTATGGGAAAAATCATCGGAATCGACCTCGGAACTACCAACAGTTGCGTGGCAGTGATGGAAGGCAACCAGCCTACCGTCATCATCAATAACGAAGGCGAGCGCACCACTCCTTCGGTGGTGGCGTTCACCGCAGAAGGCGAGCGCAAGGTGGGCAACCCCGCCAAGCGTCAGGCAATAACCAACCCGAAGAACACCGTATTCTCCATCAAGAGGTTCATGGGTGAGAGCTACGACCAGGTGGGCAAGGAAGTCGCCCGCGTGCCCTACGGCGTGGTCCGCGGCGAGAACAACACTCCCCGTGTGGATATCAACGGCAGGCTCTACTCTCCGCAGGAAATCTCGGCCATCATCCTCCAGAAGATGAAGAAGACCGCCGAAGATTATCTGCGCCAGCCCGTTACGGAAGCCGTCATCACGGTTCCCGCGTACTTCTCCGACTCTCAGAGGCAGGCTACCAAGGAAGCCGGCAAAATCGCCGGACTCGACGTCAAGCGCATCATCAACGAGCCGACTGCTGCAGCCCTGGCATACGGTCTTGACAAGAAGAACAAGAACATGAAGGTGGCCGTGTACGACCTCGGCGGCGGAACCTTCGATATCAGCATCCTTGAACTCGGTGACGGCGTGTTCGAAGTAAAGAGCACCAACGGCGACACCCATCTGGGCG
>ONSD01000091.1 GCA_900320385.1 uncultured Bacteroidales bacterium
AAGAGGGGTTCCATGCCCATCCCGTTCAGGATCCACTTGTCGAAGAGGGCGCTCGCCACTCCAGCGAAAATGCTGACCACCATTGCCCAGAAGCCCTTGCTGCTGCTGAACCTGATTCCCTCCTTCGCGCTGCTGCGGCTCAGGAGCCACAGTGCGGCCAGCACCGTTACGACTCCGATCCACTGTAACCAGTCAAGCCTTTCGCCGAACAGGAGGATGCTGAACAGCACCACGAACATGGGCCTGGATGCCTTGAGGGTGCTCACCGTGGTGATTGGCAGCAGCTTGAGACCGTACATCCCGGCCACCCACGATGCGGTGACGAGTACGGACTTCACCCCTATGCACAGGAAATGCCTGACGGGTCCTGCCTTAAGGAAAGGGCAGAGGAACAGGGTTGTGAGGGCGGTTGCGACCAGAAGCACATAGTAGACTCCGTTCTTCTCCAACGCCTTCTTCTTGGCTACATCGTAGATGCCCAGCAGGAGCGCTGATGCCAGTGTCATCCAAATCCACATAAGATTGCAATCAGTTGTTCAAACCGGGGGCAAATTTATGCAATTATTTCTTAAATTTGCCTTTCCCCAATGGAGAAAGAGGAATTCATCAGGATCAGGGGTGCAAGGGCCCACAACCTCCAGGATGTCGACGTCGATATCCCGCGGGGCCGGTTCACCGTCATAACGGGCCTCAGCGGCAGCGGCAAGAGTTCCCTCGCCTTCGACACCATCTATGCAGAGGGCCAGCGCCGCTACATGAACACCCTTTCGCCCTATGCCAAGCACTTCATGGGCATACTCGACAAGCCCGAGGTGGAGAGCATCGACGGCCTGAGCCCCATCATCGCCATAGAACAGAAGACCACGGGCAACAATCCGCGCAGCACCGTGGGCACCATCACCGAAATCTCCGATTTCCTCCGCCTGCTTTACGCCAAAGCCTCCACAGCCTATTCCCCCAGCACGGGAAAGGAGATGATACGCTACACCGATGAGCAGATCGTGGACCTGATAATGACGCGTTTCCAGGGTCGCAAGTGCCTTCTGCTCGCTCCGCTCGTCCGCGGGCGCAAGGGACATTACCGCGACCTCTTCGAGCAGATGCGCCGCAAGGGTTATGCACAGATACGCATCGACGGCGAAGTCCTCAGCCTGAACGAAGTGGAGGCCGTCGACCGCTACAAGGCCCACTTCATCGAGCTCGTTATCGACAAGCTCAAGCCCGGCGAGGGGGATTCCAAGCGGGTGCGCGATTCGGTGATGTCCGCGCTTAATGTCGGAAAGGGCAGCCTTGCACTGCTGGATTACGAGACAGGAGAGCTTTCCCATTATTCGAAGCATCTGGTCGACCCGGAAACCGGCCTCTCGCTCCAGGAACCGCAGCCCCATACCTTCTCGTTCAATTCTCCCGAAGGCTACTGCCCCCATTGCAAGGGCCTCGGTACCGTGGTGGACGTCAACGTCGACAGCATCATCCCCAACCGCAGCCGCTGCATAGCCGAAGGCGGCATAGTTCCTCTCGGCAAAGTGCGGGAAACCAAGAAGTTCGAGGTCCTTCGCGCCATAGCGCGCAAGTACAGCTTCTCGCTCTACGATCCCATCGACGCTCTCCCCGACGAAGTGGTGACGCTGCTCATCTACGGTTCCGACGAGTTCTTCCGCATAGGCGAGGGCAGCCTGGCGCAGATGGTCAACTGGCCCGGAGTCGTGCAGGACATTGAGGACAAGATAGTGTGCCCGGTATGTCACGGCACGCGCCTCCGCAAGGAAACGGATTATTTTAAGATAGACGGGAAGACCATTGCCGAAGTGTCCGCGATGGAGATTTCGGATCTGTACAAGTGGCTCAGGACCTTGCCCGGGAAACTCTCCGGACGGGCTTCGGCGGTTTCGCGGGACATCCTCAAGGAACTTCTGGACAGGGTGTCGTTCCTGGTGGACGTGGGACTGGAGTACCTCACGCTCGAGCGGGCTACCGGTTCGCTCAGCGGGGGGGAGAGCCAGCGCATACGACTCGCCACGCAGATCGGTTCCCGTCTGGTGAACGTCATCTACATCCTGGACGAGCCGTCCATAGGCTTGCACCAGAGGGACAATCACAAGCTGCTCGATTCGCTTTGCAAGCTCCGCGACGAGGGGAATACCGTAATAGTCGTCGAGCACGACGAGGAGACCATGCGCGCCGCCGACTATCTGGTGGACGTCGGTCCCGGCGCCGGTGCCCGCGGCGGGCGCATCGTTTACAGCGGCCCGGTAGGCGCCTTCGGCAGGGCAGTACCCTCGAAACCGTCTCGCTCCGCTCGACCCCACCCTGAAGGGTACCCCCCTCTTATGATGCCGAGGGTGGCACAGGTTTCCGAGGGTACTGCCTTGCCGGAAGGGCAATCGGTGACCCTGAAATACCTGGCGGGGGAAGACAGCATACCTGTTCCGGTGAGCCGCCGCAAAGGGAATGGCAAGGTGCTGGGGATAAGGGGAGCCTGCGGCAACAATCTCAAGGATATCGACGTCGACTTCCCGCTCGGATGCCTGATAGGCGTAGCGGGAGTGAGCGGCAGCGGCAAGTCCACCCTGGTGAACGAAACCCTCATGCCCATACTCAAGGGCGCGTTTTACAATTATAAGCAGAAGCCTCTGCCCTATAGGGAGATAGTCGGTTTGGACAATATCGACAAGGTGATCGAGGTCGACCAGGGACCGATAGGGCGCACGCCGCGCTCGAATCCCGCCACCTTCACCGGAGTCTTCGACGACATCCGCGCCTTGTTCGAGGATACCCCCGATGCCAAGGTGCGCGGCTTCAAGGCGGGACGCTTCTCCTTCAATGTCGCCGGAGGGCGCTGCGAGGAGTGCAAGGGAGCCGGCCTCAAGGTGATAGAGATGAATTTCCTGCCTTCGGTGACCGTGCCCTGCGACCATTGCCGGGGACGCCGTTACAAGGAAGACACCCTCGCGGTACATTACAAGGGCAAGAACATCAGCGACGTGCTGGACATGCCCATCAGCGAGGCGTACGAATTCTTCAAGACCAATCCGCACATCGCCCCCAAGCTCAAGGCTATGGTGGATGTGGGCCTGGGCTATGTGCAGCTGGGACAGTCGTCGGTGACGCTCAGCGGCGGCGAGAGCCAGCGCATGAAACTATCCGCAGAACTCTTCCGCAAGGCCACCGGCAATACGGTGTACATACTCGACGAACCTACCACAGGCCTGCATTCCGCAGACATCAAAGTCCTTTTGAATGTTCTGCAACAACTTGTAGACCAAGGAAATACAGTAATAATCATAGAACACAACATGGACGTGCTCAAGAGTGTCGACTATATCCTCGACCTCGGTCCCGAAGGAGGGGAGAGGGGAGGGCGCATAGTCGCCAAGGGCACTCCTGAACAGGTGGCTGAAGACCCGTCTTCGGTCACGGGACCTTATCTTAAAACAGCATTGTATGGCAATCGCAAGCAAAATCGTTGACGCCCGCAGGGAATACGCCGACTGGTGTTCGGCCATAGGCATCGACACTCTTCAGAAACTGGTAGCCGTCCTGGAGGAAGGGCAGGCGATCCCTCTCATCAATCTTTGCGAGGCAAGGCAGGAACGCAAATATGCCGGAATCGCCAACCAGATTTACTGGCGCCGCAAAAAGAGCCGTATCGTAATGATGTCCGGACCTTCCAGCAGCGGAAAGACCAGCAGCGCCCTGCGCATCGCCCAGCAGTGCCGCGTCCTGGGCATCATGCCCAAGGTCATCGAACTCGACAACTATTTCGTCGAACGCGACCGTACGCCCCGCGACTCCAACGGCGAATATGACTTCGAATGTCTGGGCGCCATGGACGTCGATCTGCTCAATTCCCAGCTCAACGACCTTCTGGCGGGCAAGGAAGTGGTGATACCCCGATACAATTTCAAGGAGGGGAAGCAGGAGTGGGATGAGTCGCGCAGGATGACGCTCTCTCCCAACGAGATACTCTTCATGGAAGGCATACACGCCTTGAATCCTGCGCTCACCCCGGCGGTGGACCATTCCCGGATCTTCAACGTGTATATTTCGGCCCTTTCCGCCATCAAGGGCGGCATCAAGGTGCATGGCTCCACTACCGACAAGCGCCTGCTCAGGCGTATCGTCCGCGACAGCCGCGTGCGGGGCATCACTCCCGAGGACAACATCCTCCGCTGGCCCAGCGTGCGCAGGGGAGAGACGCTTAACATCTTCCCATACGAAGGGAATGCCGACGTGGTGTTCAATTCGTCCACGCTCTATGACGTACCGCTTCTCAAATACTATGCAGAACCCCTGCTGTATGGGGTGAAGGAAGGCTCCCCGGCATACAGGAAGGCTCAGGACCTCATCCGCTTCCTCGAACCGGTGACCGCCCTGAAGCCGGCCGAGATCGCCGCCATCCCGCCCACCAGCATCATGCGCGAGTTTATCGGCGGCCAGACACTGTAGCGGCTATCTTCTCCAGCCAGAAGGCATCACGGTCATCGAAGTTCGCAAGATCGCGGCTGTCCACATCAAGGACTCCCGCGACCTTGCCGCCGATATGTACCGGCACCACTATTTCCGATCGGGATTCGCTGCTGCATGCGATGTGGCCGGGGAACTGGTCCACGTCCGGCACTATCACGGTCCGGTCTTCGGCCCAGGCCGTGCCGCACACGCCGCGCCCGAAGCGTATCCTTTCGCACGCCGGCGGCCCGACGCTCGGCCCCAGCATCATCCACGGGCCCTTCCGGGCAGGCAGGCTTTCCGATTCTTCTTCTTTGACGGAGTCCGGTGCCACGCCTATGTCCAGAGGCACCCAATCCGCAGCCCGGTCCTCCACAATGTAAAAACCCGTCCACCAGAATCCAAGGCCGCGGCACAGCAGTTCCGAAACCTTCTGCAGGATTGCGGTATCTCCCTTTTCGGCCATAGCCTCCGCCTTCGCGGCTATTTCCCTGTATATGCTTTCCTTGTCCATATCGCTTGCGGCAAAGGTAATAATTCCTCTGTTTAAAAAACACTATATTTGTAGTGTCAGACCGCATACTATGAAAACGGCACTCCGCGTAATTATCTTATTGTTCCTGCTGATTTTTCTGACGACCTGTTCGGGCCGTATTGTCAAGAACACCCTTGATGACGTGTATGCATATATCCAGCTTCGTCCGGACAGCGCCCTTGCGGTGCTGCGCTCAATCGATACCAACCGCCTTGGTACAGCCTCTCTCAGGGCACGGTACTCGCTTCTGCATGCAATGGCTCTTGACAAGAACTATATCGATACCACGGACCTTGGAGTCATCTCTCCGGCAGTAAAGTACTACTCTGAACACGGAACGCCCGGGGAGAAGATGCAGGCGAAATTCTACGAAGGCCGCATATATTCCAACCGGGGGAATCCCGACCGGGCGATGGAATGTTACATGGCTGCGTTGGAAGATTCCGCGAATGTCCGTGACGACCATTACAAGGAACTGGTCAATTCTGCGATATCGGATATCTTCTCCCGCAATCACAACTACGAGCAGGAATTGAAGTACACGGAAACCGCGCTTGAATATGGAAAACAATGCGGCGATTCGGCGGGAATCTGGGCTATTACCGGGCATCTGGCGACGTGTTATGCAAATCTGAGAATGTGGGATGAAGCAGAACGCGCCTACCGGGATTTTTTCGCAATGCCTGTCCGAGATTCTTTGACATATTGTACGCGGCAGGTTTATTATGCGAAAATGCTTCTCCTCAAACCGGACAGGGAAATTGACAGGACAATAGCAATAATCGAATCCATATCCTCTTCAAGACCGGATGCCCTTTCCGCCGAGGCTTACTCCATTTATGCCTATGCTCATAATGCACTCGGACATGGAACCGTGGCTGATAATGTGTTCAGCCAGTTGGACAATCTGGGGTATTCTGATTATAAAACCAGTTATTGGAGGTATAATGTCAATAAAGACAGACATGAATACGCAGCGGCGCTGGCATATATGGAAGATGCTGTAGCGGCTCAGGACTCGGTAGTGCTGCAATCGTTGAACCAGTCGCTCCTCAGCACTCAGAGGGATTACTACTCAGCAAGGTCGGATTTGCAGAAGAAGGTTTCCGAGAGCCGCAGATACCAATTGATTGCGGTCTCTGCAATTGCTTTGCTCGGCATTATGTCCCTTCTTGCCATACTTCTCTCCATACGGGCCTGTATGCGGAACAGGATAGAGGAGATGTCCTCCGTGTACGAGGAGTCCCAACGTATGCTCAAATCACTGGAAAGCAATGAGGCAGATGCAAATAAGCTTAAGGAAAGGTTCGCATCCATCTACAAGAAACAGTATTCTTATCTGAATGACCTGTGCGAAGCCTATCTGGCTCCTGCGGGCAGAGACCGTCGCGAATCCATATATGACAAGGCGGCCGATGTAATGAAGATGTTTTCCGACGACATGGAGGCGCAGCGTCAGCTTGAGTCAGAGATGAACGAAGCGCTGGACGGCATCGTGCATAAGCTTCGTGTCGACCTTGCAGGCCATTCAGAGTCCGATTTCCGTTTTTTGCAGTACTGCATCATCGGCCTTGAGGCAAAGACCATTTCCCGTATCATGGGTTATGCCGTAGCTTCCGTTTACACGAAGAAGAACCGCCTGAAAAAAGAAATTCGCGCACTGGATTCCGAATACAAGGATTTCTATCTCCTTTTCCTGGACTGATGGCAAGAGTGTTTAGATTTTTATGTTGAAGCTTTCGTTAATATCTGGATATCAAGACTTTGCGTCTTAACATGTTTAGACAGGAAAAGCATATTTTATTCGTATCGAGCTTAACTTTGTCATGCTATAATAATTATATCGTATGAGAAGACTGTTAATGCTTGTCGTGATGTCGCTCGCTGTTGCGTCGACATGTTTCGCTTCCAAGGACGGGCTTGTACCCATTCCCGTCGTGGACTCCAATCAGCAGAATGGAACAACACATCGCATGCCCGCAAGGATACCGATTGAGGCGTGGTATGATGATGTCTCTTCCTCAATTCTATTGACATTCCTCCAAGATTTGGGAGAAGCGGATGTGCTCGTGTTGAATCTTACCACAGCCTACCTTGCAGAATTCGTAATCGATGCGGAAGCAGGTATGGTCACCCTTCCGATAAATGGCGAGCAAGGGATTTACAGTATTACCTTTACCCTCTCCAGCGGAAGCGTTTATGAGGGAGTATTTGAAATCGAGTAATTCACTGACTGCGTGATTATGAAAAGAACTATATTAATTACCGCTTGCCTTGCGGGCATTCTGGCACTGACTGCAGTATCGTGCTCGAAGGAAGTGACGGTCGCGGAATCGGCAAACGACGGAGATGCCGCCCTCTTCCTGAATCCAAAACTCCGCTCCGCGGACAAGAAAAAGAATCCTTATTCCCTGGAGATAATGCAGGCTGCACTGGATTCGCTTTTGAAAACAAAAACTGGTGTGGGTGGGATGCTACGCCCGACCGACTATTATTTCCGTTTCAATTCTTTGGATACGATATCGCTGCAAGTGGCGCAGGCCATGCCTTTCATGGAGGTGTTCGATTATCCTCTGGATGTTGACTTTGAGGAAGAGACGGAGTACTATTACGATCCCGATGAACCGACGGATACAAGCGTCATTGCCTGGAATTATTCGGCGTTGTCTACACAGAGGGCCCTGGAACAGATATCCTACGAAGACTTCCTGTTGGCACAAGCGGAGGGCAGGACGCTTTCAGTACGTTTTTTGTCTGACAGCGGATCAGTGTTTACCGGAGAACTACTGGATGAGTGCTATATTCCTGACCATGACCCGGGTACAAGGGCGGGCAATAATCTTGGAGTCTCTCCGGAAGAACTCGAGAAGATGGCATTCGAGATAGCGGGAGTGGAGTATGAGTTTCCTGAAACGAAGGCGTCTGAATCGTATCCTTCGGGATATGTCTATTTGAAAAACGACGGTACGCTTGAAGGCGTGAAGGGGGTGAAGGTCAGGGCACAGAGATTGTTGAAATGGTCAACCGGATATACTGATGCGAGCGGTCATTTCTCCCTTTCAAAGAGATTCAGCAGACCCAACATCTCGATAATCTATTCTAATCAAAAGCATTTTTCAATATGGGGCAACTGGGCGTTCCTTGCCCCGGCGACGTATACCGTGACCAAATGCAGTAATCCTGCTTCATTCACCAAGACTTTCTATAGGAATGCGGAATTCTCGCCATGGTCGTGGGCGGTGGTGAACAATGCGGCATACGATTATTATACGAATTGTACACAAACCAATCCACGGACGTTCAATGGTGTATCTTTGCCTCCGATAAAATTGAACATATGGTGTATCAATGGTAGCAGCGGCTATGGTGAGGGAAGTTCACCAATGATCAAGCATATGCTTTCGTGGGGAACATTGTTCAGTGCTGCTACAATTGTTGCTTTGTTGGCAAAGTTCAACATATTCACGACATTATACGTCGCATTAAAGATAAAGCTATTTGGCCCGGACATTATCCTTATGACATACAATAAGAGTTATAATGAGCTTTATGCGTTGACATTCCATGAACTTTCGCATGCGAGCCATTATTCAGTTACCGGAAGGTCGAATTATGCCAAATTGATTTTATACGAACTGTCTTATGCCCTTAGTGATGATTATGGCCCTGGAGGCACCGGTTCTGAAGGTGAAGGCCTCTGTGAATTATCCGAGACGTATGCTTACAGTATCCAGAATTATATTAACAGAACAATGTTTGGAATAACGAATTTAGTTGGTACAAATGAGGCCTACTGTTTTTTCCATAAATATACCTTGACACTCAGTGCAATATTATGTGATGGAATACTAACCCCTGGTCAAGTTTTCACATGTATCACGAGCAGTACAGGAAACATGGATACTTTATTGGATGATTTAT
>ONSD01000139.1 GCA_900320385.1 uncultured Bacteroidales bacterium
CACGCCGTCAGGGCCCTCTGCCCCGGCAAGGACGCGCAGGTTGGTGATGCCGAGCGCCTTGAGGGTATCCAGCTCCCTTGCGAGACGGGCCCTGTCCCCGCCCTGGCCTTCGCTGGCGAGTATGGCCCCATACCAGAAATTGGTACCTATGAATGATATTTTTTTACCGCCCTGGGTAAAAAATCCGTCCTCCACGCGCACGAAGGAATCGGTTCCCCCGCGGGTGCAAGATATGGAAATTACGAGAAAAAGCGCTGTAAGCAGTTTGTTGGCGTTCATTTCAGCTCGCATCAATCATGTTAAGTCTTATTCAAAATTAGAAAAAGACCTTAAGACAAACAAATATTATTTTATCCGTTATCGGTATTTTTATACGATGGCCCTGTTGTGTTTGTAGAGTTCGCGGAAGGCTTTCGGGGTGAGTCCGCGACGGGCCTTGAATATGCGGTTGAAGTTAGAGAGGTTGCCGTAACCGCTCCTCTCGCAGATGTCGGCGATGTTCAGCTGCGTGTCGACCAGGAGGCGGGCGGCGGCTCCGAGCCGGACTTCGGCGATGTAATCCTTGACCGTACGGCCGGTGCTCATGCGGAAAAAGCGGCTGAGCGACGGCGGGGTCATCCCGGCTATGTCCGCAAGTACCGGCAGGGAAACATCTCCGGCATAATTGAGGTCGATGTAACGCTTCACTTTCATCACCCGCGAATTGTCGGTACGCGGGCCGTCGCTTACGAAACTTACGCTGGACAGTTCCCTTGCACCTTCGTCCTTGGAGAGCAGATATAGAAGCCTGAGGAACTTGAGGAACTGCTCGAAGGGATCCTGCTCGGCAGAAAGCTCATTTATAAGGGAATAAGACCGCATCAAGGCTTCCTGCGAAAACGCCAGGCCGTGCTTTGCACGCTCGAGCATCACGGCAATACCCTCCAGACGGCTCTTAGTGGCGAGCTGGGCCGAAAAAACCGAAAGATCGAACTGGATGGTCACCTCCCTCATGTCGGTCGAACGGCACTTGCCCTGTTCCCAATAATGCTCGAGCCCGCCGCCTATGAGTACCAGTTCGTACTCTCCCACCTTCTCCACGCTGTCTCCCACCACGCGTACTGCACCCTCACAGCGCTCGATGAAATTGAGTTCGTACTCCTTGTGTTTGTGGGCAGGGAAATTGAAGCGTTCCTTGCGGCGGTCGACCAGATAATAAAAATCCTTGTCGGACAGCGGGGTGATTTCGTTTAGGACCTCTGACATAGCAGCAGCAAATATAAGAATAAATGATAAAAAAACACCACTAATTTTTAGCGGTGTTTAATTTTATCTGCAAAACGGGTTCGGAACTCAGAATCCGGTATAGGTCCAGGGGGTGACTGCACGCATCTCGTCTTTGACCGTTTCGGGGACATCCAGGCCGTCTATGAAACCGGAGATGGTCTTTTCCTCGATGGCAGCCCCGGTGCGGGTAAGGGCTTTGAGGGCTTCGTAGGGATGCGGATAGCCTTCGCGGCGGAGTATGGTCTGGAGCGCTTCTGCCACCACCGCCCAGTTGCGGTGAAGGTCGGCGTCCAGGGCTTCCCTGTTGAGTATGAGTTTCCCGAGGCCCTTCTTGAGCGAAGCCAGGGCTATGAGTCCGTGCGAAACCGGCACTCCCATGTTCCGCAGCACGGTAGAATCGGTGAGGTCCCTCTGCATGCGCGAAACCGGCAGCTTCAGGCTCAGGAAAGTAAGTACCGCGTCGGCCATTCCGAGATTGCCCTCGGCGTTCTCGAAGTCTATCGGGTTCACCTTGTGCGGCATAGCTGAGGACCCAACCTCTCCGGCTATGACCTTCTGATGGAAGTATTCCATGGAGATATAGGTCCACACGTCACGGCAGAGATCGATCAGGACGGTATTGATGCGGCGCATGCAATCGAAGACGGCGGCCAGGTTGTCGTAATGTTCGATCTGGGTGGTGGGGCTGGAGCGGCGAAGCCCGAGTCCGGCGACGAAGCTGTCGGCGAAGGCCGGCCAGTCCACCGAGGGATAAGCAACCCTATGGGCGTTCATGCCTCCGGTAGCCCCTCCGAACTTGGCCGGATACTTGATCGCGCACAGCTGGGCGATCTGCTCTTCGAGCCTTGAGCGGAACACCCCGAATTCCTTGCCCAGACGGGTCGGGGTCGCCGGCTGCCCGTGGGTATGGGCAAGCATCGGCACGTCCGCCCATTCCTTCTCAAAACCGGCAATCCTGGCTACAACCTCCTGAAGCGCAGGCAGGTAAACCTGTTCCACCGCATCCTTTAGCATCAGCGGCTGGGCGGTATTGTTGATATCCTGCGAGGTCAACCCGAAATGGATGAACTCGCTCCACTTCTCCAGTCCCATGGAAGCGAACCTCTCCTTGAGGAAGTATTCCACGGCCTTGACATCGTGGTTGGTGACCGATTCTATCTCCTTAACCCTCGCGGCGTCGGCGACGCTGAAATCCCGGTAGACCGCCCTCAGTCCTTCGGGGGAACAGGGACAGTCTGAGAGTTGGGGAAGCGGCATGCTGCACAGCGCTATGAAGTATTCGACCTCCACGCGGACGCGGTAACGGATCAGCGCGGCCTCGCTGAAATAGGGGCGCAGCGCAGCTGTCTTGGAAGCATAGCGCCCGTCGACGGGCGAAACGGCGGTAAGCGGGCTGGGTTCCATGGACTAACGTTCGATAATGGTGTCGCGGTCGGGACCGAGCGAAACGATGCTCACCGGCACGCCGGTGGCGGATTCGATAAAGGCCACGTAATCGTTGAAGGCCTTGGGAAGGACGGACGGGTCGGTAACCCCGCAAAGGTCCTGTTTCCAGCCCGGGAACTCGGTATAAACCGGTTCGATGGGGGCGTCGGTCTCAGATGGGAAATCGGAGGTCTCTACACCGTTTATCTTGTATGAAGTGCAGATTTTGATTGTGTCGAAGCCGTCCAGGCAGTCGGCCTTCATCATCACCAGGTCGGTGACGCCATCCACCATCACTGCATAGCGCAGGGCCACCAGGTCCAGCCAGCCGGTACGGCGCGGGCGGCCAGTCACGGCACCGAATTCATGGCCTACGCGGCGGATTTCGTCGCCGGTGGCATCGAAGAGTTCGGTGGGGAAAGGGCCGGATCCCACGCGGGTGCAATAGGCTTTGAAGATGCCGAACACCCGGCCTATCCTGTGCGGGGGAACGCCCAGGCCGGTGCAGACTCCGCCTATGGTGGTATTGGAAGATGTTACGAAAGGATATGAGCCATGGTCGATGTCGAGCAGTGTGCCCTGTGCGCCTTCTGCGAGCATGGGTTTGGAATCCAGCCACCCGTTCACGAAGTTCTCGCTGTCGACCAGCCTGAAGCCACGGAGGAACTCCACCGCCGAGAGGAAGTCGGCGTCTTCCTTGTCGGGATCGCACTCGAAACCCAAGGAACGGATTTCGGCCACGTGCTGCGCCTTGAGGGCCTTCCAGCGCGCTTCGAAATCCGGCGAGAGGATATCTCCCGCGCGGAGGGCGCGGCGGGCCGTCTTGTCGGCATATGCGGGGCCTATCCCGCGCAGGGTGGAACCGATCTTGCCCTTGCCGGCGGCAGCTTCACGCGCCGCATCGAGCAGGCGGTGGGTAGGAGCGATGATCGTGGTCTTCTTGGAGATGAGCACGCTCCCGGAGGGTTTGGCTCCCAGAAGAGCGGCCTGTCCGCATTCGTCCCGGAACTCGATGGGATCGAGCACCACACCGTTTCCGATTATATTGGTGCATCCTTCGCGGAAGATTCCCGAAGGCAGGCTCCTGGCCACGAAGTCGCGGCCGGCGAAATGGAGCGAGTGACCGGCGTTGGGACCGCCCTGGAAGCGCGCGACGGCGGGATATCGGCCCGCCAGCACATCCACAATCTTACCCTTGCCTTCATCTCCCCATTGAAGGCCAAGCACTACGTCAATTTTCGACATAAAAGGAATATTTAATTGTACACTACTTTTCGGCGATGCATTCGATTTCTACCAGGGCCCCTTTCGGCAGGGTCTTTACCGCCACGGCAGAGCGGGCGGGGAAGGGCTCCTTGAAGAACTGCGAATATACCTCGTTCATGGCAGCGAAATCCGCCATGTCGGCGAGGAACACAGTGGTCTTGAGCACATGGGACAGGTCGGTGCCGGCTTTCACGAGTATGCTCTCCATATTGAGTATCGACTGCCTGGTGAGTTCCCTGATCCCTCCCTCTGCGAAATTGCCGGTAGAAGGGTCTATCGGAAGCTGTCCGGAAACGAAAACGAGGGATTCTCCCGTCTGCTGCACTGCCTGGCTGTAGGGACCGATGGCCTTGGGAGCCTTGTCTGTACTTATGGCTTTCATGAATGCAAAGTTTAACCGGGGAACAAATTTACAAAATAATATGCAAATTACCTATAGCTCCGGAAATGTTGAAAAAATAGTGGAAAATATACACCGCAGGTATGGCGAGAACGGGAAAAAAGCAGTAACTTAGCGTCCGGTTAGTTTTTACCTCATGAAATCAATTCTCGCCACCGATTTCCATTTCCCGTCCATAAAGGGAAAGTATGTCGGCAAGGTGCGCGATGTCTATGACATTGACGGCGACCTCCTTGCCATGGTAGTAAGCGACAGGATATCCGCCTTTGACGTAGTGCTCCCGGCGGGCATCCCCTACAAAGGCCAGATCCTCAACACCATAGCGGCCAAGTTCCTTGACGCTACGGCAGACATCCTTCCGAACTGGAAGATAGCCGTACCCGACCCGCAAGTGACGGTCGGACTCAAATGCGAACCGTTCAAGATCGAAATGGTCATCCGCGGCTATCTCACGGGACATGCCTGGAGGGAATACAAAGCCGGCAAACGCAGCCTCTGCGGAGTGCCCCTGCCCGAAGGCATGGTGGAGAACCAGAAATTCCCGGAACCCATCATAACCCCCACATCCAAGGCCGCCGCAGGGCATGACGAAGACATCTCCCGCGAAGAGATAATCGCATCCGGGCTGGCTTCGGCCGAGGATTATGCCCAGCTCGAAGACTACACCCGCCGCATCTTCGCGCGCGGAACCGAAATTGCCGCGAAGAGAGGACTGATCCTCGTCGACACCAAATACGAATTCGGCAAACGCGACGGACGCATAATCCTGATGGACGAGGTCCACACCCCCGACTCTTCACGCTATTTCTACGCCGACGGCTACGAAGAGCGCCAGCGCAACGGCGAGCGCCAGCGCCAGCTGAGCAAGGAATTCGTCCGCGAATGGCTCATGGCGGGCGGCTTCAACGGACAGGCAGGGCAAAAGGTTCCCGAAATGACCGAAGAGGTG
The DNA here is from genome assembly GCA_900320385.1 of uncultured Bacteroidales bacterium. Lineage (GTDB taxonomy): Bacteria > Bacteroidota > Bacteroidia > Bacteroidales > UBA932 > Cryptobacteroides. Next base: position 5,307 of record ONSD01000139.1, read on the forward strand.
GTTAACGGCATCACCGACCGCTACATAGAACTCTACGAGCACATCACTGGAGAGAAGTTCATCCGCAAAGACTACTCCGCCGAGTCGGTGGAGGCCAACCTGAAACAATACCTGGAAAGCAGATGACTTCCCTCGCGATATTCGTCTCCGGCAGCGGCACCAACTGCGAAAACCTCATAAAGCATTTCGCCTCTTCCGACGACGTGCACGTGGCCCTTGTGCTCAGCAACAGGCCTGACGCCTTCGCCCTCGAGCGGGCCAGAAGGCACGGCGTCCCCACCGAAGTGGTACCAAAGGCCGACCTCAACACCCCCGAAGTGGTGCTGTCGCTGCTCAAGCGCTACAATGTCGACTTCATAGTGCTGGCGGGTTTCCTCCCCATAGTGCCCGGCTTCCTCATAGACGCCTATCCGGGCAGGATAGTGAACCTGCACCCCGCCCTTCTGCCGAAATTCGGAGGCAAGGGGATGTACGGGCACAAGGTGCACGAAGCCGTCAAGGCCGCCGGAGAACGCATGACCGGGATGACGGTGCACTACGTGACTGGCGAAGTGGACGGCGGGCCGATAATCATGCAGTTCTCCACGCCCATAAGTCCCGAAGACACCGTGGAGGACATCGCCGAGAAGGAACACCGGCTGGAGATGGAATACTTCCCGGGCATAATAGACAACCTGATCCATAAAATATAAGTATGATTGTATCGATAATAATGGGATCTGTCAGCGATTACGAGGTAATGTCGGGCGCTGAGCAGGTCCTCACCTCGTTTGGGGTGGAGTACGAAAAGAAAGTGGTAAGCGCACACCGGACCCTCGACCTGATGGTCGACTACATCAAGGGAGCCCGTGAACGCGGAGTAGGAGTGATAATAGCCGGAGCCGGAGGCGCCGCGCATCTTGCCGGAGTCGCAGCCGGCATCACCACCCTGCCGGTAATCGCCGTCCCCATGCAGACCAAGAGCCTCGGCGGCCTGGATTCGCTGCTCTCGATGGTCCAGATGCCAACCGGCATCCCGGTAGCCACCGTAGCCATAGGCGGAGCCAAGAACGCCGCCATCCTGGCCGTGGAGATGCTTGCCCTGTCCGACCCGTCGCTCACCTCGAAACTGGACGCCTTCCGCAAGGAGCAGGCCGACAAGATAAAGGCTACCACGATATGAATTACCGCGTATTCGTAGAGAAGAAGCCGCAGTTCAGCCTCGAAGCGGCACAGTTGCGCGACGAACTGAACGAGAACCTGGGTCTGAGCATACGCTCGCTGCGTCTGGTCAACGTCTACGACCTCTTCGGCTTCGACGACGCCCTCATAGCGAAGACCGCATACGGGGTGTTTGGAGAGAAGGTCACCGACGAAGTGACCGTAACCGAAGGCAAGGTTCCCTCGTTCGGCAGGAACGCCGTCCTGCTCGCAAGCGAATATCTGCCCGGCCAGTTCGACCAGAGGGCCGCATCGGCGGAAGCCTGCGTCAAACTGGTGGACCCCAAGGCTTCGGTGCGGATCAAGAGCGCGCGCCTGCTTTCCATGCAGGGAGACCTGGACGAAGCCGCGTTGGAGAAGATTAGGCATTACATGATCAACCCGGTGGAGTCCCGCGAAAAGAACCTGGCGGTACTCTCCGACACCGAGTACGCTCCCGTGAAGCCCGTTCCGGTGCTGGAAGGCTTCAGGGAGATGGAGGACGGGCAGCTTGCGGCCTTCTGCAAGAAGATGGGCCTGGCCATGAACGCGGACGACCTCCGCACCGCGCGCGAGTACTTCACCAAGGAAGGACGCGACCCCAACGAGACTGAACTCCGCATCCTCGACACATACTGGAGCGACCATTGCCGCCATACCACGTTCACCACCGAGCTGCAGGACATACGCGTGGAGGAGTCCTTCATCAAGGAAGACATCGACGGCAGCCTGCACCTGTGGCTGAAGATGCGCCAGGACCTCGGGCGCGGAGACAAGGCGCTGTGCCTCATGGACCTGGCTACGATCGGCGCCAAGTACCTGCGGGCCAAAGGCCTGCTGGACGACATGGAAGTCAGCGAAGAGAACAACGCCTGCAGCATATACGTCGACGTGGACGAAGACGGCGTCACCGAGCGCTGGCTGCTGATGTTCAAGAACGAAACGCACAACCATCCCACCGAGATCGAGCCTTTCGGCGGCGCGGCGACCTGCCTCGGCGGTGCCATCCGCGACCCGCTCTCCGGCAGGGCCTATGTGTATCAGGCGATGCGCATAACCGGTGCGGGCGACATCTGGAAGGACGTGGCGGACACCCTTCCCGGCAAACTGCCCCAGAAGATGATATCCAAGCGCGCAGCACAGGGCTATTCCAGCTACGGCAACCAGATAGGCCTGGCCACTACCCTGGTGCACGAAATCGTGCATCCCGGCTATACCGCCAAGCGCATGGAGATAGGCGCGGTTGCCGGCGCGGTGAAGGCTGCGAACGTGCGTCGTGAAAGGCCTGCCCCGGGCGATGTGATACTGCTGCTCGGAGGCCGTACCGGACGCGACGGCATAGGCGGAGCCACGGGGGCTTCCAAGGAGCATGACGAAAGCTCGCTGGAGACCTGCGGAAGTGAAGTCCAGAAGGGCAACGCGCCCGAAGAGCGCAAGCTCCAGAGGCTGTTCCGCCGCCCGGAAGTCACCCGCCTGATAAAGAAATCGAACGACTTCGGAGCCGGCGGCGTTAGCGTCGCGATAGGCGAACTCGCCGACGGACTGGACATATGGCTGGACAGGGTGCCCGTAAAATACAGCGGACTGAACAGCACCGAGCTTGCCATCAGCGAGTCGCAGGAACGCATGGCCGTTGTTGTGGAAGGAAGGGACGAGGCGGAGTTCCGCAGCTACTGCCGTCAGGAGAACGTGGAAGTGACCCACGTCGCGGAAGTGACCGATACCGGCAGGATGCGCATGTACAACGGCGGACGGATGGTGGTGGACCTCGAACGCGGGTTCATCGACAGCGCCGGCGCCAGGCACCACGCAGATGCCGAGATAAGCGCCGTGTCCGAAAAGGATCCCTTCCTTCCGGAAAAGAGCGACAAACCCCTCAAAGACAGGATATTGGACCTTATCAGGAGGCCGGACGTCTGTTCCCAGAAAGGCCTCATCGAGATGTTCGACTCCACCGTGGGCCGTTCTACCGTGCTCATGCCTCTGGGCGGACGCCTGCAGGCCACCGAGGCCCAGGTGAGCGTGCAGAAGCTGCCCACCGACGGCTACACCGACACCGCCAGCATGATGGCCTGGGGCTTCGACCCCTACCTGAGCGAATGGAGCCCCTATCACGGAGCCGCCTACGCAGTCGTGGACGCCTGCACCAAAGTGGCCGCAGCCGGAGGTGACGCTTCACGCATGCGCTTCTCCTACCAGGAATACTTCGAGCGCATGGGCGCTCCTTCCACTTGGGGAAAGCCCCTTGCAGCCCTGCTCGGCGCCCTCAAGATGCAGGAAGCCCTCGGCCTGCCCGCCATCGGAGGCAAGGACTCCATGAGCGGCAGCTTCGAAGACCGCCTGCATGTCCCTCCCACCCTGGTGGCCATAGGCATCACCACGGTCAAGGCGAGCGAGGTCATTTCCCCCGAATTCAAGGAAGAAGGTCACGGGATCTGGCTGCTGGAGCACAAGCCCCTCGGGAATCACATGCCCGATACCGAAGCCCTGCTCAGGAACTGGAAGCTGGTGAAGGATGAGGTGCATTCCGGCAACGTTGTCGCAGCTTTTGCGGCAGGAGCCGGCGGTGTGGCCGAAGCAGTGTGCAAGATGGCCTTCGGCAACGGCCTCGGGGCCGAGGTGGAAACCGGCGAAGGGAAACTCCTGTGCATAGCCCCGGGCTCCATAGTAATGGAAGCCGTGGGGGATGTGCCCGGAGCCGTAAGGATAGGCACCGTCAAGAAGGGTACTATAAACCTTAACGGCGTATCGTTCAGCACATCCAGCCTGCTCGCAGCCAACGAAGAGCCGTGGAGCCGCATCTACCCGATAAAGAGCTGTCCCGATTTCGACGGCGTCCCCGCCCTCCGCAGCGGCCGCAACATGTCGGTGCGCTACCGCGGGGCAAGGATAGAGCATCCGCTCGTTTATCTGCCCGTATTCCCCGGCACCAACTGCGACTACGACACCGCCAAGGCCTTCAGGGCCGCCGGTGCCCGCACCCGCTTCGGCGTGTTCTGCAACCAGAGCGAAGAAGACATACGCCGCTCCCTCAAGGACATGGCGGCAGCACTGGCGGAATGCCAGATACTAGCCCTCAGCGGCGGCTTCTCGGCGGGCGACGAACCCGACGGAAGCGGCAAGTTCATTGCAGACATCCTCTGCAACAAGGAGATATCCGCAGCCATACGCAAACTGCTTGAACGCGGAGGCTTGATCCTGGGCATCTGCAACGGATTCCAGGCCCTCGTGAAATCGGGTCTGCTGCCCTACGGCGAGGCCGTTTCAGAAGATTCCCCCACCCTTTTCCGCAACGATGTGGGAAGGCACGTTTCCAGGGTTGTCACCACACGAGTGGCATCGCTCTGCTCACCGTGGCTGAGGGGTTTCAGCCTTGGTCAGGAACATACCATAGCCATCAGCCACGGTGAAGGCAAGTTCATGGTGCGCAAGGACCTCGCCGAGAAACTGCTCCGCGACGGGCAGGTGGCGTTCCAATACGCCGATGCGGATGGCGGCGCCACCATGCAGTCGCCCGACAACCCCAACGGTTCTTACTGTGCCATCGAGGGCATAGTGAGCGCCAACGGGCAGATACTGGGCAAGATGGGGCACAGCGAACGCTGGGAGCAGGGGCTGCTCAAGAACATTCCCGGCGACAAGAGGCAGCCCATTTTCGAAAACGCAGTCAACTATTTCAGAGGAGAGTAAATGGAGAAGAGAACCCTCATACACGACGGTGTCACCATCAAGGTGCACCTCACCGAAGACCCGTCCAAGGTAATCATCAGCTTTACAGACGAGATATCGGCCTTCGGAGGAATCAAGCGTGCGGTTATCAAGGACAAGGGCCTTTACTGCAACGGTATAGCCTGCCTGGTCAGCAAAGCCGTGCAGGAGGGCGGCGTGCCCACTTACTTCATCGAGAAGTATTCTGAAAGGGAGCAGCTGTGCAAGCATGTGAACGTGATTCCCCTGCAGATGATAGTACGCAACGTCGTTGCCGGATCGCTGTCCCAGAGGCTCGGCCTCGAAGAAGGCGTGATACCTTCGTCTCCCATGTTCGACCTGTGCTACAAGTCTGACGAGCTGGGCGACCCTATGATAAACGACTATCATGCCCTGGCGCTCGGACTCACCAGCCGCCAGGAACTTGACAGCATCTACCATTATTCAAGGAGGATCAACGAGATACTGGCGCCCCTCTTCGAGAAAGCTGGTATCACCCTGGTTGATTTCAAGATAGAGTTCGGCCGCGATGAATCGGGCACCCTGATGCTGTCGGACGATATCACTCCCGACAACGCCCGCTTCTGGGACATCGCCACCGGCATGCGTCTCGACAAGGACCGCTTCCGCCGCGACGAGAGCCGGGTGGGTGAATCTTACAAGGCAGTTTACGACCGTTTGAAAAAAGTTTGCGAAGAATGAAAACGATGGACGGCATCCATGAAGAATGCGGCGTTTTCGGAGTGTGGGGAGTACCGCGTGCCGCCGAGGTGACGTATTACGCCCTCCACTCGCTGCAGCACCGCGGGCAGGAAGGATGCGGAATAGTGTCCGTAGATGATGGCGCCGCACTCAAGAGGGTAAAGGGCCAGGGGCTCGTGACCGAAGTGTTCAACAACGAGAATCTCGCCTCCCTCCAGGGCTCCAGTGCCATAGGTCACGTGCGTTATTCCACCACCGGAGGTGGAGGCATAGAGAACGTACAGCCCTTCCTCTTCCGCCACGGCAGCGGGGACTTTGCCCTTGCCCACAACGGCAATCTGGTGAATTCCAACCAGTTGCGCAAGTATCTCGAAGACCGCGGCAGCCTCTTCCAGAGCACTTCCGACAGCGAGATACTCGCCCACCTCATCAAAAAGGACCCGGCCAAGCGCAACAAGCCGCGCATCTTCCCCATAATCGAAGCCCTCAACATGATAGAGGGTGCCTTCGCTTTCCTGGTTCTCACCAAGAACAGGATATACGCCACCCGTGACAAATACGGCCTCCGGCCACTGTCGCTGGGCAGGCTCGGCGACGGATGGGTGGTTAGCAGCGAGACCTGCGCCTTCAGCGTGATAGGGGCGGAGTTTGTCCGCGACCTCGAACCCGGAGAAGTGGTGATAATCGACCGGCACGGCATACGCAGCCAGCAGTATTCAGCTTTCCAGCGGCATGCGATGTGCGCCATGGAATACATCTACTTCTCCCGCCCGGACAGCGACATCGAGGGAGTGAACGTGCATGCCTTCCGCAAGGAGAGCGGGCGCCTGCTGTACCGCGCCGCTCCCGCAGATGCCGACATAGTGGTAGGCGTGCCCGACTCGAGCATCTCGGCCGCGCTGGGTTACGCCGAGGAAAGCGGACTCCCCTACGAGATGGGCCTGGTGAAGAACAAATACATAGGCCGCACCTTCATCCAGCCGTCGCAGGAGCTGCGCGACAAGGGCGTGAAGATGAAACTCTCGCCCGTAAAGAGCATAGTGAACGGCAAGAGGGTGGTGCTTATAGACGATTCGATAGTGCGCGGAACCACTTCCAAGCGCATCGTAAACATGCTCCGCGACGACGGGGCCACCGAAGTGCATGTGCGCATAGCCAGCCCGATGATAAAGTTCCCTTGCTTCTACGGGGTGGACATGAGCACTTACGAAGAACTGCTCGCCGCCCGCAAGACCTGCGAGGAAGTACGGCAGACCATTGGGGCTGACAGCCTTGCCTTCCTGCCTCAGGAGTGCCTGGGACAGGCGGCCAGGCGCTGCGACCTTTGCACTGCATGCTTCGACGGTGAATATCCCACGGCTCTGTATGCGAGCTTGGAGGACGCTAATAAGGACGGAAAATTCTAGACTGATATGGCTGTTGATTACGAAAAATCGGGTGTCTCGCTCGAAGCGGGATACGAAGTTGTAAGAAGGATAAAGAAGCACGTGGCTTCTACCAACCGCCCGGGAGTGATGGGAGGCATAGGCTCCTTCGGGGGCATGTTCGACCTCGCTTCGCTGGGATACAGGGAGCCGGTGCTGGTGAGCGGCACCGACGGCGTGGGCACCAAACTCAAGATAGCCTTCGCTATGGACAAGCACGACACCATAGGCATAGACGCCGTGGCCATGTGCGTGAACGATGTGCTGGCGCAGGGCGCAGAGCCCCTTTTCTTCCTGGACTACGTGGCACAGGGCAAAACCCGTCCGGCTGTGGTGGAAGCCATAGTCGCGGGAGTAGCCGAGGGCTGCCGCCAGGCAGGATGCGCGCTGGTAGGAGGCGAGACCGCAGAGATGCCGGGAATGTATGCCGACGGCGAGTACGACATAGCGGGATTCACCACCGGCGTGGTGGAGAAGTCCCGCCTCATAGACGGTTCCAAAGTGGCCACGGGCGACGTGCTGCTCGGCATAGCATCCACCGGAGTCCATTCCAACGGCTTCAGCCTGGTACGCAAGATCGTTGCCGACAACGGCCTCGACCTGCATGCCCGTTATCCTGAGCTCGGAGGAGCAACGGCTCCTTCCGCAGGGAATAAGGCAGATGCTTCAGGAGCCGTTGCTCCTCCGAGCCTTGGGGAAGTCCTCCTTACGCCTACAAGGATCTACGTGAAGCAGGTCCTGGACGTGATCGGGCAGTGCGAGGTGCACGGGGTGGCCCACATCACCGGAGGCGGATTCGACGAGAACATCCCCAGGATACTTCACGAAGGCCAGGGCATCGAAGTGAAGGAAGGCAGCTGGGAGATACTTCCGGTTTTCCGCTTCCTCGAAAAATACGGGAAAATCGACCATCGCGAGATGTTCAACATCTTCAACATGGGCATAGGGATGGTGCTTGCCATGCCGGAGGACCAGGCCTCAAAGGCCGCAGGCATCCTTGCCGGCTACGGCGACACCGCAACTGTAATAGGCCGCGTCGTTGAAGGTGCCGGCTGCAAAATCGTCTAGGAAATGAAAGCACTGATATCGGTAAGCGACAAAACAGGCGTAGTGGAATTCGCGCTCGCCCTGCAGTACCTCGGATGGGAAATCATATCCACGAGCGGGACGCTGAGGGCCCTGGAAGCGGGCGGAGTGAAAGTGACCCCCGTCAGCGAAGTAACCGGCTTCCCGGAGATCTGCGACGGGAGGGTGAAGACCCTGCATCCCCGCATCCACGGCGCACTGCTCGCGCGCAGGGACATTCCCGCGCACATGAAGGCGCTGGAAGACAATGGGATAGAAACCATCGACCTGGTATGCGTCAATCTTTATCCCTTCAAGCAGACCATTGCAAAGGAAGGGGTGACGATGGAAGATGCGGTGGAGAATATTGACATAGGTGGGCCTTCGATGCTGCGCAGCGCCGCCAAGAACTGGGAGAGCGTCACCGTGGTATGCAATCCTTCCGACTACGGAACCGTACTCGGGGAAATAAGGGAGCGGGGCAACACCAGCCGCGAAACCAGGCTTGCCCTGTCGGCCAAGGCCTATACCCATACGGCCGAATACGACATGGCCATCGCAACGTACATGCGCAGCCAGGCCGGCCTGCCCGAGAAACTGTTCCTGGAATACGGACTCAAGCAGGAACTCCGCTACGGCGAGAACCCTCACCAGAGCGCCCGTTTCTATTCTTCCGGAAAGGCGGAGCCTTATTCCCTCGCCTCTGCAGAGCAACTGAACGGTAAAGAATTGTCTTACAACAATATACAGGACGCCAACGCCGCCCTTAACATAGTCCGTGAGTTCACTTCGGAACCTTTCTGCTGCGGCGTGAAGCACATGAACCCCTGCGGTGCGGCAACTGGTTCCACGATACTAGAGGCATGGCGCAAGGCCTATGAAGCCGACACCACCTCAATCTTCGGCGGCATAGTGGCCGCCAACCGCGAAATCGACCTCGCTACCGCGGAACTCCTCAAGCCCATCTTCCTCGAGATAGTGATGGCTCCCTCCTTCGCCCCCGACGCGCTGGAACTGCTGCGCAGCAAGAAGAACCTGCGCATCCTCAAGGTCGACATGGGCTCCGGTGAGGAGGAAGGCCGGCAGCTGCTTTCGGTTAACGGGGGCCTTCTGGTGCAGGACCGCGATTCCCGCACGGCCGAAGTGACGGCGGATATGTGCGTCACGGCCGCGAAGCCTTCCGAGTCGGAACTTTCCGACCTCGGTTTTGTCTGGAAGATAGTCAAGAACGTGAAATCCAATGCGATAGTGGTCGGACGGAACGGTATGACCCTGGGCGTCGGCGCCGGCCAGATGAACCGCATAGGCTCTGCCGGGATAGCCCTGGAGGAAGCGGCCGCCACCCTTGCCGCCCAAACAGGCGGGAGCGATCCCAAGGCTGCCGCCCGCAAAGCCGGCCTGGTGCTCGCATCCGACGGCTTTTTCCCCTTCGACGACTGCGTAGCGATAGCGGCCGAATACGGGGTGCGCGCCATCGTGCAGCCCGGCGGAAGCATACGCGACGAAGATTCCATCAGGAAAGCCGATGAATGCGGCATAGCCATGCTCTTCACCCACGAACGCCATTTCAAACACTGACAGTACCCAAGACCATGCCCATTATTTACAACTTACCTTTAAAGAAGGCTGCAGGCCAGACATTCAACGTCGAACAATTCAAGGATGCCGTAGTGCTGGTGGTCGGCGGCGGCGGCCGCGAACATGCGATCGTCGATGCACTTAGCCGTTCCCCGTTCGTCACCAAGATCTACTGCGCTCCGGGCAACGCCGGCATAGCCGCCCAGGCGGAATGCGTACCCATAGCCGACCACGACATCCCAGCGCTGCTGGACTTCGTAAGGGAAAAGGGTGTAACGCTCACGGTAGTCGGCCCCGAAGTGCCTCTGGCCCAAGGCATTGCCGATACTTTCGCCGATGCCGGGCAACGCGTTTTCGGCCCCTCGGCCGCTGCTGCGCGCATCGAGTCGAGCAAGGATTTCGCAAAGACCATAATGGCCAGGTACGGAGTGCCTACCGCATCCTACAGGACCTTCGAAGATTTTGAGGAAGCATGGGCGTATGTACGGGAAAGGCCTTTCCCGCAGGTTCTCAAGTACGACGGCCTTGCGGCCGGAAAGGGCGTCACCATCCCGCAGGATGCCGCGGAGGCGGAAGCCGACCTGCGTTCGATGCTGCTCGACGACCGTTTCGGAAAAGGCAAGGTGGTGGTGGAAGAATTCCTCACCGGCCCGGAATTCAGCCTGATGTGCCTGGTGGACGGGGACAGGGTGTTCCCCCTGGCACTGGCGCAGGACCACAAGAGGGCCTACGAAGGCGACCGCGGCCCCAATACTGGCGGCATGGGTGCCTATTCTCCCCTGCCCTTCGTTTCGGAGGAAGACGCCCGCTGGGCGGTAGAGCATATCATGGAGCCTGTTGCCAAAGGGCTCGTAGCTGAAGGCATTCCGTTCCGCGGAGTACTTTACGGAGGCCTCATGAAGACTCCGGACGGCATCAAGGTGATAGAGTTCAACTGCCGCTTCGGCGACCCCGAAACCGAAGTTGTGCTGCCGCGCCTGGAGAGCGATTTCTACCTCATGGTTTCCGCCATAACCGACAGCACCGCAATGCCGGAGATCAAGTGGTCGGACGACGCCACGCTGGGATTCGTCATGGCCTCCGAAGGCTATCCGGGATCTTATGAGAAGGGCTTCCCCATCGAAGGGCTGACTTCCGACGGACTGGGAGTGAAGGATCCGGACGGGAATGCGATAGAGGGCGTAAGGGTCTACCACATGGGCACCAGGGCGACGGAAGACGGCTTCGTCACCGCAGGCGGCCGCGTACTCATGGTGGTGGGCAAAGCCCGCAAGCTGCAGGACGCCTGGGACAAGGCCTTCGAAGGAGTGGAAGGGATATCCTGCGACAATCTTTTCTTCCGCTCCGACATAGGACATCAGGCGGTCTGAAGCGTTCTGAGCCCTTTCTACCTATAATTGATTACGGGCCAAAAGCCCTTATACCAACATTTTGGGATAGCCTGCGCGGCTGAACGGGAGTAACTTTGCACTTCAACAACAGAAGTGTAAAGATGAAGAAGATTACTGCCGCCGTCAGCGCCGCGATGCTCTGCATCTCCCTGTCTGCGCAAAAGCTCCCCGGACAACTTTCGGTGGGAGGTTACGGCGAGGTCGCACTTTCCAGGAATTTCTACAGCGACAGCCCGTACAGATACGCCAAACCCGCACAATATGCCGGCGACCCAAGCCACGGACGGGCCGACATACCTCATGCCGTCATATACCTCGCATACGACTTCGGCAAAGGCTGGACCATGCAGACCGAGATTGAGTTCGAGCATACCGGTACCGGAACGGCCTACGAACGCGAATTCGAAGAAGCCGCCGAATGGGAGTCGGAGATCGAGAAGGGCGGCGAAGTGGAACTCGAGCAGTTCTGGATCCAGAAAAGTTTCCGTCCGCAGCTGAACGTGCGCATGGGACATATTATCGTTCCGGTAGGAGGCCTCAACAATGCCCATGAACCCCTCAATTTCTTCACGGTATACCGTCCCGAAGGCGAATTCACCATACTCCCCTCCACATGGCACGACACGGGCGTGAGCATTTGGGGCAAAGCCGGGGCCTGGCGCTACGAAGCCATGGTGGTCGCCGGCCTCAACGGCATGATGTTCAATACCGACAGGTTCATCCACAACGGAGCAGGTTCCCCCTTCGAGTTCAAGGTGGCCAACAGCCCGGGATTCGCCGGAAGGATAGACAACAATTCATTTAAGGGCCTGCGCCTCAGCGTAAGCGGATATGCGGGCAATACCCTCCATAACGGCAATCCCAACGATCTCCGCGGCATCAATCACTCCACCGGCGAAGCCAAGCAGTATTCATCGGTCGAAGGCACCCTGCTTTTCGGAGCGTTCGATTTCGCATACAAGGGAGAGCGCCTCATCGTGAGGGGAAACGCCGATTATGGACATCTGAACGACTGCGTCACCATCTCCAAGATCAAGGCCAACCGTGCCGGCAACGGCTCCCCCTATTCCCGCAGGGCCGTGGGCGAGGGCGCCTATGCCCTGGGAATCGAAGCAGGCTATGATATCATGCCCTGGCTCCGTCCCGGTGACAGGGAGCAGGAACTCTATCTCTTCGTCCGCGGCGACCGCTACAATCCATATCTCCCGGCAGAAGGGCAGACCCTTGCCACCTACACCGAAAAGACCGTGGTAAGTGCCGGCATCAACTGGATTCCGGTCCCCGGGATAGCGGTGAAGTGCGAGTATACCCACCGCTTCTTACCCAGCGGATACAACAACGAACCCGCCGTGAACATCGGCATTGCCTACCAGGCATTCTTCAGGCGCTGATGCCCTGTAATTCAGACTGAAAAGAAGAATATATAAAACTGACTGAAAATGAGAAAAAACTTCACAATCTTCGCGCTTGCCGCTCTTGCGGTATCCGCACTCGTGTCCTGCAACAAGGACAACACTTCCGGAGGACTCACCAATTACGAACAGGCGATAAAGGCCGCTGCCGAAAAATACGTGCCGAACGTGATTTACGACACCTATGGCAAGCTGGCTGCCGCAGGCAAGGTGCTATGCGACGATATCCAGGCCCTTAACGCAAAGGGCGTGGACGGCATCAGCCAGACCGATGTCGACAAGGCCTGCACCGATTTCCTGGCAGCCCGCGCATACTGGGAAGCTTCCGAAGCTTTCCTCTTCGGCGCAGCCACCGACTTCAGCATCGACCCCCATATAGACAGCTGGCCGCTTGACCGCCAGGGATTGGCAAACAACCTCAGCAACTCACGCGTGATGGCCGCCCTCGCTGAAGACGGGGTCGACGCGATCTCGCAGCTGGGAGAGACCGCCCTCGGCTTCCATGGAATCGAATTCGTGCTCTTCCGCAACGGCGCCAACCGCAGCGCGGCCGCTCTCAAGGGAGAAGAGACCGCCGAAGAATTCGCAGGCACAGGCGTCACCGGCGAGCAGGAACTCATCTATGCCGCAGCCGTAGCCGAAGACCTCATGAACAGCCTCTACCAACTGAACGTATCGTGGAACCCCGATGCTCCCCGGGAGCAGAAAGATGCAGTCGATGCAGCCGAACTCAACTGCACCGTAAACGGTTCCGACAACACTTACGGCGACAACATGCTCGGAGCCGCCGCAGCCGGCAGCACTTATGCCTCGTGGCAGCAGGTTGCCAAGACCGTGCTTTCGGCAGGCTGCGCAAGCATCACCGACGAAGTCGCTTCTACGAAGATGGGGCAGGCCCACAACGGCGAAGACGAGAACTATATCGAAAGCCCCTACAGCAAGAA
>ONSD01000009.1 GCA_900320385.1 uncultured Bacteroidales bacterium
ACTGTTCACGCTGCGAAATGACAGTCAGCGCGGTCACTCCAGCTTGAAGCTTATCTTGACATCGCCGAAGCGTCCCGTAACGGCATTCTTGTCCAGGTAATAGCCTGCGCTGAGCTGCCCCCTCCACACGATATCGTCCTTTTCGTTCAAAGGAATCTCCAAATCGAAGCCATAGGCTTTGCTCTTGTATTTCACGCTCGCCTCACACTTCCACGTGGTGCGCGCCCCCCCGTCGTCCTCTGTAACCAGGAAAGCCAGTTTGTCCAGGTCTTCGGTAAATCCGGATACCAGCACCGCGTCGTAAGGGATCTTCCGTCCCGCCTGGCTGCGCTTCACCACCACCATAAGGTCGGTAAGGCTGGGACTGTACTTCTTTATATCCTCGTCGCTTGATGGCTTGAAACCGGTGGCGGCACCGCATTTGATAAAGAACTCTGAAGCCCCGGCAAACCATGAATCGTAGTTGCGCAACATGGTGAAGTCTTTCATATACAGGGTTTTACCCTCATCCCCCGCCCGGGTTTCCGCCTTTGCGGACGCATACATCTCCATGGGCGTGAATGCTGAATCGTCGTTGCGGTTTATCACCCATACAGGACGTTCCTCCGCCACATGCTCATCCACCAGCACCGAATCCAGCACTTCCCCTCCGGAGCCCACCACGTACCCGACATTCCTTTCGGTCCCGTAGCCCGGATCGTAAGTCACTATCGGCAGCTGGGTCCCGTCCCAGTCTTCGGAGTACGGCCAATAAATCTGCATCTCCGAGTCCTGAAGGGCATCGAGAGCCTCCTGGACCCCTCCCGCCCTTGTGGAGAGTTTTTCCGCAAGATAGTCTTCCAGCAGGGAACGCAGAGGCCGGCTGTAGCGTCCGGCGGACCTGGTCCGCGTGACGGCATCGTCCCCGACCCCTGCGCCCGGGCTGGAAATGAGGTCCCGCATCATGTATTCTTCGTCGTAACCGTTGCCGGAAGACGAACTCACCGCCCCGTGCACCTCGGCCATCTGCTCCCCTCCTATCGGAAGAGAAGACAGTATGACGGCCATGTCCTTAAGGGAAAAAGACCCCGCGCTGATCACGCGTTCCCCGTCGGTTCCCACTGTCCCGACAGATTCCGCCACGGGGTCTTCGGCATTGCAGCCGCAGGCGAGCGAAAGCATGCCTGCAAGCAGGATGTAATTAAAGCTTTTCATCATTCTCGTTTCGTTGTTTTTTGCAAAGTGAACGATAAACAGCCATTTGTCAAAATTTAAACGTTTAACTATAAAAAGAGGCCACCGGTTGTTGCCGGTGGCCGATATCCATAGGTTAAAAATAGTTTTTGATGCAGATTGGAAAAACTTTATGCCCCGAAGCGCAGGAAACGCTCCCTTCCGAAGAAATCCTGCACCGACGCAACGTCCCTGAACCCTTCGGAACGGAAAAGGGCGGCCGTCTCTTCCGCCAGCAGGTCATTCATCTCCACGATCCCCGCTCCGCCGGGTACCAGGACCTTCTTGGCAATGGAGGCGATGGCGCGGTGGAACACAAGCGGATCCTCCTCCGGAGCGAAGATAGCGACGTGCGGTTCCCAGTCAAGGACGTTGGCGCGCATCTCTTCCTTCTCCCGGGTCATCACGTACGGAGGATTTGCCGTAAGCAGCTTGCAGGAAGGAAGTTGCAGGGCTCCGTCGAGAATGTCCCCGGTAATGAAACGGGGGCGGATTGCAGGCTTGCGGACGCGGAAGGGCTGGCCTGCCGCGAGTTCGAGGGCTTCCTGCGATATGTCCACTCCCGTCACTTGCGAGCCGGGAAGGTCGAGGGCGAGGGTCCAGGCAATGCAGCCGGAACCGGTACAAAGGTCGAGTATGCTGAGGGGTTCCCCTTCTGCCGCAAGGCTTTGCGCCATCTTCTCCGCTTCCTGGCAGAGCATCTCGGTCTCCGCCCGGGGGATAAGGGCCCTCTTGTCGATATCGAAGGTCCTGCCGCAGAATTCGGTATAGCCCAGCACATACTGAAGGGGTTCCGCCGCCAGCATACGCTTCATGTCTTCCTTCAGGAGGGGAAGGTCTTCGTCGGGAATGACGGTACCGGGTTCGGTAATATGGGTATAGGACATGACCCCGAGCCTCTCCTCGCAGAGAAGCAGGACCATGCTGCGTGCCTCGGGCGCGGGATAGAGCTTTTCGAGGGCTTTGGAAGATTCCTTTATGAAATCGGCCAGCAGCATCCGCGGTATCAGCCGTTCTCGATGATGTCAGTGAGGAACTCGGTCATGTCGAGGCCGGCGGTGCGCACCATCTTGGGCACGAGCGAAGCGCTGGTCATGCCGGGTATCGTATTCACCTCCAGGAAGTAGAGGCCGTCTTCGGCGAAGATATAGTCCATCCGCACCACGCCGGCGCAGCCCAGGCTGGAATAAATCTTCCTGGTGGTATCCTGGACCAGCGAAGAGATCTCTTCCGGGACATCGGCCGGACAAACCTCGCGGCTGTGCCCGTTGTACTTGGCGTCGTAGTCGAAGTACTCGTTCTCGGTAACTATCTCGATGATGGGCAGTGCCTTGACTTCGCCCGAAGTCTCATATGCGGCACAGGTGAATTCCCTGCCGTCTATGCCCTGCTCCACGAGGACGGTGGGGCCTTCGGAGAAAGCGTAACGCACGGCAGTAGGGAGTGCCGCGGCTTCGGAAACCCTTGAGATACCGAAACTTGAGCCGCCTATGGTGGGTTTTACGAACACCGGGAAATCAAGCCTCCCTGCAGCATCCCTGGCGAAGGCGTCGATGTCGGCACCCTTGTGTATGAAGGCATCAGGGGCGCATTTGACCAGGCCCAGGTCGCGTATATAGCTCTTGCAGGCGTACTTGTCGAATGCGATGGCGGATACCGAAGACGAGCAGCTGCTGAAGGGGATTGAAAGCATCTCCAGATATCCCTGGAGCTGGCCGCTTTCGCCGGGGGCGCCATGCTGCATTATGTATACGTAGTCAAACTTCACTTTCTCGCCCAGCACTATGATGCTGAAGTCTGTCTTGTCCACTTCCGGCCTGGCTTCCTCGGGGAGGGGGACCCTCATGGCCCCCATCTTCTTGTAGGCCACCAGCTGCCATTTGCCGAAACGGGCGAAAATCTCATAGACGTCATATTTGTCGCCGTCGATGCGGGACGCGGTGTATTCACCGCTGCGGCACGCCACTTCCCATTCCGAGGAATCGCTGCCGTACATTACAGCTATCGTCTTGATCTTTTCCATATGTTTATTCGAAATAATACTCTTCTTCTTCGGCCGTCTCCGACATCTCCGATTCAGCACCGGTACAGCCCAAGTCGACATTCGTACCTGCCGGAGGGACGAAACGGTCGCTCTCGCTGATACCCAGGGTGCCGTCCTTCAGGCACTTCTGCATCCAGATGCCCCAAATAGGCAGGGCCATCCTGGCGCCGTCGCCCTGCAGGTGCACCTGACGGTCTTCGAAACCTACCCAGGCACCGGCGGTGATTGACGGGGTATATCCTATGAACCATCCGTCGGAGTTGTCGTTGGTGGTGCCGGTCTTGCCTGCAATCTGGCCCTTGAGCTGGTACAGATACCTCAGGCGCGCAGCGGTGCCGTTGTCGACCACACCCTGCATCAGGTTGATCATCAGGTATGCGGTGCGCTCCCCTATCGCCTCGCGCTTGCGGTTGGTGAACTCCGACAGAACATTGCCCTGGTTGTCCTCAATCCTGGTAACGCACATGGGCGCGATATAAACGCCGAAGGAGGGGAAGGTGTTGTATGCGCTCACCATCTCGTAGATAGAGAGGTCGGCGGGGCCGACGCAAAGGGCCGGTACCGCGTCCACATGGCTCCCTATACCCATCTTATGCATCATGCGGGCCATGGCCTCGGGGCCGAACTGTTTCATGAGGTAGGCGGAGATATTGTTGGATGAATTGGTAAGGCCCCACTTCAGGGTGACCGTCTTGCCTATCCATTCGGCCTTGTCGGTGGAACGCGGGGTCCAGGTGGATCCGTCGCCCGCAATGAACGACTGCGGGAGGTCGACAACCCTGTCGCAGGGCGTCATGCCCTCCTGCATCGCGAGGGTATAGAGGAAGGGTTTGATTGTGGAACCTACCTGGCGCTTGCCCTGGCCTACGTTGTCATACTTGAACCAGCGGTAGTTGGGACCACCCACATATGCCTTCACATGCCCGGTGCCGGGTTCGATCGCCATGAATCCGCAGCGTAGCATACCCTTGTAATAGCGTATGGAGTCGTTGGGGGTCATGGTAGTGTCAGCATATCCCTGCTTGTTCCATGAGAAAACCCTCATCTTCACCGGCTTGTCGAACTGGGCGAGTATCTCCTGGTCACTCTTGCCGGCCTCATGCTGAAGGCGGTAACGGTCGCTCCAGCGGCGGGCCTGGTTCATCAGGCGTTCCCGCATTTCGGGCCCCACATCGCCCCCGAACGGTGCGTTCTTGCGCCACTCCAGGCTCTTGTCGAAGTTCTTCTGGAGGGTGCCTATATGCTCGGTGACAGCCTGTTCGGCATAGAGCTGCATCTTGTAGTTGACGGTGGTGAAGATGCGCAATCCGTCGCGGTCGAGGTCATACTTGCTGCCGTCGGCCTTCTTGTTCTTGTTCAGCCAGCCGTAAAGGTCGTCCTGCTCCCAGCGGAGGGAATCAGCGGTGAAATCTTCGGCATACTCATATCTGTTCCTGCGCGGCTTGGTGGCGTTCATGTCGCGGCGGAGCTTGTCGCGGAAGTAGGAACCTATGCCGGAGTTGTGGTCCATCACCTGATAGTGCAGTTCGATGGGCAGCTGCTTGATGGAATCGGCTTCGGCCTTGGTGATGAAACGGTGCTGGGCCATCTTCCCTATGACGTAGTTTCGCCGGGCAAGGGCCTTGTCGGGATTGATGACGGGATTGTACCGGGTAGGCTTGTTGACCATGCCGATTAGCGAAGCTGCCTCCTGGACGTTGACCTCGGAAGGAAGCTTGGCGAAGAAGGTCTCGCTGGCCGAACGTATGCCGTAGGCGCTGCTGCCGAAGAACACCGCGTTCAGGTACATGTCCATTATCTCATCCTTGGTGTAGTTGCGTTCCAGCTTCACCGCGGTTATCCATTCCTTGAGTTTGGTGAAAACCATCACCACCTTGTCCCAGCCGGGAACCTTGCTGTTCACCTCCCGCCTGGGATAAAGCGTCTTGGCCAGCTGCTGGGTGATGGTACTGCCGCCGCCCTGGCTGCTGTCGCGCATGAGCAGGGTCTTGAAGAGGACGCGCAGCAAGCCGCGCGTGTCGATACCCGAATGGCGGTAGAAGCGGGCGTCTTCGGTGGCTACCGCAGCATGCACCAGGTTCGGGGAAAGCTCGTCGTATCCGACGAAGGTGCGGTTCTCGATATGGAACGTGGTGAGGATTTCGCCGTCGTCGGCGATGACCTGCGTGGCAAGCTTGCTGTCCGGGTGCTCAAGTTCCTCGAACGAGGGGATCTTGGCGAATATCCCTGTGAACAGTATGAGCAGCAGGACCAACGCGAACGGAGCGCAGATCAGAATCCAGAACCACTTGATTATCTTTTTCTTTGTATTGTCGGTCATGTCGGTATTCTATTGAATTGCAAAATTAAGAATTTTAAGCGACAAATTTTGAAAATTCGAGAGTTTGTGATTTACTTTGCAGTCGGAATTATTTTTTTTGAAGAAGATGGAGGGAAATCTTGTGATAGTGGAGTCGCCCGCAAAGGCGAAGACCATTCAGAAATTCCTGGGAGAAGGATACACCGTAAAACCGAGTTTCGGACACATCCGCGACCTGCAGGAAAAACAGCTGAGCATCGACGTGGAGCATGGCTTCAAGCCCGAATACGTGGTACCCGACGACAAAAAGAAGGTAGTTTCGGACCTTAAGAAACTCGCTGACAAGGCCGCCCTGGTATGGCTCGCTTCCGATGAAGACCGCGAAGGGGAAGCCATCTCCTGGCACCTGCAGGACACGCTCGGCCTCGACAAGGCCAAGACCCGCCGCATAGTATTCCACGAAATCACCAAAGACGCCATACTCGGAGCCGTGAAGAACCCGCGGGAAGTGGACATGGACC
>ONSD01000096.1 GCA_900320385.1 uncultured Bacteroidales bacterium
AGAAGGCCGGCATCGCGCAGTTTGAGGCAGATGTCCCAGGCTTCGATGCCGTTCTGCGGCTCGGTGACGACTGCGTTGAGGAGACCCTTGCCGCGCACGAACTTGAAGAACGGGCTCTTGATCTTCGAGATCTCTTCGCGGAAGATGAGACCCATGGCGTAGGCGTTCTCGGTAAGGTGCTCGTCCCGGATGACGCTGAGGGCGGCGACCGCTACCTTGGCTGCCATGGGAGAGCCGCCGAAAGTGGATCCGTGCTCGCCGGGACGGATGGTGAGCATTACCTCGTCGTTGGCAAGCACGGCCGAGATGGGCATGGTGCCTCCGGAGAGAGCCTTGCCCATGGTGACGATGTCGGGATGTACGTTTTCGTAGTCGCATGCCATGAGGCGGCCGGTGCGGCCTATGCCGGTCTGCACCTCGTCCGCTATGAAGAGGCAATTGTGCTCGTGGCAAAGGTCGTAGCATTCCCTGATGTATCCGTCGTGCGGGACATAGACGCCGGCTTCGCCCTGGATGGGCTCCATGATCATGGCCGCCACCTTGTCCCCCTTCTCTTCAAGCACCTTGCGCACCGCTTCGGTGTCGTCGTAGGGTACATGGACGAATCCGGGCGTGAACGGACCGTACTGCGAATAGCTTTCGGGGTCGTTCGACATGGTGACTATGGTGATGGTGCGGCCGTGGAAATTACCGTCGCACACTATGATGAGCGCCTCGTTCTCGGGAATGCCCTTCACTTTGTAGCCCCAGCGCCTGGCGAGTTTGAGGGCGGTCTCCACCGCTTCGGCTCCAGAGTTCATGGGGAGGAGCTTGTCGTAACCGAAGAATTCGGTGGCGAACTTCTCGTACGGTCCCAGGCAGTCGTTGTAGAAAGCGCGCGAGGTGAGGCAAAGCTTGCCCGCCTGTTCGGGAAGGGCCTTGACTATCTGCGGGTGGCAATGACCCTGGTTAACCGCTGAATAAGCGGAGAGGAAGTCGAAATAACGCTTTCCGTCCACACCCCAGACATAGATGCCTTCGCCCCTTTCGAGGACTACGGGAAGTGAATGGTAGTTGTGTGCGCCGTACTTGTCCTCCATGGCGATGTAATCGGCGGATGTTAGTTTTTTCTCCATGATCAAGTTATTGTTTCAGTGTTATTTACTTATCTCTTCTTAAAGGAAGGGTAGAGCAGCGCAGCAGGCCGCCCATCTTCGAGATCTCCCTGTAGGGAACGGTTTCGACGGTCATGCCTTTCGATTCGAGCCATTCCTTGAGACGGGTGAAATGCTCTTCCACCACCACGACGTCCGGGGATATGCTGAAGATGTTGGAATTCATCCAGTACATTTCTTCCTGGGTGAGTTCCAGGACCTTGTCTTTGCCGAAGAGGGAAATCAGGCGGTCGGCGTCGCGGGGATTGAGGAATCCGGGCTTGTAGATGATGGCCATGTCCTTGCCTACCGGCATGAAGGTGCAGTCCAGATGCAGGATGCCTTCGCGCGGATCGGTGTCGCTCTTGCGGAGGTTGAGCGGCACTATCTTCTTGTTCGGGAAGATCATGCGCAGATAGTCGATGGCCAGGGTATTGGTGCGCGCCGTCTTGATCTGCGGATAATCGGAAAAAGCGTACTGGCCGACGAAGATGTAGTCGTTGAACGGTATGACGTCACCGCCCTCCACATGCACCGCTTCGGGCAGGTTGTATATCTGCTTGTAGCGGATGAGCGCATAGATGTCTTCATATGCGTCGATCTCCTCCTGGCGGTCGGGGATGACGTTGGAAACTATTATCTTGTCGTCGATTACGAAGCCGACGTCACGCGCGAAGATCTGGTTGCAGTCCTTCACGAGCCTGGGGCGGTATACGTCGACGTCGTACTTGCGGAGTATCTTTTCGAATGCATCCATCTCCGCGATGATATCCTCCTGCGAGGGATACACCCCGTTCTTCACTGATTCGTAGGATTTGCTGTCATAGGTCTGTTCCAGGGTGGGAACAGGGCCGTTCGATTGCGGCAAACCCAGGACCACGGCTCTCAGGCGCGCAGTCTCATTGCTTACAAAGATTTCCATAAAAGGTCGAAAGTGTTACGGTTTTGTGGCAAACCGGGTACAAAGATAACGAAATGTCAGCAATCTTCCAACAGCATCAGAACCCTATCGCAAAACCGAGGTAAACGTCCGAAGAACTGATGTGATAATCCCATCCGCCGTAATTGCTGTACCCCAGATAACCTATGCGGGCGGTAAAGTAGGACCGTCCGCCCATGGGGATGGCAAGGCCCGGCGCGAGGCCTGTCTTGAAGGGCTCTGCCGTGGTGGTGTGGTCGGGATACTTGTACGTGAGGTGGTTGTACTGGGCGAAAAGGTCGGCATACAGGTGCAGGAACCTTCCTACGACGTACTGGGCCCTCAGGTACGGGGATGCAATGATGCGATGGGTGTTGTAGGACTTGCCGTTGTCGTATATGTATCCGGCTTGGGCTCCGGCGGATAGGTGGGGCGTGAAACGGTAGCCGATTTCGGGTACGAAACCTATTCCGCCGCGGCCGAGGTAGAAGCCGCCTGCTATGCCGCCTCCGTAGTACCATTGAGCACTGAGGTTATGTCCGGCTGCGAACAGCATCGACAGGACAACCAATATCTTGAAGAACTTTTTCATTTTATTGTGTTTTTGTCTTATGAATCTCGTCCGAAATCCATTGCCACCACGAAGCACAGATTTCCGTCGACGCTGCCTTCGAAGTACCAGCGCCCGTCCTTGCCTCCTCGTTTGAAGTCCACCCTGGAACCGGGGTGGATTTCGCGGTAGTAGTTGATTTCCAAGTCTTTGAGCGTATGGTTGAGGAGATAATCGAAGGGGAGGGAATCCATGGCCCATTCGGTGTAGCGGCAGTTGTTCACATGCGAGTTGGTGTCGATTTCACTGAAAAGGGGCGCATGGCTGCCGGCATCATCGAGGACGAGGTCTTTGGGCACGGGGATCTTTGTGCAGAACGGGAGGGTGTCCTCCGCGAGATGCCTGGTGACGTCGAAAGGCATTTCACCGCGGAAGAGGCTGCGGCTTCCCAGGTCCAGTACAGTCCAAGCCGAGGTTCCTTCCATTATGCAGCGGTCTCCATTGTACATCAGGAAGTTACGGTGCCATAACACTCCCTGCTGACCGCGGGACCAGGTGTCTATGTCCACCTTGTCTCCCCATCGGGGCAGTTCGCTGAAACGCAGATGTATGCGGTTCAGCACCCATGCGACGCCCATGTCCCTGAGAGTCTCGTGGTCGGAACCGCAGAAAGCCGCCCCTTTGTAAGCCGCTTCCTGGATGTGGTTCTGTATGTAGAATGGTTTGATGCGGCTGGAAAGGTCGGCTTCGTAGCTCTGCACTTCGAAGCTCAGGCGCACTTTGTTTGAGTCTTGTGGATTCATCTGTGCAAAAATAACCAAATAATCCGTATCTTCGCTTCATGATGAGAACTCTTTCTTTCCTTACTGCCGCCCTTGCCTTCTGCATATCGGC